>NZ_CP022521.1:2113611-2415555 GCF_002234535.1 Actinoalloteichus hoggarensis
GCCGGGCCGCCGCGTCCGGTCTTCCGTGTTCGCGGGGGCATCGGGCGGCTACCGGCCGACGAATCCGGTGGGGTGATACCGGGCGCGGGCAGCTCGGGCGGGAGCCGCCCGCAGACGACTCCTGCGAACGGCGTCCCGCACCGGCGCGGTGCAGGACTCCGTGTGCGCGGTCGGTGCCGGCGGTCGGTATGGCGACTCCGCCGGGCGGTCATGCCGGCGGCACACCTCGTAGGGGCGGCCGAGATACGTGCCCTGGGGCTGGTCGCGGTCCGCGTAGCTCAAGATCTGGAGCACCAACCGACGATCGCCACGACAGTTTCCACGTCTCCATCGCCCAGCGGCCACGGGACGTCGTGGAACTGAGCCGCTCCCACAGATTCGGCAGGTGCGTGGACGGCCAGGTCGACAACGGGGCAGGCGTGGGATCGTAGGCCGCGAGGGCGTGCGTCATCCGTGCTCCGTCGCCGAATTCGGGCTTCGCCTCGGCGGCGTGGCTGTCGAGCTGGAGGCGTACCCACTCGACGACCTCACCGGCCGACCACGCGACCAGGGTCGGTTCGGCGGCGCTCGCGTCGGTCCAGTGCTTCGGGTCGGCGGCGGTCTCCATCGTCGCGAGGCAGTGATGATGCGCCGGGACGCCGGGTTCGACGTCGCCCCAGGACGAGACGGTCATGATGCTCCCAGATGTGCTGCGCCCCGATGGACACACCACGGTCGGCGGCGGATGCCGACGCTGTTCGCCGGCACAGGTGCGTGTCGGCGGGATCGCCGAACACCACCGTCGCTCTTGTCTCGGCATGCCCGAGACGTGGCCGTAGGGGAGACTGCCCGGCGACCCCCGATGAGGTGGCGGTCACCCGATGGCAGGTGACCGCCACGGTGTCAGCGGAGCCGATCGTCTCGGATCGCTTGGAGGAATGTGCCGAAGGTGGTGTGATTGATGAGGAGGGTGCCGCCGTCGCGGTTCTTGGTGTCGCGGATGCCGACGAGGCCTGGAGCCTGACCGATCTCGACGCAGTTCGCTGCAGGTCCCGAACGGCTCGGCTTCTGCCAGTCCTTAGGTGCGGTCATAAAGTTCATCTCCTCGACGGTGGTGCTCCGCGTGCGTCGCGATGAGCTGAGTCGACTCTTCAGGACTCATCGCGACGGACAGCACGCTATCCCGAGCGTCGAGGAACGATCTTGTCGTAGCGCGGGCATGGACGAAGGTTCCAGTGTTGAAGTGCTCCAACTGGACGACCGGAGCAGCGTCCGCGAACTCGATCACGAACCATCCAGCGACCATCGCATGGTGGTAGCTGACGTCGAGCCCGACTATCCGAACCGAGACGTTCGGCTTCGTCGTCATCCATGCGATGTGATCCAACTGCTCCGCCATCACCGCTGCCCCTCCGACGCGGCGTATCAGCGCCGTCTCGTCGATGACCGCAGTGAACTGCGGTGCCGACGGGCCATCAAGAATCCGCTGTCGACCAAGGCGATACAGCACGCGCCGCTCCACATCGCCAGCAGGTATGGCGTCCTGCGCGCTCGACATGATCGTCCGTGCATAACCTGGCGTCTGGAGCAGACCGGGGATCAACACTGTCGAGATGTCAGTCAGTGCGGTTGCGGAGCGTTCATATTGAGTCAGTGTGTCTAGCTGGGTGGGTGTCCCCATTTGGGTGACCTCGGACCAGGTCTCGCGGTCGACGTCTCGAGCTATCTCGAGGATATGCGTCCGGAGCACCGGTTCCGTGCCCAGGGCGCCGAGAATCGTTGCCACTTCGTTTTCTTTAGGAACCCTGGAACCAGACTCGTAGCGGGTGATACGCGAGTGCGGGGCGCCGATCCGCTCAGCCAGACCGCGTTGGGTCAGCCCTGTTGCTGCGCGCGCCTCCCTCAGTGCGGCGGCCAGTGCCAGTGCCCGAGGTGATCGATGAGTGCCTGCCATGGAACCAGAATAGCCGGAAACCGCAGGTGAATCTGATTCATGCTCATGAATCCGGCTTTGAGTCTTGGACCCGGTCCAAGATAATGGGTCGGAGTTCCCAATTCGGGTAACGGTTCCGGAGGTGGCGATGTCTTTCGTCTTGTTGATCTTGTCTGCGCTCGGCGTCTGGTACGCCGCGCTGCATCTCTATTGGGCGGTGTCTCGATGACCGCCCTTTCCGAGACATCCGATGCCGCCCCGTCCTGGGCTGGTGTGTTCGCGTCGGGGTCGGGGTTCGCCCATGTCCGCGACGTCCGGTACTGGGCCGTCGACGTCGCCCGCTGCGGCGTGGTGGTGCGGCCCGCCGAGAGTGAGGAACGACTGACGCCCTGCCCCGCCTGCCACGGAGGTGAGCGATGAAGCCGTGGATGCGCAGGCTCCCGGACGAGACCGAGCCGGAACGCAACAACAGGTTGGCCCGCACCTGCTGTTGGTGCGGCAGACAGGACGCGGACTTCCCGTCCTCCGACGCCCACGAGTCCGGCTGCGCCCGCAGGCCCGATCACGGCCGCAGGAAGGCCGCTCCCGAACCCGACACGTCTTCCGAGGAGGTGCCATGACGACGACTCCGCCCCACCGGCCGCGCCGCACGGAACCCGCCGGGCCGCCCGCCGTCGGCTCGCGGCTTTCCCGACTGCTGTGGCGGCTGCGCCGCATCGGCAGGCGGTCCGGCTCCGCCACGTCGTGGGGCGGACGCGCGAGTGCGGCTCCGGCGCAGTCACCGCCGCCGCCGACGGGCCGTGGTCCGCAGGCTCGCCGCGAGCCGGTCCGTGCCCGTGCCTCGGCCGGGCGGGTTCCTCGGGCCCGGGCCGCCGCGCGGGTGCGGCCCTTCGTGCTCGTCGGCAGGCTTCGGGTGGTCGAGCCGTGACCGCCGCCGAGCCGACCCGGCCACGATGGTCCGGTGCCGATCCGACGGATTCGCCGCCGGACGATCCGCCGCCGACGGCCTTGCCTGCGAATGATCTCGCGGCTGCCGATCGTGCGCTGACTGCTCTTCCGTCGAGGGCTCTTCCGTTGAGTGATCCTCCGTCGAATGGTCGTCCGCCGAGCGGTCTCGTGCCGAGCCACCTCCCGCCGAAGGAGACCGATCCGTCCGGTGCCGTCGTCGTGTTGCGGGATCGCGCGTGGGGCGGCGAGCAGGCTTCGGTGTCCGAGAGCCGCCCGCCGATGCCGGCGCCGCCGCCGAGGTGGGCCGGTCGGTTTCGCCGACTGGAACACCGCCGCGACGAGTCGTATCGGTCGCTGGACGTGGCGATCTGCGGCGCGGCGCTGGTGTCGGTGCAGGAATGGGTGCGGCTGCTGCGCTGCCCGATCTGTCTCCCGGTGGAGGAAACGTGACGACGCTCGCCTGGTACGTGCGCACCGTGCGCACCGGTGATTCACACCTCGCCGACGCCGACTGGAACGGCTCCCGCTTGATCCGGCCGATCTGCGCCCCGGAGGCGGAGTTCCGCGCGATGAATCGACGCCCGATGCGAGTGTGCTTCTACGACGAACAACGCTGCCCACTCTGTCTGAGACACGCCTCGGCGCTCCACGCCGCCCCCGTCGCCGCCGCCGACGCGCTCTCCCGCTAACGCCCCGTCACACGGGATTCGGCCTTCTCACTCGGGCCGGCACCCGTTGACAGCCGACGCCACGTCGAATTCGCGATCGCCGAATCAGGCGATCACTGAATTCGCGATCGCCGAATCCGGTGATCCGGTGATGCCGAATCACTCGGCTGTCTGATCACCTGGCTGCTCAATCCCATGGCTGCCCGATCCATGGCCGCCGCGACGATGCCCACCGGCCGCGACACGCGCACCGGCCGCTCCGCCGACTCGATTCCGAACCGGGACGCCCACCCAGCGCCCCTTGATCGCCTTCGTCGCGACCAGACCGGTGCCGACGGAGCCCGATCGCCCTAGCCGCTCGACCCGGCCGTCGTCCACCCGACGGTTCCGGACCCGACAGCTTCCGCCCCGACAGCTTCCGATCCGACGACTTCCACCCGACGACTCCCGACCCGACGACTCCCGACCGGCCGCGTCGGAAGCGGCCGAATTCCGCTCGGCGAACGCCTTTCGGCCGGATTCCTTTCGACCCGCTGTCCTTGAATCGACCAGCACCAGGAGAACGACACATGTCCGACAGCACCCCGACCGTCCCGCCCCGGCCCGTTTCGGCGCCGCCCGCTCGGCTCGCCGAGCCGTGCTCTCCCGAGCCGGTCCCCGTGCGGGGAGCGAACATCTCCCCGGAACCGAAGCCCTCGGCGGAGCCGGGCGTCTCACCGGGATCGAAGTCCGCAGCGCCGCCGAAGTCCGCAGTGCCATCGAAGTCCGCATCGCCGAAGTCCGCACCGCCGCCGAAGTCCGCACCGCCGAAGTCCTCGGTGATGCGGAACTCGTCAGCGGCGCCGAACACCCCGGCACTGCCGAAATCCGCCGCACCGGGGCGGCATTCCTCATCGGCGTCGACGTCGTCGGTCAAGTCTGTCGCGGCTGCCCGGCGGTCGGTCGGGGCGGTGCCGTTGGACGTCGCCGTGGGCGCGCGCACGGTCGCGGCCGAACCCTGGGTGATGTGGGAGACGTTGATCGCGGCGGTGCAGCGGTGGACGGTGCGGCCCGCGGATGTGTTGCGTCATGATCATGGGATTTCGGTGTATGACTTTCGGTTGTTGCGGTTGTTGGCGCGGTCGCCGCATCCGGTGCGGAAGGCGATCGCGAACACGGCGTTGGATCTGCCGCCTCGGAGTCTGGATCACAGTGTGGTGCGGTTGGCGGATCGGGGTTATGTGGTGGTGGCGGGTCGGGGTGGTGAGAAGCGGTTGGCGTTGACGGATTTCGGGATCGAGTTTCTGGAGGCGGTGGTGGAGACGTTGCGGGCGGCGACGGCTGAGGGGTTGGCGGGGACGTCGTTGGCGCCGGGGGATCGGGCGGTCCTGATCACCCTGCTCAACCGACTACGCCGCTGACCCTCGCCCTCAGTCCCGCGCCGACGGCGGCGCCAGCTCGTCGAAGAGGTAGCGCCGCAGCGTCGGAGCCAACACCGCCACCAGCCATGCCGGATCGGCCGTGCTCATCGGCTCCAGCCGCAGCGTGTACCGGGTGATGCCCAGCCCGATGATCTGACTCGCCACCAGCCCGCCGCGCACCCCTGGCTGATCGATCCCGAGCCTGCCGAGCGCCTCGCCGATGACGAAGCGACTCAGCGCGGTGCGCAGCATCTCGGCGGCGGCGGCCGTGGAGCTGAAACTGCGGACCAGCGCGGCGAAGCCGTCGGCGTGGGCGTCCCACACCGAGACGAACGTCGCGATCAGCCGTTCCGGCGCCGACTCGGCCTCGCCTGCCAGGATGGTCTCCACCACCAGCGCCGGATCGAACGGCAGCTCCACGGCCGCCGCGAACAACTTCTCCTTGCCCCCGAACGAGTGGTTCACCATGGCCGGGTCGACGCCCGCCCGCTCCGCGATCACCCGCACGGTGGCCCGTTCGTAGCCGCGTTCGGCGAAGACCTCCTTCGCGGCACGCAGCAGGGCCGCGCGGGTGTCGCCCCCGCTGCGCGGTCCTCGGCGGCGGGGGCCGCCCGATTCGTCCAGGGAGTTCGTCGGGCCGTTCACCGCCTCATCATGTCCCGTGACGGCGAGACGGGGCGCACCGGCACAATGACGTCATGGTGGACGTGACTGGTGGCGGAATCGGCGTGGTCAGCCCGACGCTGGAGGAGTTCCGCGCTCTGGCGGCCGATCGGCGGGTGATCCCGGTCGTCCGCAGGCTGCTCGCCGACGACGAGACGCCGCTGGGCGTGTACCGCAAGCTTGCCGACGATCGGCCGGGCACCTTCCTCTTCGAATCGGCCGAGAACGGACGCTCCTGGTCGCGCTGGTCCTTCGTCGGTGTGCGCAGCCCCGCCGCGCTCACCGTGCGTGACGGCGAGGCCGTCTGGACCGGCACTCCACCGGTCGGCCTTCCCACCGGCGGCGACCCCCTCACCGCGCTGCGGGAGACCCTGCGCGTGCTGCACACCGATCCGCTGGCCGGCCTCCCCCCGCTGCACGGCGGGATGGTCGGCTACCTCGGCTATGACACCGTCCGCAGACTGGAGCGGTTGCCGGAGCTGGCCGAGGACGACCTGCGCCTGCCCGAGCTGGTGATGCTGCTGGCCACCGATCTCGCCGCGCTGGACCACCACGAGGGCACCGTCACGCTCATCGCCAACGCGGTGAACTGGGACGACAGCCCCGAGCGGGTGGATGCCGCCTACCGGGACGCCCTGGCCAGGCTGGACGAGATGACCGTCCGGCTCGGCGCGCCCGCCCCGGCCAGCGTCGCCGTCTACGACCGGCCGAAACCCGACTTCGTCCGCAGGCGCACCGAGGCCGAGCACCACGCGGCCGTGCGGGCCGCCCAGGAGGCCATCCGCGCGGGCGAGGCGTTCCAGGTGGTGGTCTCCCAGCGCTTCGAGGTGACCACGAACGCCGACGCGCTCGACGTCTACCGGGTGTTGCGGGCCACCAACCCCAGCCCCTACATGTATCTGCTGCGGCTGGAGTCGCCGGGAGCCGACGGCCGGCCGGTGCCCTTCGACATCGTCGGCTCCAGCCCCGAATCACTGGTCACCGTGCGTGATGGAGTGGCGACGACGCATCCCATCGCCGGGACGCGGTGGCGCGGCGCCGATCCGGAGGAGGACGCGCTGCTGGAGAAGGACCTCCTCGCCGACGAGAAGGAGCGCGCCGAGCACCTGATGCTCGTCGATCTCGGACGCAACGACCTCGGCCGGGTCTGCGCGCCCGGCTCGGTGTCGGTGGTCGAGTTCTTCACCGTGGAGCGCTACAGCCACGTCATGCACATCGTCTCCACCGTCACCGGGCGGCTCGCCGAGGGCCGCACGGCCTTCGACGCGATCACGGCCTGCTTCCCGGCAGGCACCCTCTCCGGTGCGCCCAAGCCCAGGGCCATGGAGCTGATCGAAGAGCTGGAGCCCACCCGCCGCGGGGTCTACGGCGGGGTGGTCGGCTACCTGGACTTCGCGGGCGACGCCGACACCGCGATCGCGATCCGCACCGCGCTCATGCGCGAGGGCACCGCCTACGTGCAGGCGGGCGGCGGGATCGTGGCCGACTCCGACCCGGTCGCCGAGGACCAGGAGACGTTGAACAAGGCCGGCGCGGTGCTGGCGGCCATCGCGACGGCCGAGACGCTGGCGACACCCGCCCCGGCGGGCGAGGGCGGCGGGACACGGCCTTCGGGCCTGCCCGGCGACGTCGCGAGCCTCGCGGTGCGGGGTTCCGGTGCCTGAGCCCGCCCCCGAGCCGCCCGACGGCCCCGAGCCTTCCGGCGTCGCCGAGCCGCCCGACGCGGCCGAGTCTTCCGAGCCCACCGACGGGCAGGCACCGCCGGACGACGTCGAAGGCCGGGGCGCTCGGAAGCGGCAGGCCGCCCGTCCAGGCCGCGCTCGGTCCGGGGACGCCGTGTCCTCGGCCGACGCCCAGACCGGCGGCGGCGCCGGGTCCGGTGGTGCTCAAGCCGGTGGCCCCGATGCCGATCAAACGGACCCCGACGCGGTGTTCTCCGAGCAGCCTGCGCCCGGGCGACCCGACCCCGGGCAGTCGGCCTCCGAGAAGGCGGCCCCTGACGAAGCGGCCCCCGACCAGACGGAGCCCGAGCAGACGGAGCCCGAGCGATCAACGCCCGAGCAGTCTGCCCCTGGGCAGGCCGCCGCGGAGCAGCCTGTCCTCGAGCGGGTGAACCCCGCGCGATCGGACCCCGACGGGGCCCCCGCCGAGGACACTGATCACCAGGAGGCCGGCCCCGAGCGGGCCGATCTCCCGCGGACCGACTCCGATCCGGCGGCTCCCGCCGAGAAGAGTCCGGAAGCGGCGGGCAGGCGGCTGCTGCTGGGGCTGAGCCTGCTGCTGACGGTCTCGGCGGGTCTGCTGTGGTCGGCGACCCTGCTGCCCTGGCTGGTGATCCTGCCCGACGAGCGCGAACTGATCTCGACGGTCGTCCTCACCGGCGCCGACGCGGCGGCCTGGCTCACCCCGACGGCGCTGCTGGCGCTCGCCGCCGTGGCGGCTCTGGTGTCGCTGCGGGGAATACCGCGTCGGCTGGTCGGCGGGCTGCTCGTCGTCGCGGGTGCCTGGGCGCTGTGGGCGGCGATCGCCGGCGGCGAGGCGGGCCCCGGCGACACGACGTCGGTCTTCCTGGGGCCGCTCGTCGATCAGACCGTCGAGGAGCCGCCCGCCGTCCTGCTGGGGCGGGTCGCGGCGGGCGCGGGCGGCCTGCTGCTGGCCGTCACGGGCGCGTGGACCGTGCTGCGAGGCGGGGTGCTGCCGACCCTCGGCGGGCGCTACACCGCGAGAAGGACCGAGCGGAACCCGGTGGAGCCGGACCGCCGGATGTGGGACAGGCTGAACGAGGGGACCGACCCGACCGAGGAGGATCGTTGATCCTGCAAACGACCATGCAGGTCGGAGCGCCTGACGGCCTTTCTGCGCTGGGGTTTCACCGGACCCGGTGGCCCGACGCGGGGGCGAATGGGGTTAGCATCCTGGGAACCCGGCGGCGCGCGAGGGGAGTGGGCGTGATCGAGCGCACGGACGGGCACGTCAACGAGGTGATCTCGTGAACAGTGTCCTGGAGTCAATCCTCGACGGAGTGCGTGCCGACCTCGCGGATCGCGAGGCGGCGGTGCCGTTCGATGAGATCAAGCGGCTGGCCGACCAGGCCCAGCCACCGAAGGACGTCAGAACGGCACTGCTGGCGCCGGGCATCGGCGTCATCGCGGAGGTGAAGCGGCGCAGTCCCTCCAAGGGGCACCTGGCCGACATCGCCGATCCGGCCGAGCTGGCGGCCTCCTATGCGGCGGCGGGTGCGCGCGCGATCAGCGTGCTCACCGAGCAGCGACGCTTCGGCGGATCGCTGGCGGACTTCGACGCGGTGCGAGCCGCCGTCGACGTCCCGTTGCTGCGCAAGGACTTCATCGTCGGCACGTATCAGGTGCACGAGGCGCGGGCACACGGCGCCGACATCGTGCTGCTGATCGTCGCCGCCCTGGAGCAGAACGCACTGGAGTCCCTGCTGGACCGGGTGGAGTCCCTCGGGATGACGGCCCTGGTCGAGGTGCACACCGCCGAGGACGCCGACCGCGCGTTGCAGGCGGGGGCGAGCCTCATCGGCATCAACGCCCGCGACCTGCACACCCTGGAGGTGCATCGCGAGGTCTTCGGCCGGATCGCGCCGGGACTGCCCGCGGACGTCCTCAAGATCGCGGAGTCCGGCGTTCGAGGCCCGAGCGACCTGATGGCCTACGCCGGTGCCGGGGCGGACGCCGTCCTGGTCGGCGAGGGCCTGGTGGCCAGCGGCGACCCGAAGGCGGCGGTGACCCAGCTCGTGACGGCGGGCTCGCACCCGGCCTGCCCGAGGCCCAGCCGATGAGCGGTGTCGAACGGGGATCGGACGCGGCGGAGGCCGAGGCCGTCGCGGGTGACTCGACGGCGCGGACACCCGCGGACACGCACGAACCGGACGAGGGCGGCCACTTCGGCCCCTACGGCGGCCGGTTCGTCCCCGAGGCGCTGATGTCCGCGCTGGAAGAGCTGGCCGCGGCCTACGACAAGGCCAGGCTCGACCCTGAGTTCACCGACGAGCTGGCCCGGCTGCTCCGCGACTACACGGGCAGGCCGTCGCCGCTGACCGAGGCCGCCCGTTTCGGCGAGCACGCGGGCGGCGCCCGGGTGTTCCTCAAGCGCGAAGACCTCAACCACACCGGCTCGCACAAGATCAACAACGTGCTGGGCCAGGCGCTGCTCACCAAGCGGATGGGCAAGTCCAGGGTGATCGCCGAGACCGGCGCGGGACAGCACGGCGTGGCCACCGCCACCGCCTGCGCCCTGCTCGGCCTCGACTGCGTCATCTACATGGGCGAGGTCGACACCAGGCGACAGGCGTTGAACGTCGCCCGCATGCGGCTGCTCGGCGCCGAGGTCATCCCGGTCACGACCGGCTCCCGCACCCTGAAGGACGCCATCAACGAGGCGCTGCGCGACTGGGTCGCCAACGTCGACGACACGCACTACCTCCTCGGCACCGTGGCGGGCCCGCACCCCTTCCCGGTGATGGTCCGCGACTTCCACCGGGTCATCGGCGTCGAGGCGCGGGCGCAGCTGCTCGACCAGGCGGGCAGGCTGCCCGACGCCGTCATCGCCTGCGTCGGCGGCGGCTCCAACGCCATCGGCATCTTCCACCCCTTCCTCGACGACGCGGACGTGGAGCTGATCGGCTTCGAACCCGCGGGCGAAGGACTCGACACCGGACGCCACGGCGCCACCCTCACCGCGGGCCTGCCCGGAATGCTGCACGGCGCCCGCTCCTACCTGCTCCAGGACGAGGACGGCCAGACCATCGAGACACACTCGATCTCGGCGGGCCTGGACTACCCCGGCGTCGGTCCCGAGCACTCCTGGCTCAAGGACACCGGTCGGGCGAGTTACCGGGCGATCACCGACGCCGAGGCGATGGACGCCTTCGAGCTGCTGTGCCGCACCGAGGGCGTCATCCCGGCCATCGAGTCCGCCCACGCCCTGGCGGGCGCCCTGAAGGTCGGGCGCGAGAAGGGCGAGAACGCCGTGCTGCTGGTGAGCCTCTCCGGCCGCGGCGACAAGGATGTGGACACGGCGGCCTCGTGGTTCGGCCTGCTCGGTGAGAAGGAAGCCTGATGAGTCGTCTCGCGCCGATGTTCGCCGACTGCCGCGCCGAGGGGCGGGCCGCGCTGATCGGCTACCTGCCCGCGGGCTATCCGACCGTGCCGGGCTCCGCGGACCTGTTCCGCACCATGATCGACGCGGGCGTCGACCTGGTGGAGATCGGCGTGCCCTACTCCGATCCGGTGATGGACGGGCCGGTGATCCAGCGGGCGGCCGAGTCGGCCCTGCGCGGCGGGTTCCGGCTGCGTGACGTCTTCGAGGTCGTCGAGTCGGTGGCCTCGGCGGGCGGCCGGGCCGTGGTGATGACCTACTGGAACCCCGTGCACCGGTACGGCGTGGACGCCTTCGCCAGAGACCTCGCCTCGGCGGGCGGCCTCGGCATGATCACCCCGGACCTCATCCCCGACGAGGCGGGCGACTGGCTCGCCGCCGCCGACGACCACCGACTCGACCGGATCTTCCTGATCGCGCCGTCCTCCAGCGAGGAGCGCATCTCGATGACCGCCGAGGCCTCCAGCGGCTTCGTCTACGCCACCGCGGTCATGGGCGTCACCGGCGCCCGCGACGCCGTCGGCTCCGAGGCGTGGAGCACGGTTCGCCGCGCCCGCGCCCACACCACCCTGCCCATCGGCGTCGGCCTCGGCGTGCGCTCCGGCGACCAGGCCGCCGAGATCGCGGGCTTCTCCGACGCGGTGATCGTCGGCTCGGCCTTCGTCTCGCGGGTCGGCGGCGTGGACCGCGAGCCGTCCGGCGCCCAGGCCGAGGTGCGGGAACTGGCGGCCGAGCTGGCGTCGGGCGTGCGCAGGCGGACCGCGCGGCCTGCCTGATCGGGCCGCCTCCCGCGCGCCGCCCGCCGGGAATTCACTACTCTGTGTGTTTGACGGTACGCTCCGCGTGTGCAGAAGACGATCAGCCGGATTCCGTGCCAGGGTGGGCCCGCCGACCCTGGAGGAGGCGTCCGGTCATGGCCGCACCAGCAGAGCCCAGCACCAACATCTTCGCCCACGCGGGTCCCTGGACCGCGGCGGCGGTGCTCCAGCTCCCCGAAGACCACGGGCAGCGCATCGAGCTCGTCGACGGCGCGCTGGTCGTGAGTCCGGTGGCAGGCCGAACCCACCAGCGGATCCTGCAACGGCTCCAGGTCTCCTTCCTCGCCGCCGTTCCGCCGGAGTACGAGTCGCTGCCCCGGATCAGCGTGCTGCTGGACAGCGGACGGCTGCTCATTCCCGATCTCGCCATCACGAGCGTGCCGGACCGGGACGGGCTCTATCTCGACGCGAGCGATCTCGTACTGGTCGTAGAGGTGTCCTCGCCCGCGTCGAAGATGTTCGACCGCGCGCTGAAGAAGCAGCTCTACGCGCACGCGGGCATTCCGTTCCTGCTGCTCGTGACGCCCCTGGCGCAGTCGGTGACGATGACCGTCTTCGAATTGATCGGCGGTGAATACCAGGAGACGGCCCGCAGTCGGGACGGCAGACTCACGCTGGAACGGCCGTTTCCCGCGCAGCTCGATCTGCACTGAGCGACCACGCGGGGCGACCATGCGTGGGCATTTCCGAGAGTGCCGGATAGTGTGACGGCGTGACCGGTACCGTATCCATGTTCCTGGCGAGCATTCCGAGCCCAGATCAGGGCGTCTGGCGCATCGGACCGCTGTCCATCCGGGCGTACGCGATCTGCATTCTGATCGGGATCGTCGTGGCGATCTGGTGGGGCGAGCGACGCTGGGCCGCCCGAGGCGGGGAGAAGGGCACCGTCCTGGACGTCGCGGTCTTCGCGGTCCCGTTCGGGCTCATCGGCGGCAGGCTGTACCACGTCGCCACCGACTATCACCTGTACTTCGGCGAGGGCCGCAACCCGCTGGACGTCTTCGCCATCTGGAACGGCGGCCTCGGCATCTGGGGCGCCATCGCCCTGGGCGGCGTCGGCGCCTGGATCGCCTGTCGACGCAGGGGCATCCCGCTGCCGATGATGGCCGACGCGCTGGCGCCCGGCATCATCCTGGCGCAGGCGATCGGCAGGCTCGGCAACTGGTTCAACCAGGAGCTCTACGGCGGCCCGACCGACCTGCCGTGGGGCCTGGAGCTGTACCAGCGGATCGACCCGGCCACCGGGCTGGAGGACCAGATCAACGGCATCGCCGTCGATCACACGCCCATCGCGGTGGTCCACCCGACCTTCCTGTACGAGCTGGTGTGGAACGTCGGCGTCGTGCTGCTGCTCGTCTGGGCCGACCGCCGCTTCCGACTGGGCCACGGCCGGGTCTTCGCCCTCTACGTCGCCGGCTACACCCTCGGCCGATTCTGGATCGAGCTGATGCGCACCGACCAGGCGACGATGATCTTCGGGCAGCGCATCAACGTCTTCACCTCGGCGCTGGTCTTCCTCGGCGCGGTGGCCTACCTGATCCTCGCCCGGCGCGGCCGGGAGGACCCGGCGCTGGCACGGGGCACGACGCCGGACCGGGACGGCTCCACGGGTGCCACGGGCGGCGACTCCGGCGGCCCCGGATTCGCGGGCGGCACCGCCGGCACCGACGCCGGGACGGGCACGGCTCGCGACGACGACCGGCCGGGCGGCTCGGGACCGGGCGAGTCGGGCTCCGGTGGTACCGGGTCGGGTGACTCCGGGGATCGCGCGGCGGTGAGCGTCGCCCCGAGCGCCGACGTGAACTCGTCGTCGGGCGGCTCCGGGTCCGCCGGCGGCTCCGACGGCGGCGGTGGGGACGGTGGCGGCGGTGGCGGCGGCGACTGAGTCCCGCGCCGCCGGGCCTGCTGCTGCCGGTTCGCCGAACTGATCGATCCGGGCCGCCCGTCGCTCTCTTACGACGGGCGGCCTTCGTCGTCCCGACGGCCTCGTCATGCCTACGGGCCTTGTCACGCGGGGCTTGGTCGTGCGGGCAGGCTTTCCGTCGTGCCGTCGTGCCGTCGTGCCGTCGTGCCGTCGTGCCGTCGTGCCGTCGTGCCGTCGTGCCGTCGTGCCGTCGTGCCGTCGTGCCGTCGTGCCGACAGCCGTCGTCGTCCCGACGTGGCGGCGTCCAGCGTCCACGCGGCGGGCACCCGCCGGAGGCCGGTTCGGCGCGTGGTCCTCGGCGACGGTTCCCAGGGCGGCGGCCGGGCGGGCGACGTCGGAGCGGCGACGCCCGGCGGGCGGTTCCCACCGACCGCCGCGCTCGGCCTGCCGCGCGACACCGCCGAGGCCGACCCGCCCCGGCAGCCTGCGGGCCGATGCCGCCGGGACGCTGCGCTACCGTGATCGACGTGGAACCGATCCAAGCCGCCCGAGCGCATCACGAATCGATAACGCGCCTCTGAAGGCCCAGGTCGCGAAGGGTAAGCCCCGCGCAAGCGGGGGTGAGCCGTACATCGACCGGCACGGCCGTATCGACGCCGCGTAAGCCCCGCGCAAGCGGGGGTGAGCCCGATCGCGGCACGCCCTCAGGCCCCGGCTCCCAGTAAGCCCCGCGCAAGCGGGGGTGAGCCGGCACGGTGATGAGCCTCGCTCGCCGCCTCGTAGTAAGCCCCGCGCAAGCGGGGGTGAGCCGCTCGACCTGCTCAGCACCCTTGCCCCCACCAAGTAAGCCCCGCGCAAGCGGGGGTGAGCCGCAAGACCAGATCCGCCTTCGTGACGAGGGTCTTCGTAAGCCCCGCGCAAGCGGGGGTGAGCCGATTAAGACGCAAGGTCGAGCCCCCGGTTGGGCGTAAGCCCCGCGCAAGCGGGGGTGAGCCGCACCCGCAGCGTGCCCGCGTCGTCGGGCGCGAGTAAGCCCCGCGCAAGCGGGGGTGAGCCAAATGAGCGATGGAGCCGAGCTGCACCGCCGTGGTAAGCCCCGCGCAAGCGGGGGTGAGCCGACGCCGACGACCACCGCCGGCACCTGCCCGGCGTAAGCCCCGCGCAAGCGGGGGTGAGCCGATGCAGCCGGTGGACGTCGGCGAATGGGAGGAGTAAGCCCCGCGCAAGCGGGGGTGAGCCCGTTAATCTTGCCGATTTGGCACCGGCCGTTGCGTAAGCCCCGCGCAAGCGGGGTGAGCCGGTCGTCAGCGCTCCCTGGTGACCCGCCTCGCCCGCACGACTCCGCACGGAGGCCTTCCGCCCGGACCGCACGTCACCGACCTCCGCAGGCGCCTGCCCTGCCCCCACACGTGCCCACACCCGTCCGCCTCAGCTCGGCCCCCGTCCTCCCGCCACACCCCCGCAGGCGTCGGGCGGGGGGATCTCGCCCACAGCGGTCGCCTGACCGGCCTCGGAGCATCGGAGCGGAGCGGGCAGAATGGACGCCGGACAGGCGGTGTCCCCCGATCGGGGCGCGGCGAGGCACGAGGCACGGCCGAACGGAGGCACGGTGGAGGGCGCTGAGTTGCGCGGGATCGTCGCGATGGACGGGCCGTCGGGAACGGGCAAGTCCACGGTCTCGCGTCGGCTGGCCCGCGGCCTGCGGGCGCGCTACCTGGACACCGGGGCGATGTATCGGGCCGTGACGCTGGCCGTGCTGCGCTCGGACGTCGACCCCACGGACGCCCCCTCGGTCGCCAGGGTCGCCGCCGAGGCCCGGCTGACCGTGGGAACCGACCCCGAGCACCCCGAGATCCGGCTGGACGGCGAGGACGTCGCCGCCGAGATCCGCGGGGAACGGGTGACGCGGGCCGTGTCGGCCGTCGCCGCCGTGCCCGAGGTGCGCGGGCTGCTCGTCTCCCGACAGCAGGAGGTCATCGCCGAGGCCGACGGCGCCGACGTCGGCATCGTCGTGGAAGGCCGCGACATCGGCGAGGTGGTGGCCCCGCAGGCGGGCCTCAAGGTCTACCTGACGGCCGACGCCGAGGTCCGGGCCCGGCGGCGCACCGCCCAGGACACCGCGCAGGGCCGCCGGGTCTCGCTCGACGAGACCCACGCCGACGTGCGAAGACGCGACGAGTTCGACTCGTCCAGGGCGGTCTCGCCGCTGCGGCGCGGCACCGACGCCGTCGAGGTGGACACGACACACCTCGACGTGGCGGGCGTGCTGGCGGAGCTGTTCCGCCTCGTCGTCGAGAACGGGCTCGCCGTGACCAGACCGAGGACCACCCGATGAGCGCCCGTTCCTCGACGGCCGACTCGGAGTCGTCGAGCACGGGTGCCTCGGCGCTGCCCGAGGGCTCCTGGGGGGCCATGAACCGCGCGGGCCGGTGGATCGGGACGACGATCGGCCGGGTCTTCTTCCGCGTCCGGGTCTCCGGGCGTGACCAGCTGCCGCGCCGGGGCCCGGTGGTGCTGGTGGCCAATCACAGTTCGCTGATCGACGGACCCCTGCTGTTCGGCCTGGTCCGGCGGCAGTGCGTCTTCCTGATCAAGCACGAGATGTTCCGGGGGCCCGTCGGCTGGGCGCTGCGGCGGATGGGACAGCTGCCGGTGCGGCGCGGCGAGGCCGACCGGGTGCCGCTGCTGGCCTCGGTCCGGGCGCTGCGCGCGGGCGGGCTGGTGGCCGTCTTCCCCGAGGGGACCCGGGGCGACGGCGACGTGTCCGGCGCGCACAACGGCGCCGCCTGGCTGGCCAGGTCCTCCGATGCACTCGTCCTGCCGGTCGCCTGTCGCGGCACGCGCCGCCCGGCGGAGTCCGGTCGCAGGTTCCGGCCCCGGGTGGACGTATTGTTCGGGGAGCCCTTCACCGTGCCCTCGGGTCGGGGGCGCGCGGCCCTCCAAGCGGCGACGGCGCGGGTGCAGGGTGAACTCGCGGAGCTGGTGCGCGAACTCGATCGGCGACTGCTCGCCGAATCGGGCTCGCCCGGCGGAGACAAGGGAGAGAACACGTGACCGGCCTGAACGGGAGCTGGACCGATGAGGCCGAGTGGGAGCTGTCGGCCGACGGTGAGACGGACGACGGCACGGAGGAGGCGGCGCTGCCGCAACCCGTGCTCGCGGTGGTGGGGCGGCCGAACGTCGGCAAGTCGACCCTGGTCAACCGCATTCTCGGCCGCCGAGAGGCGGTCGTGCAGGACATTCCCGGTGTGACCAGGGACCGCGTCGCCTACGACGCGCTGTGGAACGGCCGGAAGTTCACCGTGGTGGACACCGGCGGCTGGGAGCCCGACGCCACCGGCCTCCAGGCGGCGGTCGCCGCCCAGGCCGAACTGGCGATGAGCGCGTCCGACGCCGTGCTGCTGGTGGTCGACGCCACCGTCGGCGCCACGGCCACCGACGACGCCGTCGCCAGGGTGCTGCGCCGCTCGGACCGCCCGGTGCTGGTCGCCGCGAACAAGGTCGACAGCGAACGGGCCATGGCCGAGGTGCACCAGCTCTGGTCGCTGGGCCTCGGCGAGCCGATGCCGGTCAGCGGCCTGCACGGCCGAGGCTCCGGCGACCTGCTCGACGCCGTGCTCGCGGCCCTGCCGGAGTCCCCGAAGGACCTCGTCGGCCACGGCGGCGGCGGACCCCGGCGCGTCGCGCTGGTCGGCAAGCCCAACGTCGGCAAGTCGAGCCTGCTCAACAAGCTCGCCGGCGAGCAGCGCGTCGTGGTCGACTCCGTCGCGGGCACGACGGTGGACCCGGTCGACGAGCTGATCGAGCTGGACGGCGAGATCTGGAAGTTCGTCGACACCGCCGGACTGCGCAAGCGGGTCAACACCGCGAGCGGCACCGAGTACTACGCCTCGCTGCGGACGAAGGCGGCCATCGAGGCCGCCGAGGTGGTCGCCGTGCTGCTGGACGCCAGCGAGCCGATCACCGAACAGGACCTCCGCGTCATCACCGACATCGTCGAGGCCGGTCGGGCGCTGGTCCTGGCGTTCAACAAGTGGGACCTGGTGGACGAGGACCGACGTCATCAGCTCACCAGGGAACTCGACCGAGGGCTCGTCCGCGTTCCGTGGGCGCAGCACGTCAACGTCTCGGCGCGCACCGGCCGGGCGGTGGCGAAGCTGGCGCCTGCCCTGCGTAACGCGCTGGACTCCTGGGACACCCGAGTGCCCACCGGTCAGCTCAACGCCTGGTTGAACGAGCTGATCCAGGCCACCCCGCCGCCCGTGCGCGGCGGAAAGCAGCCCAAGGTCCTCTTCGCCACCCAGGCGCAGACCCGGCCGCCGACGGTGGTGCTCTTTACCACCGGCTTCCTGGAGGCGGGCTACCGGCGCTTCCTGGAGCGGCGATTCCGGGAGACCTTCGGCTTCGAGGGCAGCCCGATCCGCTTCTCCATCCGGGTCCGGGAGAAGCGGGGCCAGCGCAAGTCCTGAGGACAGTTTGTCGGTGACGACCCGGGCCGGGCGGACGCGAATCAGGTCTCGTCCGGTCCGGGTTGATCACGTCGAATCCTGGACGGCGGGACGCCCCGCCTCACCACCTTCTGCGGAAAGTATTCGCTCGACTACGGAACGTTGTTCCAGCACGATGGGCGAACACGGAAGGTAAGGATTCGCGCAGTGTCGGTCACCGATATCGTGGCCCGGCTCCACCGGGCCCATGCCCTGCTCACCTAGGCACGTCAGGCCACCGTCCAGGCCGACGCCGCGATCGCCGACGGCGCGGCCGTCTTCGCCGCCGCCACCCACGGCTCGACGCAGCCCGAGGTCGATCAGGCGAACCACCTTGCCGCTCGGTCGGCCGCGGAGGTCCGCGCGGCACGCGCCTTGCTCGGCGGTGCGCAGGAGATCATCGACGGTTATTGCAGGCATATCGCCGGGCACGGGATCGGCGACGTCGAGGCGCCGCCCCCAGGCGTCTCACCTGCCGGAACGGCAGGCTCCTGCGCCTCCTCGCCTGTTGACCCGTACCCGTCGGCAGACGCGTCCTCGACTGATCCAGAAGTTCGCTACGCGGAGTGGATCGCCGAGTTGAAACGCGCCGGAACCAAGATCAGTCCCGCGAGGATCGTCCGGATGATCCGTCACCGACGCGGCCACCTGGTGTGGTTGGAGACTGGCGATCCTGACCACGCCGGAGAAGCACACATCCTTCGACAGAAGCGCCGAGAGGAGTTCGCCGACGCGGCGATAGCGGAACATGAGATCATCGACGTCGTGTTTCACTGCCTTCGACACGGCCGGTTCGTGGGAAAGCACAAGGCTGCGGAGGTGTACGAGATCGAGATTCACGGCAGGAGCATCCGCATCGCCATCACGATAGGCGACAACGGCTTCATCGTGACAGCACACCCGATCAGCAGGAAGAGAAGGCTCTCATGACCTCGAAGGCCGTGGAACTCGCGATACTGGCCGGGTACGACCAAGACCCCATGTACTTCGACGCGCAGGACGGCGACTTCCACAATCACACGATCGACGAGGCAGCCGAGTACTTCGGTTTCAGTGCTGACCTGACTCGTGAGCTGCATGAGTGGGATGACGAACTACAGGGCACCTTCAACCTCGCCGTCCCGCAGGATTCCGGTTTCCCTTCCCCGCGGCATCGACATGCCTGGATCGAGAAGGGCAAGGAACTCGCCGCCCGCATCAAGCGGGAATCCCCCGTCGTCGCGAGCGTGGATTATCAGGCCGACGGCTATTTTCAGGATGGCACCTGCGTGTTCTGAACGCGGTAACGCGGGGCAGTCATATGGAGAGGTCTTCGATGTCGAGATGGACGGGAACACACACAGAGTCGTCGTCGCCATCGGCAGCAACGGCTACATCGTCACGGCGCATCCCTTGAACCTGTACGACAAAGTACGCCCCAACCGCTACCGGAAGTGAAGCAGTGACCGTCGCAGTGATACTACTCGCGGGGTTCAACGAACCGCCCTTCTACTACTACGTCGAAGAAGGACGGCGGCTCAACTGGAGCACCGAAGAAGCAGCAGAGTATCTGGGGCTCAGCGCCCAGCTCGTGAGCGCGCTCGATGCCTGGGACGATGAGTACCAGGACACTCTCGACCGGGAGTATCCGCCGGACTCGGCGTTTCCCACTCCGGAGGCGTATCGCCACTGGATCGAGAGCGGCAAGGCTCTGGCTGCCCGCGTCAAGAACGAATCATCGACTGTCTCCAGCGTCGACTACCAGGCAGACGGGAGCATAGCGAGCGGCACCTGCGTGTTCTGACCCGCGAACACGGTGCTCGGACGCACCGGCTCCGACGGGACCCGACGACGGGACTGATCGCCTGCCGACCGGCCGCATCCCGTCTGCCGACCGGCCGCCTGCCGAGCCGGGGAGGGCGGCGGCCACGCTCGGCCGCCGCCCTCCCCGGCATCGCGGTTCTCAGCGGACGCCGACCTCCACCGTCTCCGTGACCCCGTTGACCGTCACGGACAGCTCGACCTCGCCGCGCCGGAGCCCGGCCAGCGTGCCGGTCGCCGGGTCGAAGGACGCGACGTGCCACGGCCGAGGCCGATCCCGGGGATGATCCGACTCGACGACGTGCAGGCTCCGCGAACCCGACCACGCCGCGCCGACCGGATAGGCCACCGGCACCTCCCGGCCGTCCTGTCGCACCAGGGCCGTCACCGAGGCGTCCTCGTGCCTGCCGATGCGCTCCGGCGCGGTCACCACCAGCTCGTCGACGTGCGGTCGCAGCTCGAAGCGCACCGGCTCCTCGCGGTCGCCCGGCTGGAACCGCACCACACTCCAGCCGGTGAACCCGCCCTGATCCGCCGGTCCCGACGGCGACTTGCCCGCGTTGCCGTTGACCAGCCGCGACACCCCGTCCACCCGGTCGGCGTGGAAACGGCCCGCATGCGAGGCGACCAGCGCCGTCGGCTTGCCGGAGGCGTCCTCGAACTCGCTCAGCCAGTCCAGCAGCAGCTCGGCCTCGCGCCGATCACCGAGCTGGGAGTTCCCCGCCGTGCCGGGGTCGTCGGTCGGGTGATGCAGCGCGACCAGCACGCCCCGGACGGACCGGTCGTCCTCGGCCGCGTCCAACTCCGCCCGCAGCATCTCGATCTGGTCGAACCCGCCGCCGCGCAGGGTGCCGCGCGAGCTGTCCAACAGGATCAGCCGGATGCCGTCGTGATCCACCCGCCGGTGAGTCTCGCCGAACACGGCCTCGAACTCGGAGGTGTCGCCGGGGCCGGACACCTCGTGGTTGCCGGGCAGGTAGTACCACGGCAGCCGATCGCCCAGCTCCTCGTCCAGTATCGCGCGGGCCAGCTCGAAGTCGGGCGCCGTGCCCCGGTCCACCAGGTCGCCGTTGATCAGCACCAGATCGGGTTCGGCGGCGACCGCCTCCCGCAGGGTCCGCCGGGCCTGCTCGACCAGCGGACCCTCCGGGTCGTCCGCGGTGAACTGGGCGTCCGAGACCACGGCGACCCGCAGGGCGCCGCGCTCCGGGCCCAGCACGTCGTCGACCACGACGGCGGCGTCGGGCAGCGGCGACTCCGGCGGCACCTCGGCGACCGGGGAGACAGCGGCGGTGAGGTCGTCGAACACGACGCGGCCCTCGTACTGCCGCTCACGGTCGGTCTCCACCACGTAGAAGCGGTGCAGTCGGACCGGCGCCGCCAACCCGGCGGGCAGCGCGGTCTCGACATAGCGCCACCCCGTCCAGTCCACCGAGTCGGCCAGGCTCAGCACGGCGGGGGAGTCGGCGCCGTCGCGCAGCTCCAGCCGCAGCCAGGCACCGTTCCCGTCGCCGTTCACCCACAGCCCGACGCGCTGGGTGCCCTCGGGCAGCTCCGTCCTCGGCACCGCGTTGACGTAGGCGGCGCGGGTCGCGGTGGTGCCGGTCAACCGGTAGTCCAGGGCGATGCCCGGCGTGCCGTCCCGCCCGTCGGCGGCGGAGATCGCCGACCCGACGACGGCGGGGAAGGCCGTGGCCTGCCAGCCGTCGAGCGAGTCCAGCGGGTCGAGCACCTGCTGTTCGGTGCCGACGGTGACACCGATGCGTGCCGTGAGCTCGCCCGCGGTGGCGGTGAGCACCGTCGACCCGGAGTCGACCAGTGCGGTGACGGAGAACCCGTCGCCGTCGGGATCCACCCGCACGACGTCCTCGTCATAGTCCAGGCGCAGATCCTCGGGCTCCACCCACGTGCTGAACCCGTCCGCGTCGCTGCCGATCACCCGGACGTGGCTGTCGACCTCGGCGCCCGACAGCGTCACCCGGCCGACCTCGCCGCGCAGCCGCACCGGCCTGCCCAGCACGTCCAGCTCCGTGGTGCCCTGAATCCTGCCGGTCGCGGCGGTCACCGTCGTCTCGCCGACCCGGTCGGCGCGGTCGCGGGCGACGAACACGCCGTCGACGACGCGGCCGTTGCCGGGACGATGCACCCGCCAGCGGGGCGAGGCCGACACCGGCGCGCCGCTCTCGTCGTGGCCGAGGGCGTCGAGCCGCCTGCTCAACCCGGCCAGCACCCGAGCGGAGTCCGGCCCGGCGACGGCGGGCTCGACCCGGAAGCCGGTCAGCCGGCCGCTGCCCTCGGCGGTGCGCAGGCCCAGCCCGTTGGGCACCAGCCGCTCGCCGCCGTCGGACGGCGAGTTGCGCACCTCGGCCTCGGCATCGCCGACCTTCCTGGCCAGCAGCGTCGACGAACCGCCCCCGTCGAGGTTCAGCGCCTCGTGGGCGCCGAGGGAGTGCAGGTGGTGCGCCAGCTCCAGCTCCGTCATGCCCCGGCTGGTCGACTGCCTGCCGTCGATGCTCACCAGCCAGAACCGGGAGCCGTCCTCGGAGAAGCCCACGGCCGTCCTCGGGTGGGCGGCGACGTTGTCGACCGGCTGCACCTCGCCGTCGCGCACCAGCACCCGGTTTCCGCCCACCGCCACGGCGAGGTCAGCGGCGTCGGCCCTCGGCGCCAGCGCGACGTCCACCACGTCGCCCTCGGTGAGGGAGGCGAGCGCCGCCGCGCCCGCGTCCCGGGCGAGCAGGAGCTGCGTCCCCTCGGCGATCGGCCCGTCGCCGGGCGCCGTGCGGATCGCCGTGACCCGGCCGTCCACCAGCTCCACCTCCCGGACCTGCGTCGCACCGGCCGTCGCCGTGGCGCGGCTCGTCGAACCCCAGGCGGGGGTGAAGACGCCGATGCCGTCCCGCGCGATCACCGGCGAGTTCAGGTTGCTGCCCGCCAGGACCGTGCCGTCGGGCAGCGTCAGACGTGCCTCGAGGAACACCTCCGTCAGGGCGGCCCTGCGGTCCTCGGTGAACGCCGCCGTGAGGTTGTGGCCCGCCGCCGGGGCATGACGCAGCTCACCGTCGTCGATGCCGACGCCCAGCGGCGCACCGGTGGCGTTGATGTCGAAGAAGTCCCCGTTGACGCCCGCCACCGCGCCCGCCTCGGCGAGCTGCTCGGACAGGGGACTCCGGTCCGCGACGGCGCCGGGGTGCAGGTAGACCGGCTCCAGGCTCGACTCGGACAGCTCGGCGGTCAGCACGTCACCGCGAATCCACCCGGCCGGGTCGAAACGGTCGAACTCCGTCAGCTCCAGGCCGGGAGCGACCTGGGTGGTCACGCTGTCGGTGACGAAGCCGGCCTGCGGCGCGGCGCTCGGGTCGATCGACGTCCGCAGCGTGGCCTCGGCCGCCGAGGACGCGGCGGGCGCGTCCTCCACGGGCGGCGCGGCGGCCGGACCGTCCCCCGCGTTCGCCGAGGTCCCCGCCGCGAGCAGCAGCAGGGCGGCGACGGCCGTGACCCCGACGGCGCGGCGAGCGCGTCCGGCCGACGGCGCGGCCTGCCCGTCTGCCTGCTCGACGATGCCCGTGCGCTCCACCCGCCGGAGCGGGGCGGCGCGGCGTCGGGCGTGGTTCGTGGTGCCGAGGCCTCGCCGTCGAACCGGGCGGCCCGGCCCCGCCGCGGGCCTGCTCTCCTCGGCGACGACCTCGGAGACTCCCGCCGCCGCCCGTCTGTCCTCAGAGGAACCGGCGGCCTCGGGTCTGTCCGACCCCGCCGCCGTCTCCGTACCGCCCTGTGCGTCGACTCGTCGCCGCATGTCCTCCCCTTCACCCGAACCGCCTGCGGTGCCCGCCGAGCACAGTCGACCGAGGCGACCGGGGTCTGTCTCGGATGTGACGAGGGCGGGAACACTCGACGATCTCGCCTTCCACCCTCGTCGATCGGCCGTCGCCCGCGACTCCGCCCATCGGGGGAAGTCCGTTCGGCCGGCGAGCGGACGCGGACACGGTCGGCGACGGCGACGGCGACGCGGCGAGACGGGCCGCTGCCGGACCACCGTCGCCGTCATGGTCCGCCGTCACGATCACTCCCGCCGGCCACCGTCGCCGACCACTGTGGACGAGTGCCGGGCGGAGCGCCCGCGGTGGGAGATCGTCGGGCTCATCGGCCCCCACGGCGGCGAGAAGTCCACGCGCTCGCCAGGAAGATCAGCAGCCCGCCGGTCGGAAGAAGCGACGCTGCCACTCCGCACGCCAGTCGTAGTGACCCGAGCCCGACGAGATCGGGGACGACGCGGTGCCGATCGACGAGGCCTGGTCTGTGAGGCTCGCCGAACGGGGCGTTCGGGGTGCCGCGGTGCCGCGTTCGCAGGCGGAGACGGCGGCTCTCGGAGTGGGTGCTCCTGTGGTCTGAGCGTGGTGGCGGGAGGCGCGGCCGGCGAGATCGCGGCACCACGATCGCCCATCGGCCCGATCCGGGCCTGCGGCCGGTGGTCAGCGGGGTCGGGATGCGGGTCGGGACGAGACGGGCCCGCGGCCGATGACCACAGTCGGGGCACGGGCCGAGCACGAGGTACGTGCCCGTCAGGTCGAGGCCGAACAGAGGATCCGAGAGCACAGGCCGAGCCTGCGAGCCGAGCCGGTGGCCCGGGCCGGTGACCTGCCCATCACCCGAAACCGCGATCCGAGCCCGTGCCGGAGACCGCGACCCGGCCCGCGATCCGAGCCCGTGGCCGGAGCCCATGACCGCAGGGCGGGTGCCCACGCCTGCCACGCAGGCCGAGCCGACTGCTGGAGACTCGAGCCGGCAGCCCGAAACACCGCCCGCACTCGGCGGCCGGTCGCCGGACAGGGTCCGGCGCAGACCGGGCGCTGTGCAAGGCCCTGCGCACAAGGGCCCTGGGCACACCGGACGGCCGCTGATCGGACGCCGACTCGCCAGGGGCACCGCGCGCATCCGACACCGCGCCGTGGGCTCCGCCGACCCGGCGCGGCCCTCGGCTCGTACCGGGGCGGGGAACGGAGCAGGGTTCGTGGGGCGCGCCGCTGCGGGAGGCGGCGCACCCCACGCCGCGTGTCAGCCCTCGGCGAGCGAGAGGCCCGCTCGGGAGAGGTGGTCGCCGACGGCGGCGATCTCGGCGGCGTCCAACGGCACCATCGGCAGACTCGTGGTGCCGTGCCGGATCACCCCGCGTAGGACGAGCGCGGCCTTGAACGCGCCGATCGCCGAGGAGTAGCGCCCCATCCGGTCGGCGGGCGCGACCCCGATCAGGCCGAACAGCGCCCGCAGCCGCTGCTGTTCACGCAGCGCCGCGTCCCAGTCGCCCTCGGCCGCCGCTCGATGCAGCCGGACGTAGCCGTCCGGGTCCACGTTGCCCAGTCCCGGCACCAGCCCCGCCGCGCCGCAGCGCAGGCCCAGATCGGCCACGGTCTCCGAGCCGCTGAAGACCCGGAAGCCGGGCACGTCGGCCACGAGGTCGAGCACCGCGCGCAGCCCGTCGAGATCGCCGCTGGAGTCCTTCAGCCCGTCCAGGACGCCCTCGCCCGCCAGCTCGCCGACCGTCGCCGCGTCGAGCTTGGTGTGCACGGCGCTCGGGATGTCGTAGCCGATCAGCGGCAGGTCTACGGCGGTCCGGATCGCCCGGAAGTGTCGTCGGATCTCCACCGGGTGGGTGGGAGAGTAGAAGGGCACGGTCGCCACCAGGCCGTCGGCGCCCCGCGCCGCCGCCGAGCGGGCATGGTCCACGACGCGCGGGGTGGACATGTCGACGATGCCGGCGAGCACCGGCACCTGCCCGGCCGTCGTGCCGACCACCACGTCGAGGGCGCGTCGGCGCAGTTCGTCGGTCAGGTAGGCGGTCTCGCCGGTCGAGCCCCCGACGAACAGTCCCCGGACGCCCGCCGCCAGCAGATGGGCGACGAGACGTTCGAGCGACTCGACGTCGAGTTCACGATCCGGGGTCAGCGGCGTGCACAGCGGCGGCACCACTCCGCCGTCGACGAGCGGTCGTGCTGCGGTGGTCGGGGTGCTCATCAGGGTCGGCCTCCGGTCGTGGTGTCGGGTTCGGTCGTGTCCTGCGGGGCGGCGTCCGGACTCGAGGCGTCCGGATTCGAGGTGTCGGACCGTCCGGCATCGGCGTCCCGCGCCGTCGGGCCCACACGGTCGGCGGCGGCCCGGAGCTCGGGGGCGATCTGGTCCTCGGCGACGGTCAGGTCGACGGCGGCGGAGTCGTCGCCGAAGAGCCGCTGCACGCGGGCCGGGGCGTCGATCGCGATCAGCACGATCACCACGAGCGTCAGGCTGAACGCCAAACCGCCCAGCGCGGTGCCCAGGCTGGTGCGCTCGGCGATCTGCGCGCCCAGGACCGGCGCCACGGCGCCGCCCAACGCGCCGACGTTGTAGGTGAAGCCCAGCCCGCCCGCGCGGGTGCTGGTGTCGAAGTAGCCGCTGACCAGCTTCGGCAGGATTCCCGAGATGCCCTGGCCGAGCGCCTGCTGGCAGAACAGCAGCACCCCCAGCAGCAGGAGCTGGTCGCCGCCGATGGCGAACACCGGGAGGATGAACAGCAGCGAGGCGAGCAGCGTGAGGCTGTAGGCGCGGCGGGTGCCCAGATAGTCGCCGACGAAGCCCGCGAGACAACAGCCCACCGCCGTGCCGAAGCCCGCGAAGAACAGCACCTCGCTGACCTGGGCGGGGTCGTAACCCAGGTCGGTCTTGAGGTAGGTCGGCAGGAGGGCCTGGATGGGCCACGAGTAGAGGAAGGCGCAGAACACCACGACGATCAGCGTCAGCATCATCGGACTTCGGGAGCCCGCGAACTGGATGGTGAAGCCGGCCAGCCCCGCGATGGTGACGGCGATGCACACCCAGGTGAGCAGGCCGGTGGCGCCGCCCGCGAACAGCAGGAACAGCGCGAGCGACACGGCGATCGTCAGGACGATGTTGATCAGCCTGCGTCGACCGCCGCCGTACAGGACGCTGACGAAGTCGCGTTCGCCGGTGCCGTCGCGCTGATCGGCCTGGTGCTGCCAGTCGGGTGCCTCGGGCAGGCTGCGGCGCAGCCAGAGCGCCAGCAGGATCGGGGCCAATCCCAGCAGGAACAGCGCCCGCCAGCCGAACTCGGGGACGACGAAGCGGTAGGCCTGGGCGGCGAGCACGCCGCCGAGGGAGAAGCCCGAGATCAGGAAGCCGCTGGCGCGGTTGCGCAGCGCGCGCGGCCAGCTCTCGATCACATAGGTCGCGCTGGCGCTGTACTCGCCCGCCATCCCCATGCCGACGACGAGCCGGGCGACGAACAGCGGCCAGTACTCCCAGGCGAGTCCGCAGGCGAAGGTGCCGACGGAGTAGAGGACGATGCTCAGCACCATCGCGGGTCGTCGCCCGTAGCGGTCGCCGATCGCGCCGAGGGCCAGGCCGCCGAACCACCGCGAGATGAACGCCGCCGAGACCAGACTGGCCGCCTGGACGGTCGACAGTTCGAACTCGGCCGCGACCTCGGTGAGCACCAGCGCGATGAGGACGAAGTCGAAGCCGTCCATCGCGTAGCCGAGCCAGGCGGCGAAGAACGACTTCCAGTCTTTTCTGGTGAGCTGGTGATACCACCGGGATCGGCCGCGCGTGTGCGGGTCCATCAGAGCCTCCTTGCTCCGCTGGCGGACATCCCACCTGGGAGGTGGGATGTCTGGGCAAGGTACTGTGGTGCCCTCACCCGTGGCAAGAGGGATGGCGCGTGACAGCGAACGGCCGCCGGCTGCAAGACCGGATCATCGATCTCATCATCGACAGTGGACTCACCCCTGGCTCTCCGCTGCCCACCGAGAACCAGCTCGTCGACGAACTCGGCGTGGGCCGCAACTCGGTGCGCGAGTCGCTACGCGCCCTGAGCACGCTGGGCATCGTCGACATCAGGCACGGCTACGGCACCTTCGTGGGCGCCGCGCCGATCACCGCCTTCACCCCCGGCCTGCTCTACCGGGCGCGGCAGTCGCTGCGCCACGACGCCTCGGTGCTCCGAGACCTGATGGAGGTCCGCCGCGTCCTGGAGACCTCGTTGATCGAGGCCGTCGTCGCCGGCGCCGACGAGGACCTGGTCGGCGAGCTGGACGCCCTGGTGGCGGCGATGGAGTCCGGCGACCTCGTCGAGACCGATCAACGCTTCCACGAGACCCTGTTCCGGCCGTTGGACAACGTGATCGCCCTGGAGCTGATCGGCCTCTTCTGGACGGTCTACCACCGGGTGGAGGCCGAACTCGACCCGCCCAGGCCCGGCCGCGCCGAGATCTGCCACGAACACCGGATGATCGTCGAGGCCGTGCGGGCGGGCGACCCGGCCGCCGCCCGCGACGCCCTCGGCGCGCACTTCGTGGACATCGAGGAGCGGGTGGCCCGGCTGATCCGGCAGAGCACCGAAGCCGACTGAGACCGAGGTCGGCCGGGGGCCGTCGGTCGGTTCGGGTGGTCGGTCCGGCCGATCGGGTCGGCCGGTCGGCCTGGCAGCCAGTCGGGCGGCCGGCCGGCGCGTGGGCCTCGGTATGCGGATCGCGCGTCGTGGGGGCGGTCGGGCTGCCTGGTTCGTCCTGCCCGGCGGGCGGGGGCTCGGCGGGGTCGGTGATTCGGCGGGTCGATGGTTCGGCGGGCTCGGCGGGCTTGAGCCTTGGTTCGCGCAGCGGCGCGGCCGGAGGCCGACACGCCCGGATCTCGTCCCGACCGTCTGGAAGGATACGGACATGCATCTCGCCCACAGCCTCGAAAACGGTAAACCCGGTTTCTGAAACCGCAGGTCGCAAAGGGTGCTCTCCACACGCGTGGAGGTTGGTCGGAGTTCTCGATCCGCGCGATCGGTGGGGAGGCGTGCTCTCCACACGCGTGGAGGTTGGTCGCGCAGCGACAACAAGTCGCGCATCGACGACGCGTGCTCTCCACACGCGTGGAGGTTGGTCGGAACGCGGCGTCGTGCATCCTCCCGTCGCGGGGTGCTCTCCACACGCGTGGAGGTTGGTCGCGATGCGGGACCGGCACGCCGACGTGCTGCTGGTGCTCTCCACACGCGTGGAGGTTGATCGTTCCGGCGCGGCGTGCCGTTGAGGTGCACCGAGTGCTCTCCACGCGCACAGGAGGTCGGCTGACCGGCAAGAGGTAGTACCGGTTCCGCCGTCGTGCACTCCACACAGGTGGACGTCAGTCGGAAACCGGGCTGCTCGTCAGCTCCTCGCCCCGGTGCTCCGGCCGCGAATCGCCCGTCAGCTCGCGGGCTCGTCCTGCGGCTCGGGTTCGGGACGGGCGGCGGGTCGCGGGCGGACCTCGGTCAGCAGCGTGACCAGGATCAGCAGGACGACGCCGCAGGTGAGCAGCGCGTCGGCGATGTTGAACGTGGGGAACCAGCCGGTGTACAGGTAGTCGGTGACGGCGCCGTCGGCGATGCGGTCGACGAGGTTCCCGGTGGCCCCGGCGAGGATCATGGCCAGCGCCAGCCGCGCCGAGTTCGGCACCTCGGGGGCCGTCCGCCAGGCGTAGACGGCGATGCCCAGCGTGACGGCACCGGTGACGGCGATGACCACCCAGGCGGGCAGCGAGGCGCCCATGCTGAAGGAGATCCCGGGGTTGTAGGCCAGTCGGATGCTCAGGAGTCCGAAGTCGGCGTCGACCGGGTGGGCCTGCTCGACGAGGTGCTTCACGACGAGGTCGATCACGGCCAGGGTCGCCGCGATCGCCGCGATCACCAGGCGGACGCGGAGGGGGCGGACCGCCGTCTCGGCGGCGGGGACGGATGCGGCGGCGGTCACTCGAAGGACTCTACCCATGGCGGCCGGATTCGCGCCGACGGTCTTGGTCCCGCGGCTTCGCTCACAGCACCCCGACGGCGAGGACGACGCCGAACCCGCCGAGCAGCAGGCCGCTGCCGAGATCGAGGCCGTCGCGCACCGACCGGCGGCGCAGCGCGGGCGCGAGTCGGCCGACGGCCGTGACGTACAGCAGCCACCACAGGGCGGCCAGGCCCGTCGCGATGCCCCCGAGCAGCCCCGTCTGCGCGACCACCGAGCCGCCGGGCTGGATGAACTGCGGCAGCAGCGTGAGATAGAAGACCAGCGCCTTGGGGTTGAGCAGGTTGTTCAGCGCCCCCTGCGCCAGCGGGGCGGCGAGCAGGCCGCCCGTCCGGGGCCTCGCGGACTCGTCGACGTCCGACGGGTGCAGGGCCGCGACGGACCCGGCGTCGAGATCGCAAGGCCCTCGCCGAGCCGCCCGGCCGCGCCACCAGGACCGCAGCCCCTGCCAGCCGAGGAACACGAGATAGCCGCCGCCCGCGAGCCGCAGCGTCGTGAGCATCCCCTCGTGCGTGGCGATCAACGTCGTCAGGCCCACCACCGCGAGCAGGGAGTAGAGGGTCAGGCTCAGCGAGATGCCCGCGGCGGTGAGATAGCCTGCCCGTCGGCCGAACAGCAGCGTGTTCCTGGTGACCAGGACGAAGTCCGGCCCCGGTACGACGATGGTGATCGCGGTGATTGCGATGAACAGCGAGATGCCTTCCGGCACGGCGGACGCTCCCTGGTTGATCCTCGGCGTCGCGGATTCGTCGCGACGGGGAGATCCTGTCCCAAGTTCGGCTATCTGGATGAAAGTCCGTCTAGCATTCGCCGCATGGCCCCTGCCGCCGAACTCGATTCGGTCGATCTTGAGATTCTGCGCCTGTTGCAGAACGACGCACGGATCACGAACAAGGAGCTGGCCGCCGCCGTGCGGATCGCCCCGTCCACCTGCCTGGACCGCGTGGCGCGGCTGCGCTCGATCGGCGTCGTCCTCGGCCAGACGATCCGCGTCGATCCGGAGCGACTCGGCAGGCCGCTGGACGCGCTGATCTCCCTGCGCATCCAGCCGCATCGACGCGAACTGGTCGACCCGTTCGTCACCCATGTGCTCGGCCTGCCGGAGACCAGGGCGCTCTACAACCTGGCGGGTCCCGACGACTATCTCGTCCACGTCTCCACGGCGGGCGCGGGCGACCTGCAACGGCTGGTGCTCGACGCGTTCGCCTCCCGAGACGAGGTCTCGCGCGTGCACACCACGCTGATCTTCCAGCAGTGGGCGGGCGGCCCGCTGCTGCCGCCCGGCGCGGCGCCCCCGACGAGCGGCGGCAGAACCAGCGGCAGCCGTAGCGGCGGGCGCGTGGACACGGAGTGACGCACCGCACTCCCCGGCGGGGCGGGGAGGTGGGGATCATGGCTCCAGACCACCGTGACGCGACCGCCGGGGTCGTCCCGCCCGGAAGGAGTCGGATGAGTCGGATCGAGGTCGGACCGCCGCCGCTGCCGCGGCTCGACGAGCCCTGGGCGGCCCGCTGGGCCCGCGCCGAGGGCCCTGACCTGGACCTCGTCCACGACTGGATGAACCGGGAGCACGTGGCGGCCTTCTGGCATCAGGACTGGCCGAGGCGACGCTGGCAGGAGGAGCTGGCAGGCCAGCTCGCCGGCGATCACTCCCGGCCGGTGCTCCTGCTGCACGAGGGGCGTCCGCTGGCCTACCTGGAGATCTATCGGGCGATCCGCGATCGCCTGGCCGCCTGCTATCCGGCGCGGACCCACGACCTCGGCGTGCACGTCGCGATCGGTGATCGCCTCGCCACCGGGCGCGGCCTCGGCCGAGCCCTGCTTCGGGCGGTCGCCCTCGGACTGCTGCGCGCCGACCCGGCCTGCGAACGAGTGGTGGCCGAGCCCGACGTCGCCAACGGGCCCTCGGTGCGTGCCTTCGTCGCGGCGGGCTTCGTCGACCACGGCGAGATCAGCCTGCCGGACAAGACGGCCGCCCTGCTGATTCACCCGCGCCGGGCCGAGCCGCCCGCCGAACCCGAGCGCACGGCCGAGTCGCCGCCGCCCCCAGGCGGTTGAGGCCCCGCCGATCGCGGCGTCACGGGTTGCCGGGATCGTCACGGCCTGCCCGCCGCGCTGCCTGCTGGCGGAGCGCCGCAGGCCGTCAGCAGCACTGCGGGTCGTCAGGGGAGGCGCACCCTGCCAGGGCCGTGGCGGACGGCATCGGCGGAGCCCGGCGGACACCGTCGGCGGCGGGTCGAGCGAGCCGGTGGCCGTGCGAGTCGTTGTCCTAGGCTGGGCCCGACGCCGTCGGCCCGCCTCGGGCGGCGGCCGCCTGAAGTGGGAGTGCCGGTGTCCTACCGTTTCGCCGTCGAGCGGACCGACCACGCCGACCTGGCCGGTGGGGCGGTGCTGCGCTCGGCGCCCGGTTTCCCCGGCTTTCCGGTCCGCCTGGCCGTCGAACTGTTCGCCAGGGCACGGGCCTGGCTGCCGGATCGGAGCGAGCTGACCCTGTGGGACCCGTTGTGCGGCAGCGGCTACCTGCTCACGGTCCTGGGACTGCTGCACCGCCACGAGCTGGGCGCGGTGCTCGCCTCCGACGTCGATCCCCGAGCCTGCGCGCTGGCCGCCGAGAACCTGGGCCTGCTCGGCGAGGCCGGTCTGCGAGCACGGTCGGCGCACCTGCGTGACCTCGCCGAGCGATTCGACAAGCCGTCGCACGCCGAGGCCGCCGAGGCCGCGGACAGGCTCACCGGGCTGCTCCGCGCGGGCGGCGGCGATCTGCCCGCCGTGGTGCGCCGCGCCGACGCGACGAATCCGACCGAGACGCGGGCCGCCACGGCGGGACTCCCGCCCGTCGACCTGGTGATCACGGATCTGCCCTACGGCGAGCAGACGGCCTGGCAGGGGCAGGCGGGTGCCGCGACGGCGGCGGCGCCCGACGCCGCCGGAGCAGACACCGACGATCCCACCGGTCCGGATCCGAACGCGCGGGCCGCCCCGGCCACGCCGGACCCGGTGACGACGCTGTCGCGCGCGCTGCGGCCGGCCCTGCCGCCGTCGGCCGTGGTCGTCCTCGTCGACCGTTCCCGCCGAGTACGACTGCCCGCCGGACCGTGGCCGCTGGAACGGGTTCGGATCGGCACGCGAGCCGCGGTGCTCCTCCGCGCCGCCGACCTCCCCGGCTGAGGCGCCGGCGACCGCCTGTCGGGCGGGCCTCGGCCCCCGTCTACGTCGCCGGTCTCGACGCTGAACGCTACGGGTTCGGCATCACGCGGCGCGGTGCGACGCTCGACGGGCCGCGGTGACTCGTGCCCTTGGCCGCGCGCTCTCCGCCCCACACTGTCGGCGGTCATCGGCTCGGGATCGTTCGGTTCGGAGCGAGTGCCCGGCCGGGTGCCTCGACCGCGCCCGTCCCCGACACTGGTCGCCTCCGACATCGGCCTGCCACGCCACCTGACGCCTCGACATCGGGTGCCCCGACCTCCGCAGGCCGCCGGCACCGGACGCCCCGGACTCGGGCTCGGCCCGGCGGAAGCCTTCCGGGCGCGGGTTCGATCAGGGTTCGGCGAGCGGGTCCGGTCCAGACTCTGCGACGTCGGATGCGACGGCGTGCGGGCCGCGTCACCGGTCAGTGCGGAGCCGCCGTCGTCGTCCGACCCCGCCCGCCCGTCGTCGGAGAGATCGCCGCCCGCCGCCGTGCCTGCTCGCCCACCCGCCGCCGTACAGATCGCCCCGGCCGCCGAGGTGCCCCGCTGTCGGCCGCCGCGCTCCTCGCCCCCTTCCCCCGAAGAGCCGCGCCGGAGCCCGCCCGCCCAGCCGGGAGACCCGGCCGAGCAGCGGGCGGTCCGAACCGAGGATCGCCCGGAACTACCCTGTGAGGGTCCGGCTCGCCCCCTCTCGGGCGGCGGCGCACCCCGAGGCGGGGGCACGTCGCGAGGCCGTGGCGCGAAAGACGCCCGTCGATCCGTGCCGCACGGCCCGTGCCGACACCACCCCCAGGTCACGAGGAGACGTGGCATGACTCGAACCGGTGACCACGCGGCGTCCGCCGTCGACCTCGGCCGGGCCGACACCACGACGGCACCCGAGCCGGTGTTCCGAGCGGGTGACGCCGACGTGGTCCGCGCCGTCGACGGCCATCTCGCCCGCTACCTCGCCGACCGCCGCGCCGAGTCGCTCGACCTCGACGACAGCTTCACCACGGAGCTGGTCGACCCGCTCGCCGCCTTCGTCCGTGAGGGCGGCAAGCGCATCCGACCACTGTTCGCCTGGTGGGGCTGGCGGGCCGCGGGCGGCGCCGACACCGGGGACGAGGCCGACGCGGTGCTGCGTGCCGTCAGCGCGGTGGAGCTGGTGCACGCCTGCGCGCTGGTTCACGACGACGTGATGGACGACTCCGACGTCCGCCGCGGCAGGCCCGCCGTGCACGTGGCCATGGAGACCATGCACCGGGACGCGGGGATGCGCGGTGACGGCGCGGGCTTCGGCCGTTCGGTGGCGATCCTGGTCGGCGACCTGGCGTTGTGCTGGGCCGACGACATGCTGCACCAGTCCGGGGTGCCGCACGAGAAGCTGCACCGCGCGGGCGCCGCCTGGCGAGCGATGCGCACCGAGATGATGGCGGGCCAGTTCCTGGACCTGCGGAACCAGGCGGCGGGCAGCGAGTCGATCGAGTCCGCGCTGCGGGTGAACCTGCTCAAGACGGCGGGCTACACCGTGCAGCAGCCGCTGCGCCTCGGCGCCCTGCTGGGCGGGGCGAGCCGCGAGGTGACGGCCGCGCTCCACGACTACGGCGCCGACCTGGGCATCGCCTTTCAACTCCGCGACGACCTGCTCGGAGTGTTCGGGGAGCCCGAGACCACCGGGAAGCCCGCGGGCGACGACATCCGCGAGGGCAAGCACACCGTGCTGGTCAACGAAGCCCTGCGCCTGGCCGACACCGAGGGGCGGCCCGCCGCGAGCGCGACGCTGCGTGCGGCGCTCGGCGACGCCGACCTCTCGCGCGAGACGCTCGCCGAGGTCAGAGACCTGCTCGTCGAGACGGGCGCCGTGGCGCTGGTGGAACGACGCATCGAGACGCTCGCCGCCTCGGCCGTGGACCGACTCTCGACGGTCGACCTGCCGGAACCGGCCGCCGCCCGGCTGCGCACCCTCGCCGACGCGATGGTCCGCCGCGATGTCTGAGCCCCACCGACCCCGACGCGGCTCCGCCGGCCTGCGGCCGGAACGCGGCATGAGCGGACGCACCGACCACGTCGTGGTCGTCGGCGCCGGGCTCGCGGGGCTGTCCGCCGCGCTGCACCTGCTCGGCGCGGGACGTCGGGTCACCGTCGTCGAGTCCGCGAGCCATCCCGGCGGCCGCGCGGGCCTGCTCGACACGGCCGGCTACCGCATCGACACCGGCCCCACCGTGCTGACCATGCCCGAGGTCGTCGACGACGCTCTCGGCGCGGTGGGCGAGTCCCTGGCCGACCGGCTCGAACTCCGTCCACTGCATCCGGCCTACCAGGCCCGATTCGCCGACGGCAGTTCACTGGCCGTGCACTCCGACGCCGAGGCGATGGAGGCCGAGGTCCGCCGGTTCGCGGGCCCCGAGGAGGCGGCGGGCTACCGACGGCTGCGGCGGTGGCTGACCGAGCTCTACGAGGCACAGATCGACCGGTTCATCGCCGCGAACCTGGACTCGCCGCTGAACCTGATCCACCCGGCGGCGGCCCGGCTCGTGGCGCTCGGCGGACTCGGCAGACTCGGTCCGGCGGTCGGCAGACGGCTCCGGGACGAGCGGCTGCGGCGCGTGTTCTCGTTCCAGGCGTTGTACGCGGGCCTGTCACCGCGGCGCGCCATGGCCGCCTACGGCGTGATCGCCTACCTGGACACCGTCGGCGGCGTGTGGTTCCCGAAGGGCGGCATGCGGGCCCTGCCCCGCGCCCTCGCCGACGCCGCCGCCGCGCACGGAGCCGAGTTCCGCTACGACAGCCCGGTGCGGCGACTGGAACGCGGCGGCGACCGGGTGCGTGCCGTGCACACCGATCAGGAACGGATCGAGTGCGACGCCGTGGTGCTGACCCCGGATCTGCCCACGGCCTACCGACTCCTGGGCCGCACGCCGCGTCGGCTCGTGCCGCTGCGCTGGTCGCCCTCGGCCGTCGTCCTGCACCTGGGTGTCGCGGGCGGCGCACAGGCCGACCCCGCCCATCACGTCATCTCCTTCGGCGCGGCCTGGGAACGCACCTTCCGCGAGATCATCGACGAGGGGCGACTGATGACGGACCCGTCGCTGCTGCTCACCCGGCCCACCGTGACCGACCCGACGCTGGCACCAAAGGGCCGTGAGCTGCTGTACCTGCTGGCGCCCGCCCCCAATCTGGCCGTCGGCAGGCAGGACTGGGCCCGGCTCGGCCCGGCCTACCGCGACGAGCTGATCGCGGTGGCGATCCGGCGGGGCCTGCTCACCGACGCCCCCGACATCGACCTGCGGCATCTGGTCACCCCGAAGGACTGGGCCGAGGGCGGGCACGGCGCCGGAACCCCGTTCTCGCTGGCGCACACGCTGAGCCAGACCGGACCCTTCCGGCCGGGCAACCGGGTGGCGGGCACGGAGAACGTCGCCCTCGCGGGCTCCGGGACGACGCCGGGCGTCGGCGTTCCGACCGCGCTGATCTCCGGCAGGCTCGCCGCCGCACGGGTCACCGGCATCCCGGCCGGTTCGGGCAGTCGCACGGAAGGACGGACACGCGGGCGATGAGTCGGGCCGAACTGGACGCGGCGGGGATCCGGGGCGCCGCGCTGCGGAACTCCTATGCCCGTTGCAGGCTGCTCAACGCCCGCTTCGGCCGCACCTATTTCCTCGCCACCCGGCTGCTGCGCCCCGACCAGCGGCCCGCCGTGCACGCCCTCTACGGTTTCGCCCGCTGGGTGGACGACATCGTCGACGAGCCGGGGACGGTCGACCCGACGGTCCGACTGCGCGAGGTGTCCGGCCGGGTGGCGGCGGACCTGGCCGCCGGCCGCAGCGGCCACCCGATCCTGGCGGCGGTGGTCGACACCGTCGCCCGCTACCGCATCGATCATCATTTGATCACCGACTTCCTCTTCTCGATGCGGATGGACCTGACGGTCACCGAGTACCCGAGCGCCGCCGACCTGGCCGTGTACGTCCGGGGCTCCGCCGAGGTCATCGGCCTCCAACTGCTCCCGATCTTCGGCACCGCGGGCCCGCGCGAGGAGGCGGCCCGTCATGCCGCCGCGCTCGGGGAGGCGTTCCAGCTGACCAACTTCCTGCGCGACGTCGGCGAGGACCTCGACCGGGGCAGGCTTTATCTCCCGCTCGACGAGCTGGCCGCCTTCGGCGTCGACCGTGAACGACTCGACGAGTGCAGGCGACTCGGTCGGTCGGACCGGCGGGTCCGGCAGGCACTGGCGCACTTCATCGCCCGCAACCGGGCCGTGTATCGGCGGGCCCTGCCGGGAATCCCGCTGCTGGCCCCGGACGCCCGCCCCTGCGTCACCACCGCCGCCGTCCTCTACCAGGGCATCCTCGACGAGATCGAGGACGCCGACGTCGACGTCCTGCGCGACCGCGCGATCGTTCCCCGCGGCAGACGCCTCGCCGTGGTGGCCCCCGCCGTCCTGCACAGCATGACCAGGGGGCTGCGGTCGGCGACCGCTCGACGACCCCGTCGGCGGACGGAGCCCGGACGGTCGGGCACGGATTCGCCCAGCCGCGGGCGGTCCTGACCGCGCCTCGACGGGCGGCGGCGTGCGGCGGATCGGCCGTTCGGTCTGACGGTGCCGGAGCGGGGCGCACGGCCGCGCCGCCCCGCCGGTGCCGGCGTCGAGTCGGCTGCCGCCGAGGGCGGGTTCCCCTCGCGCGGTGGTGTCCGTCGCGTGCCGAGGCGCCTGCTCCGCATCACGCCGCCGCCGCGGACACGGCCGCCTGGCGCCGACCATGCACGGACCCGCTCACGGTGCACGCGGTTCGCTCGCACGCCGTAGCTCATCGGCGCGGCGATACACCGTCGGCGCTCGGGCGGGCCGACGCTCGTCCGGCCGTGGGGCGCGAGGTCCGGAGCCGACGACCGCCCGCCGGGAGGAGTCTCCACCCCGCGACTACCCCTGGCACCACCCCCCGTGCGGGGGCAGGCCACCGGGGTGCCCGACTGGCTGCCGCCATGGTCGAAGACACCGCTGATTCCTAGATTTCTCCTTGTCAGAAGGTTGTGATGCGGCACGAGACGATCGGGCACGGGGAAGACCATGAGACTCCTACGCGCGAGTGCGGTGACGCTGGTGCTCACCCTCCTGCTGCCGTGGTGCGGAGGTTCGGCGACGGGGCCCGCGCCGCGGCCGCCGCTGATCGGGGCGGCGGCCTGGTCGGGACAGGTCGTCGACGGGATGCCCGCTCCCGATCCCGACTCGGCCGATCCGAGCGAGATCGCGGCGTTCTTCGACCGTCTCCGACCGCGGCGTGCCGAGGCGCTCGCCGAGCGGTTTCCCTTCGTCGTCGGCAATCTCGACGGTGCGCCGATCACCCTGCGCTACGCGGCGAATCGGCGGGCGATCGGTCTGGAGCGAGACCGGTTGAGGGCGGTGGCGGCCGACCCGACGGCGACGGCCTCGGTCCGGGACTCGGCGCGGCACACCTCCGCCGTCTACGGGCGCCTCGCCGGGGACGACAGGCCGATCCTCGTCTTCGATCCGCGCGGTCGAGGCCGCTATGCCGAGGTGCACGGTGACCTGGAGCGCGCCGAGCACATCGCCGTCATGGTGCCCGGCACCGGCATCGGCCTGCGTTCCTTCGACCCGCGTTCCGGACACGTCGGGACGCCGGGGGAGATGGCGGGCGACCTGGCGGCGGCGCAGCGGCGGCTGCGGCCGGATTCGGTGACGGCGATCATCGCCTGGGCCGGATACGACACCCCGCAGGCGCTCGGCGTCGGCGCCGCGACCGCCACCCACGCCGAGGCCGGTGCCGTCCTGTTACGCCGACTCGTCGACGGCCTGCATGCCGCGCGGGCGGCCCGGGACGGGGCGACGGACGCCGACGTGGTCTCCGTCGACCGGACCGGCACCGAAGGGACGGACGGCGCAGGCACCTCCCCGCACCTGGCGCTGTTCTGCCACAGCTACGGATCGGTGGTGTGCGGTCGAGCCGCCGCCGGTCTCGCCGTGCGGGACGTCGTCGTCTTCGGCAGCCCCGGCGTCGGAGCGGACACGGCGGCCGAGCTGAGCACCGACGCCCGGGTCTGGGCCGCCCTCGGTCCACAGGACTGGATCCGGCACGTGCCCAACGTCCGCCTGCTCGGCTTCGGGCATGGCCGCGATCCCTCCTCGGTGGACTTCGGAGCCCGGCGGGTCCCCGCCGCTCGCGTGGCCGGACACGACGGCTATCTCCGCGACGGCAGCGACTCGGCCCGCTGGTTCGCCCGCATCTCGCTCGACCTCGTCACCGAGCCGTACCGCTCATCCTCGAACAGGACGTGAAACCGATGCCCGGAATCGAACGACGGACGACCTCGCCTGCGGCGTCGCACTCCGCGGAGCCCCGACCGCGCGGCTCACGGCTGCGCCGCCGGGCTGAGGCGATCGACGCCGCGACGCCGTCGGACCGCAATCGAGTGATCGACGCCCTGCGCGCGCTGGCCATCGTCGGCGTCGTGCTCGGGCACTGGCTGGTGAGCGTCATCGTCGTCGACGACGCGGGGCTGCGCATCGCCAGCCCGCTTCAGCACATGCCGGAACTGGCGGCGTTGACCTGGGTGCTGCAACTGCTCGGCCTGTTCTTCTTCGCGGGCGGCTGGGCGAACTCCCTGAGCCTGCGGCGAGCGGCGAGGCGGTCGCCGCGGCACGGTGAGCGGGGGGAGACAGCGGCGGGCCGCTCAGGGGGTGCAGCGGCGGGCCGCTCAGGGGGTGCAGCGGCGGGCCGCTCAGCGAATGCGGCGGCGAAACCCGTATCGGGCATCGGCCCGTCAGGAAGGACATCGGCGAGCGCCGTGGCGGATGCGGCGACAGGCCACGGTGGAGCGACGACGCGGCCGCCGTGGGATGCCGACGCGACTCGCCCGGCCGACCGCGCCGCGGCTCCCGCGGCGTCCACTCAGCGATCCCGACGAGCCGGCGAACCGCGAGCCCGGTTCGCGGGCGGCGGTGATCGCGACGCCCGCTCGCCCCGGCACCGTGCCTATCCGGCGTGGCTGGCGGGCCGACTGGATCGGATGCTCCGCCCGGTCCTGCTGCTCGCCGTCCTGCTGGCCTGTGGCCTCGGCGGGCTGGCGGCGGCGGGCTGGTCGGCCGCCGACCTGTACACCGTCGGGCTGTTCGCGATCAGTCCACTGTGGTTCCTTCCGGTATACCTGGTGCTGACCGCCCTCACCCCGCTCGCCGAGGCGGCCGTCCGGCGATGGGGCGCCTGGGCGGCGGCGGGGCCCGCGATCCTGGTCGTGGTGCTGGACGTCCTGCGGTACGGGCCGTGGCCGGACGTGCCCGCCCAGGTGGGAACGCCGAACCTGATCGCCGCGTGGCTGGTGCCCTACCTGCTCGGCGTCGCGTTCGCCCAGGGCAGGCTGACGACCTCGGCCGCCCCGCGACTGCTGATCGCGGGCGTGCTGTCCTGCGCGGTGCTCATCCTGCTCGCGGACTATCCGGCGAGCATGACCGGCGTGACCGGCGCGGACCGCTCCAACATGGGACCGCCCTCGCTGCTGGTGCCCGCCATGGCGCTGGCGCAGCTCGGCGTGGCGCTGCTGTGCTACGACCGACTCGCCAGGCTGCTGCGGCGACCGATGCTCTGGGCCGCGGTGGTGTCGCTGAACCTGGTGGCGATGACCGTGTACCTCTGGCACCAGACGGCGCTGCTGACGACCCAGCTCGGCACCCACGCGCTGGGCCTGAGTCTGCCCGCGCTCGACGGCGTGCCCGCCGACGCGGTGTGGGTGGCGGGCCGGATCGCGGTGTTCCCGCTGTGCGCGGCGGTGCTCCTGCTGTCGATCCTGCTCTTCCGCCGCTGGGAGACGCGCAGCGCGCCGAGGATGCTGCGCCGCGACCCGAGCACCGTATCCGGGTCCCCGCGTGTCGACACCGTCGAGTCCGCGCCCCGACCGGCATCCCGTGCGTTCACCGACGCCGCGACGTCGCCGGGCCCGCCGCCTCGGCCGACGGCACGAACGCGGCCGACCACGACGGGCCGGCAGCTCGGCCCGCCGTGACGGACTCCGTCGACACCGCCGACCGGCCCGAACCGACCGGCCTCGGCGCACCGGCCGGCGGTTCGGCGGCGGGCCCGGAGCACGTCGGCGGCGGGCCCGCCCGAACCGGGCCCGCACGGTGATCGCGCGGCCCCGGCCTAGCCCTCCGCGCGCCACACCTCCCCGTCGGGATACGCGAAACGCCGACGCGAGTCGGCGTGCATCTCCGCGCCCGAGCCGGGATCGACGGGAACCCGGTAGCGGCCGCGCTCGATTCGAACCGGGGTGACGAAATGCTCGTGCAGGTGGTCGACGTACTCGATCGCCCGTCCCTCCAGGGAACCGGACACCGCCACGAAGTCGAACATCGACAGATGCTGCACCAGTTCGCACAGGCCGACGCCGCCCGCGTGCGGACACACCGGGACGCCGAACTTCGCCGCCAACAACAGGATCGCCACGTTCTCGTTGACCCCGCCCACCCGGGTGGCGTCGATCTGGACGACGTCCACGGCCCCGGCCTGCAACAGCTGCTTGAAGATCACTCGGTTCTGCACGTGCTCCCCGGTGGCGACCCGGATCGGCGCCGCGCCCGCCCGGATCGCCGCATGACCGAGGATGTCGTCCGGCGAGGTCGGCTCCTCGATCCACCACGGACTGAACTCCCGCAGCCGCCGCAGCCACGGCACGGCCTCGTCCACACTCCACCGCTGATTCGCGTCGATCGCGATCCGCACGTCGGGCCCCACCGTCTCCCGCGCCACGCGAAGCCGACGGACGTCGTCCTCCACCGAGGCCCCGACCTTCAGCTTGATCAGGTCGAAGCCGTCGGCCACCGCCTCCGTCGCGAGCCGCGCGAGCTTCGCGTCGTCGTACCCGAGCCAGCCGGGCGAGGTCGTATAGCCGGGATAGCCGTCGGCCTCGAGTTCGGCCAGCCGTCGCGCGCGACCCGGTTCGGCCGCCCGCAGGATGGCCAGGGCCTCCTCACGGGTCAGCGCGTCGGTGAGATACCGGAAGTCGACGAGGTCGACGATCTCCTCCGGGGACAGCGAGGCGAGCAGCCGCCACACCGGCAGCCCGGCACGCTTGGCGGCCAGATCCCACGCGGCGTTGATCACCGCGCCGACCGCCATGTGCATGACACCCTTCTCCGGCCCCAGCCAACGCAGCTGCGAATCCGACACCAGCTCCCGAGACAGCCCGCCGAGGTTCGCGCACAGCTGTTCGACGTCCCGCCCGACGACATACGGCGCGAGCAGCGAGATCGCCGCGCACTGGACGTCGTTGCCCCGGCCGATGGTGAAGACGAAACCGTGCCCGTCCGGCCCGTCGTCGGTGCGCAGCACCACGTACGCGGCCGAATAGTCCGGGTCCGGATTCATCGCGTCCGAGCCGTCCAGCTCCCGCGAGGTGGGAAACCGGACGTCGGACACCTCCAACGCCAGCACTCGGCTCATGCGGCGGTCTCCGGCGCCACCATGACCTGACGTTGCCTGCCGAGACCGTCGATCTCCAACTCCACCACGTCCCCGGCGGCCAGATACGGGAAGCGACCGGACAGGGCGACGCCCTCCGGCGTGCCGGTGTTGACGACGTCGCCGGGCTCCAGCGTCACGAACTGGCTGAGGTGCCAGACGAGGTGGGCGACGCCGAACACCATGTCGGCGGTGCGGGAGTCCTGCCGCGCCTCGCCGCCCACCCAGGACCGCAGCCGGAGATCCTGCGGATCGGCGATCTCGTCGGCCGGGGCCAGCCACGGCCCGAGCGGATTGAAGCCGGGGCCGCACTTGCCCAACGACCACTGACCGCCGGACCGCTCCAGCTGCCACTCGCGTTCGGAGATGTCGTTGGACACCGTGTAGCCCGCGATGTGCGCCGCGGCCTCCGCCTCGGAGGCCAGCCTGCTGGCGCGCCTGCCGATCACCACCGCCAGCTCCACCTCCCAGTCGGTGCGGGAGCTGTTCGGCGGGATCTCCACGGCGTCGTCCGGCCCGACGATCGTGTTGGGGTGCTTGAAGAACAGGATCGGTTGCGCGGGCGGCTCGGCGCCGGACTCACGCGCATGCGCCGCGTAGTTCTGCCCGATGCACAGCACCGCCGTCGGCCGGGCCACGGGTGCGCCGACCCGCAGCCCCGTCGGGTCGAGGGCGGGCAGCGTCCCGGCGGCCGACGCCTGCCGGGCGCGGGCGATGCCGTCCGACGCCAGGAAGGCGCCGTCGATGTCGTCGGTGATCGGCGTCAGGTCGAAGACCGAGCCGTCGTCGGTGCGCAGGGCGGGCCGTTCGGCCCCGACGGGACCGAGTCGAAGCAGCCGCACGGGAACTCCTCTCCTACCGCCGTGACCGGCGGTGTGGACGATGTGGACGACGATGTCCACCGGGGTCGGACACTGGATCGATCGCCGCCCGATTCGGCCTGCCGGCTGGGCGCGGACGCGGCAGGCGCGGTGCCGGGCGCGGCGGCATGTGCCGCGGGCGCGGTGCGGGCGGCGGATAGGTGCGCCGGGGAACGTCGGTTCGGGGGCGTGATCCGGACAGGGCCGAGCCGGTCGGGGGTGTGAGCGGACCCCCGTGCCGTCGGGGCCGCGTCACCGCGTGTCCCGACTCGCGACGAGCGGCCGAAGCCGGTCGTGGTACGCCGCCTCCAGATGGGCGCGCATCGCCGCCTCCGCCGCGATCGGCTCACCACGCGAGATCGCCTCGGTGACCTCGCGGTGCTCCGCCAGCGTCATGGTCCCGGCCTGCTGGTCGTAGTACAGCCGGAAGACGTGCAGATGACAGTGGGTCCGCTCGAAGGCGCGTCGGATCTGGGCACTGCCCGCCAACTCGGCGACGAGCAGGTGGAAACGGGTGTCGTGCGAGGCGAGTTCCCGATAACGCGGCGACTCCGGCGTCGCGCAGACGTCCATCTCGGCCCGCAGCCGCTCCTTCGCCGCCGCCCCGGCCGACCGCGCCGCCTCCGCCGCCGCCCACGGTTCGACCAGCAGCCGGAAGCGGTAGAGATCGTCGAGCTGATCGAGGGTGAGCAACGGCGTCGTCCGATAACCGCGCAAGGGCTCCTTGACGACCAGCTCGGCCGACTCCAGCCGGGCCAGCGCCTCCCGGACCGGAGTGGGGGAGACGGCGAGCGTGCGGGCCAGCCCGTCGATCGAGACGCGGGCGCCGGGTTCGAGCACGTGATCCATGATCAGGTTCTTGATCGACTCGTAGACCTCGTCGACCAGGACGTTCCGGCGGCGTCGCCGGGTCGTGGTCGGGGTGGCCCCGGCCGTCGTCGCCGTCGCGGTGGTACCGGCCGGCGGGGCTGCCTCGTCGATCGCTGCCGCCGCCTTCGCGGCCGTCGCCGTCGCCGTCGTGCCAGACCCGGCCGTCGTCGGCACGGCCGCCGTGGCGGGCTCGCGCCCGGCTTCCGCCGTCTCGACAGCCATCCACGCCTCCCGCGACCCGCCGACAGCCGCCCTTCGCGGCGGCCTCCCGAGTCGCACCCTAGGCCGGGGCGGCGCGGAATCCTATAGGATTCGCCGCCCGACGGCCGTCTTCGGCCGACCTTCGGCGGGCGGGTGCGATCGCCTGTCCTGCTGCCCTGCCGCGAAACACGGTGTCGCATCATCGGCAGGATGCCTGCCCCGAAGGGCACGGGCGGACCTGGCACGATCCGGACGACCATCGGCGGCCGAAAGGCTCCGCCTGCGGGCCGGCGGCGACCTGACACCGAGATCGAACCCGGTCGCCGAGCACCTGACCCCCGCTCACCGGGGGGTCCAAGTACAAGGTGCAGGCCCACATTGGCTCACCCCCGCTCGCGCGGGGAGGACGTCCTGCCTGGGATGGTGACGGCAGGATGGTCCGGCTCACCCCCGCTCGCGCGGGGAGGACGTCGATGGGAACGGGGTAGGCCCGGATCTGGTGGGCTCGCCCCCGCTCACGCGGGGAGGACTGGAGCATCTGATCGACCTGGACTGCTCCGCGGGCTCACCCCCGCTCGCGCGGGGAAGACTCACAGAGCACGAGCAGGACATCGAGACGGCCCTGGCTCACCCCCGCTCGCGCGGGGAAGACAGAGATCCGGGTTCCGCTGGTCGAGGCCGCGCCGGCTCACCCCCGCTCGCGCGGGGAAGACGCCGACCCTGATGAGGGGCCGACGTTGCCCAACGGCTCACCCCCGCTCGCGCGGGGAAGACAGCCCGGCCACCCCGGAGACCAGCAGTCCCCATGGCTCACCCCCGCTCGCGCGGGGAAGACGGGTCTCTCAGATCGAGGGCGGGGAGGTCCACCGGCTCACCCCCGCTCACGCGGGGAAGACGGGGCCGCTGACAGAGAACTCCGGACTCACCACGGCTCACCCCCGCTCGCGCGGGGAAGACGTGCCAGCATCACCGAGGACGGCCGGATCATGCGGCTCACCCCCGCTCGCGCGGGGAAGACCCTTCGTGAACTGGGCTTTTAATGGCGCGTGATCGTTTCGTGATGTGACAGTGCGGCGTTCGACGTACGCATATGGTCACCGTACTGGAGCGTGGGGCACCGAGACGTGCCCGCGTGTGCGGTTTCGCCGGAGCCGGCCTGCGACCAAGAGGCGGCAGCCCTGCGCCGCAGGCTCGGCGGCGCGCGAGCGGTCGACCGTGTGCAGGCCTGGCCGTGCGGCCCGACCGCCCGCCTCAGACCGGCTTCGGCCTCGGCGGAACGGGCTTCGGGGTGCCGGGTTGTGACGCGCGCGGGCGGCCGAAGACGGGGTGTCCGACCGGCGCGGGCAGGCCGGCGGCCGAGGCGGCGGAGTCGCCCTCTCGGCGGGCTCCCGGTCGACTGTGGTCGGTGCGGTGGGACCGGCTCGCCCCGCCGCCGTCCGACGAGGCGGCCTCGTGGTCCACGGCGCCTCTCGCCAGTGCGGCCCGCAGGCCCAGTCCGCCGCTCGACTGTGTCGCGCGCGGCGGATCGAACGCGGGTGTGTTCCTGGCGAGCGCCCGCTTCAGCCCACTCAGAAAGCCCTCAGTCATCGTCGCCTCCGGCGCCTCGGTGCACGGTCAGTTCGCGGTGCGCCGATCCGGGAGCGGGGTCCACCTCGGACCCGCGACGCTCGGCGGGCATCGGCTCCTCGGGTGCGGGCAGTCCGGCCGGGAGTCTCGGCGGCGCGGTGGCGGGCAGTGCCCGGGTGATCTGCTCCACCAGCAGCGGTGCCGCCACTCCGATGGCCAGCGCGCCGAACGGGCCGCTGACCTGCCCGGTGATCCCGGCGGCGACGGCCAGCCCCGAGCCGACGCCGAGGCGGATCACCACCGAGGCCAGCAGGGGCAGCGGTCCCGGCTCGCCGGGGCTGCGCCACGGCCAGTCTCCCGTCCGGCGGATCGCGCCGGAGAACTCGAGTCCTTCGACCGCGAAGCCGCCGAAGAGACCCCAGATCGCGTACTCCCATCCACCCACCGCCCTAATGTAACGCTCAGTGTCTGATCGCGGACTCGCTACGTGTCATGGTAGGCGCCGAGATCGGGAGATTCGGCCCTCCGTCCGGCGGTCTTCTCCGACAATCGGGACGATTCCGGCGTTCGCCCTGCTTCTCACGCAGCGTGTTCGGCGCGGCGGTCGCCGCCGTGTGTCATCCGTGGAGTGCAGGCCTGCGGCGGCCCTTAATGCGAATCGAGTTGTGTTTACTCGACTCGCCCTGGCACGCTGACGGCGCACACGACAGGTGCGGCTGCCGTGCCGCGAGGTGTGTCCGTGTCCGCAGAGGAGAGAGCCGACCATGCCCACGTTCCCCGACCCGACCGTGCTGCACCCGCTGCCCACCCAGCCGCGAGTGGTGCTGCTCAAGCCCTTGATCGGCGAGGATGCTCGGATCGACGTCGGCGAGTTCACCTACTACGACCACCCCGAACACGCGCTGGACTTCGCGGAGCGCAACGTCCTCTACGGCTACGGCCCCGAGCGGCTGATCATCGGGCGGTACTGCGCGATCGGCGCCGACACCCGGTTCATCATGGCGGGAGCGGCGCACCCGACCTCCGGCGTCTCCACCTTCCCGTTCACGATCTTCGGCGGCGAGTGGCAGGAACGGACCATGGACATCCTGTTCTCCCAGCCCAGCAAGGGAGACACCGTCGTCGGCAACGACGTGTGGTTCGGCTACCAGTCCACGATCATGCCCGGCGTCCGCATCGGCGACGGCGCGATCATCGCCACGGGCGCGGTGGTCACCGCCGACGTGCCGCCCTACGCGATCGTCGGCGGCAACCCGGCCAGGGTGATCCGCCTGCGCTACGACGAGGCCGACGTCGCGCGGCTGACGGCGGCGGCCTGGTGGGACTGGCCCCTCGAACTGGTCACCGAGCATGCCCGCACGCTCATGACGGGCACCCCCGCCGACATCGAGCGCATCGCGGCCGAGGCGGCGCCCGCGACGTCCCCGGACCGCTGAACGAACCGTCGCCTGGCGGGAGGTTCAGCCGCGCAGGAAGTACAGGACCGTCATGGTCACGGCGGTGACCAGCACCGTGCCGCGGAGAACCCCGGCCGGGAGCCTGCGCACGAGACGCGCGCCGCCGTAACCGCCCGCCGCCCCGCCGAGCAGCATCGCGAGCAGCGGGAGCGGATGAGCGAGGACGTCGGCGCCGAGCAGGAACAACACCGTCGCGGTCGCGTAGACGGCGGCGAGCTGGCGGACCCGCATCGGATTGCTCGTCGCGACGTCCATGCCGAGCCCGACGCTCCACAGGGCCATCATCAGGATGCCTACGGCTCCGCCGAAGTATCCGCCGTACATCGCCAGCACGAGCTGGCCGATCAGGACGGAACGCGGACCTAGCCGCGGTGCGTGTCCCGCCGCGGTGCCCGGCAGGGTCGACGCCCGGCGGCCGAACGCCAGGACGAGGGTGGCGAAGGCCAGCAGCCACGGCACCGCGACGTCGAACGACTCCGAAGGCAGCGTCAGCAGCAGCACCGCGCCGATCGCGCCGCCGACCATGCTCGTCGCGGTGAGCGCGGTCGTCGACGTGGTGCCCACCGGCACGACCTCGCGTCGGTAGACCCAGGCGCCGACGACGGCGCCCGGCACCAGCGCGACGGTGGCCGAGGCGTTGGCCGTCGCCGGAGGCAGTCCGGCGGCGACGAGGGCGGGCAGCGCCAGGAACTTGCCCGCGCCGCCGACGGCGTTGAGCGCGCCCGCCGCGACGCCCGCGATCAGCAGGAGGACGATCTCGACCATGCGCCGAGCATCACACCGTGCGGTGACGCTCACAATGCGTCATCTCCGTAGCCAGGGTAAGGCGCTGCCATAGGCTGACGGGATGCGCTACGACCTGGACGATCTCCGGCTCTTCGTTCACGTCGTCACCGAGGGCTCGATCACGGCGGGCGCCCGCCGCATGCTGTTGAGCCTGCCCTCGGCCAGCGCCAGGGTGCGCTCGCTCGAGCGACATGCCGGGGTGGAGCTGCTGATCCGGGAGCGGCGCGGGGTGCGACCCACCCCCGCCGGGGTGACGCTGCTCCGACACGCGCGGGACGTCCTCGCGCAGACGGCGCTGCTGGAAGGCGCGGTCGCTGGTTACGCCCGAACCTCCTCCGCGCCGCTGGTACTGCTCGCAGGCGGGTCCGCGATGCACCGCTTCGTGCCGCAGGCGCTGGTGTCCTTCCTCCGCGCCCATCCGGACGTCGACGTCACCGTCGAGGAATGCCCGACCCCGCGGACCGTGCGCCGGCTCGCCGAGGGGGAGGCGGACCTGGGCATCATCCAGGACGACGAGGCGGCCGATCGCGATCTGCGCACCGAGCCGCTCGGCGACGACTCGCTGGTGGTGATCGGCAGGGTGGGCGGCGTCCTCGCGGGCCGCGGCGCCCTGCGGTACCGCGAGGCCGCCGAACACCCGCTCATCGGCCCCGGCCGCGACTCCTCCCTGCAACGCTGGATCGACAAGCACGTCGGCCCGCACGCGCCCGCCCCGCGCTACCGCACCCACGTCGCCGACCTCACCACGGTGATCACCCTGGCCATGGCGGGCGTCGGCCTCGCCGTCGTGCCGAGTCGAGCCGTCGCCGAGCACACGCCCGTCGAGACGTGCGCGCTCCAGGACGGCTGGGCGCGCCGACGTCAGCTGCTGTGCTGGGGCGCGGGCACCCGCGAGCCCTCCGCCGCCGTGACGGCGCTGGCCCGGCACCTGCGCGCGGCGGCAGGCGCGGAGGAGCCGACCCGACTCGATGCGCCGCCGCGGCCCGAAGAGCCGTGACGGCCGGGCGGGGTCCGCGCGCGGACCTTCCCCGCGGCCACCCGGATCCGACGGAGCCGACTCCTGCTCACGAGGCCCATGTCGTACTCGGCATGCCGGACGATCAGCGCACCCGACGGGACGGCGGAGCCGGCTGCCGACGCGGGCGCCCACCGCGGCGTGCCGTCCCTCGGCCGAGCCGGGCGGAGTCGACCCGGCCCGTCGACGTCGCGGAGCCCACCCCGATCGTCGCCATCAGACCCGACGGCTGACGAAGCGCACACGCTCCACCTCGCCGCCCCGACTACCGCCCGCAGAGCCTCGTCACGCCGTCGATGCCGGCCGGTCCGGGCGGATTCAGAACCGGGATCGGTGGCGTGCGACGGCGATCCGGTCGTCGTGGAGCCCGTCTCGGTTCCCGACGAGAATGGCTCATCTCGGCCATCGAAGCCGAAGTCGGCAGCGTTGACGCAGCGCAGCGCCGTTGGTTAAGAAATAGGTCCACTGGTCCAGGCCTATGAAGGCGGTGCTCGCGATGGTCGCCACGGAGGCGAAGACCGAGGAGAGACGGCGCCCCACCGGATTGCGGGCCGATCTGCGCGCGTCGATACCCGATGCCACCGCGGCGCTGGTGCTGACCGGACTGATCTTCTGGTTCCTCTTCGATCGGGTGCTGTCGGGCAACTCGCCGACCCTCGAGGTGATGCCCTACCTCGACCCGCACGCCTACTGGATGTACTGGCTGTGCCAGGCCTTCGGCTGGTCGGCGCTGCTGTGGGCGTACATCACCACCGTGCTGGGCCTGGTCCGCTCCAGCGAGCGGCCCGGATGGCTGCGGATCTCCGCGGTGCGGATCGAGCGCTGGCACCGCACCACCAGCCTCACCACCATCGCGCTGATGTTCGCGCACGCCTTCCTGTTCTTCCTCGAACTGGTGCGCACCAACGACAACGACCTCGACGCGGTCGGCCGGGTGGTCAACGCCTTCGTGGAGGCCTTCGTGCCCGGCGGCTATCCGTCCGGCACCGGGCTGGTGGCGATCCTGCTGGGGCTGCTCGCCCTGTACCTCGCCATCCCGCTCGGCCTCATCTACTACGTGCGCAACCGCACCGGGGCGCGGATGTGGCGGGCCCTGCATCGCTTCGTCATCGTGGTCTACATCCTCAGCGCCTGGCACACCCTGCTCTACGGCACCAACGTCTGGTACGAGGGGTGGCCGAGGACCACGCTGTGGCTGCTGCAGATTCCGATCGCGGTCCTGCTGGTGCTGCGGCTGCTCGCCCCGGCCCGCCGAGGCGAACGCCTCGGCCGCGACGGGAGCCCGCTGGCGATCGCCCGGAAGATCATCGCCGTGCTGGCCGTCGTGGCCACGATCGCGGTGATCCTCCTGGTGGCGATCAGCGGCCGGGACGGCGGCCGCATCCGCGACGAGGCGATGAGCGCCCCGCCGGTGGTGGTCCCGTGGATGATCTGGGCGGGCTTCGCCGTGTTCGGCGTCGCGGTCGCCGTCGCCGCCGTGATGGTGCGCCGGGCGGAGCGCAGACTCGGTGACCGCCCCGCCCAACGATCGAAGGCCTGACTCACGTCCTCGCCTGTCCGGTGTCGGCGGGCCGATCGCTCGCGCCCTGGTCGTCTCGTCGGCGGGCCGCGCGGGGCGGGGGACCGGACACTGTCCCCGGAATCCGGGGACAGTGCGTCTGTTCAGCGTGAGCGGCTGAGCCGCACAGCTCGCTACGTCGCGTGAGATGCGGAGGCGGCCGAGCCGGAATGGGCAGCTCCTCGCCGGATTCCGTGCGGCCGTCGGGGCCTTGACCTGCGTTGACACCGCCGTCGATGGCCGCGCCCGCACCAGTTGGATCGCCCTTCGAGAAAAGTTCCGCCGCCGTGTCGATTCGGCCCCGCCCTGTTCGACGCACTGGTGAGAGCGGGGTTTGCCCTCCCGCGAGGTGGGGGCAGCCTGCTCACGGAGAACCCGATGGTGTGAGGGAGAACAGCCGTGCGATTCATGATCCTGATCAAGTCCGACGCCGACACCGAGGCGGGCGCCATGCCGAGCGAGGAGATGCTCGCGGCGATGGGGCGCTACAACGAGGAGCTGGTGAAGGCGGGCGTGATGCTCGCGGGGGAGGGCCTGCACCCGAGCTCTCGGGGCGCGCGGGTGCGCTTCTCCGGCGGGGAGACCACCGTGGTCGACGGGCCCTTCTCCGAGGCGAAGGAGCTGGTCGCCGGGTTCTGGCTCATCCAGGTGAAGTCGAAGGAGGAGGCGATCGAGTGGGTCCGGCGCATCCCGGCCGACCCGGCGGTCGAGCAGGAGATCGAGATCCGGCAGGTGTTCGAGGCCGAGGACTTCGGCGAGGAGTTCACCCCCGAGCTGCGCGAGGCCGAGGAGCGGCTGCGTGCCGAGGTGGCCTCGCAGCAGAGCTGACGGCGGCGCGCCGGCCGTGGCGGGCGGCAGGCCTGGGCGTTCCGGGCCGCCGCTCCGCCGGGCCGGCTCTGTCTGCTCGTTTCCGCCTGCCCCGTTTCTTCTGTTCGTCCGCTCGTGTCAGCCTGGTTCGGGAGCCCCGGCCATGAAAGCCACACCGACGGCTCGAACCGGATCGATCCGGCTACCGCGCGACTCTCGGATGGGATCGCCGCTCCCGAACCGAGGAGACGCGGACCGCGGGAACCCGCGGCCCGCGCGCTGCGGCCGGCCTGCACTCGGGTGTGTCGGGCGGTTGTGCTTCAGTCTGCGCCATGACGGCTGTTGACATCCGCCGGGCGATCGACGCGGTCTGGCGGATCGAGTCGGCGCGGCTCGTCGCGGGCCTCGCCCGGTACCTCCGCGATGTCGGCCTCGCCGAGGAGTTCGCGCAGGACGCCCTGGTCGCGGCGCTGGAACAGTGGCCTGCGGAGGGTATTCCCCGCAACCCCGGCGCCTGGTTGACGACGACGGCGAAACGGCGGGCCATCGACCACCTTCGTCGTCAAGAACGCCATGCCCGCAACCTCCAGGAGATCGGCCGCGACCTCGACTCCGGCGGGGGCGCCGTCGCGCCGGAAGCCTCGGCGAACCTGGACGGCGAGGACATCCAGGACGACGTCCTGCGCCTGCTGTTCGTGGCCTGCCACCCCGTGCTGTCCGCCGACGCCAGGGTGGCGCTCACCCTGCGGCTCCTCGGCGGGCTGACCACCGAGGAGATCGCACGGGCGTTCCTCGTCTCCGAGTCGACGATCGCCCAGCGGATCGTGCGGGCGAAGCGGACCCTCGCCAGGGCAGGCGTCCCGTTCGCCATCCCGGCCGAGGCGGAGCGCGCCGAGCGGCTGGCCTCGGTACTCGGCGTGATCTACCTCGTGTTCAACGAAGGCTATGCCGCGACTACCGGCGACGACTGGATGCGGCCCGCCCTCTGTGAGGACGCGCTGCGCCTCGGGCGGATGCTCGCGGGTCTCGCGCCGCAGGACGCCGAGGTCCACGGCCTGATCGCCCTGTTGGAGATCCAGGCCTCGCGGCTGCGGGCTCGGACCTCGGCCACGGGGGAGCCGGTCCTGCTGCTCGACCAGGACCGGGCCCGTTGGGATCAGCTCCTCATCCGGCGCGGCCTGGCCGCCCTGGACCGCGCCGAGTCGCTGGCGCACCCGCGCGGGCCCTACACGCTGCAGGCCGCCATCGCCGCCTGCCACGCCAGGGCCAGAACGCCGGCGGACACCGACTGGGTGCGGATCGCCGCCCTGTATCAGGGGCTCGCGGTGCTGACGCCGTCCCCGGTGGTGGAGCTGAACCGGGCCGTGGCGCTGGGGATGGCCTTCGGCCCGGACGTCGGCCTCGAACTCGTCGACACACTGCTGACGGAGAAGGCGTTGGCCGGGTACCACCTGCTGCCGAGCGTGCGCGGCGATCTGCTGCGTCGCCTAGGTCGGCTCGCCGAGGCCCGCGCCGAGTTCCAGCGGGCCGCCGCCCTCACCGAGAACGCCCGCGAACGCGCGCTGCTGACCAGACGCGCCGCCGAGTGCGAGCCCGTCCCGGCCACGGAGTCCGGCCCGGCTGCGGGGTCCGACCGGGCGGCGGGGTCCGACCGGGCGGCCGAGTCCGGCGCCGAGCAGCGGGGAGAGACCGCAGCCGTCCAGGCATGACCGGGCCGGGCCTGCGACACACGAGGATGCGCGGCGGTCGCCCACTCGCCGCCGAGAGGCGACCGGCACTGGGATACGGTGGCCCGGTGGATTCCTCGCTGGCCGGACGGAAGTATCACGAATCGATGACGCGCTTCTGAAAGGCCAGGTCGCGAAGGGTGCGCCCCGCGCAAGCGGGGGTGAGCCCTCGGCGGCAGAGCGCAGACAGGCCAGCTCACGGTGCGCCCCGCGCAAGCGGGGGTGAGCCGACGTTGGTTCCGGCGTTGCGCGGAGCCTTGACGTGTGCCCCGCGCAAGCGGGGGTGAGCCGTGTGTCCACATGTGGAGGAATGCCCAGCGTGAGTGCGCCCCGCGCAAGCGGGGGTGAGCCCAAGAACGCGGTCGCAGGAAACCACCACCGCGGGTGCGCCCCGGGCAAGCGGGGGTGAGCCGCTTCGCACCGATCTGGCTTCCGGCGACGCTGGGCGAGTACGCCCCACGCCAGCGGGCGCGAACAGCGGGACGTGACACAGCAGGACGCGGCTCGGCGTACGCCCCGCGCCGGCAGCGCGCGCCCGATGCGCCCAGATCGAAGCCGCCGCGACGACGCACCCCGGCCGGCTCAGTGCGTGGCGCCGCCGGGGAGGCGTTCGTCGACGTGGACGGCGAGGCTCGTGTGGACGATCGTCTGTAGCGCCGCCGCGATGGTGGCGACGGACATGCTGGGGCGGGTGCCGTCGGGGACCTGTTCGGGGGCGAACGGGACGTGGACGAAGCCGCCGCGCGGGCCGCTCCCGTCGCCGCGTCGGCCTCGGCCGCCCGCGAGTTCGTGCATGAGCCGGTAGAACACGTGATTGCAGGTGAAGGTGCCCGCCGTCTGCGACACCGAGGCGGGCACGCCCGTCCGGTGCAGTTCGGCCACGCAGGACTTGATCGGCAGCGTGCTGAAGTAGGCGGCGGGCCCGTCCGCGACGACGGGCACGTCCACCGGCTGGTCGCCCGCGTTGTCAGGGATCCGGGCGTCGTCGATGTTGATCGCGACCCGTTCCAGGGTGATCCCCGCCCGGCCGCCCGCCTGTCCGACCGCGATGACCAGGTCCGGCCGGGTGCGGTCCAACGCCGCCGCCAGGGCCGCGCCGCAGCGGGCGAACTCGACGGGCAGTTCGGCCACGTGCAGTTCGGCGGCACCGTCGAAGTCCTCGCGTGCCTGCGACACCGCCTGCCACGACGGATTGATCTTCGCGCCGTCGAAGGGCTCGAAGCCGGTCAGCAGGACGCTGGTCATGGGCGCGTTCCTCCGCGACGGGGACGACGGGACGGCACGATGGTGCGGCATGGCCCGTGTTCCTCGGAGGCCGGGGCCCGCATCGACGGGCCGACATCGGCGGGCCGGGCATCGTCGACCCCGAGGACCACGCCGAGGCGGCGGACGGCGCCTGCCCACGGGCGCGGCGTCGGCGTCGGCGAGTCCATTCCGCCGGCTCGGCACCGGGACCGGCGTCTCGACGTCGGGCCGACCAGCGACTTCCGCACCCGTCGCGAGGCCCCGGCCCGCCTCGGCTCAGGCCTCGTCGAGCAGCGTCGCGACGTCCTCGTGCAGCCGCGCGGGCAGGGCGAGCCCCCAGCGGTCGGCGGCCTCGGCGGCCAGCTCCCGGCTCCAGTGCCAGCTCTCCCGGGCCGCCGCCCGCACCGAGGCGGGGTCCAGCGCGGCGGTCGTCGCGGCATAGCGGGCGACGTCGTCGGCGGGCACGTCCGCCTCCAGCGCCCGGCTCGGGGTGAGCCAGTGCGCCGTGGAGCCGCGCAGCAGCCTGCACAACTGGAGCTGGTGCGGCGCCACCATCGTCGCCAGCCCGGCGTGGGCGCGGGCCGTCTCGCCTCGGGTGAGCACGTGGCCGACCATCAGCGTCCAGTTCGTCAGCTCGTCGACGAGCTGCCGCGCGGTCTCGGCCTGCTTCGGCGCGGGCGCGTCGGCGAGCGCCTTCGCGGCGGGGGCGAGCAGACCCCGGCGGTCGAGCAGGACGGCGCGATCCGGTTCCGGCAGGTGCACCAGGCCGCGCCAGCTCGCGAGCTGTTCGGCGCCGCGCCCTGCGGGCTCGAAGTGGAACTCGCCGCGCATCAGGTCGTCGAAGACGACGGCGAGGATGCCGAACATGTTGGTGTAGGCGAGTTGGAGCGGCGCCAGCCGAGCGACGAACTCCGCCCCGTCGAACGCGTCGAGATCCTCGTCCAGGACGAAGACGTAGGCCTCGATGTCGGAGTGGGCGTCGGCCTCGCCGAGAGTCCACGACCCGTACAGGACCACGCCGTCCACTCGGGGATCGGCGTGGGCGACCTCCCGCAGCCGGTGGACGCGGGCGTCGAGCAGTGGAGCGGAAGAAGGCATGTGGCGGGTCTCCGGCGGGTGGTCGGCTGGACGGTATGCGGGCCGCCGTGCGCACGGCGGCAGGGTCTCGTCCATTGTCGACTCCGACGGCATCGAGTCGGCCGGCGGGCCGCGTGGTGGGCCTGCGGACCGTTCCACGGCGTCCGGCGCACGGGATCTGGTCATCGTCTCGGCGGCTCAGCCGAGGCTGCGGCACGGACGGCCGGAGCGCGGCGGGGTCGTGACCTCCCCGGGCCAGGCCGCGTCGAGCCGAACTGGACCGCGGGCGGCAGCCGATAGTCGCCCTCCACCGCGACCGGGGCGAGCCCGCCCGATCCGGCGTCGTCGGCGGGTGACGGCCGCGGCGGCGGCGTCCTGTTCGGCAGAGGCCGCCGCCCCGGCGGGCGCGCCGCTCGCCCCGGCGGCCGCGCGGACCGCCGCCTCCTGCGCGTAGGACCACGGCTGGGATGGAGCCGACCGCGAAGACCGCACGCCGCGTTCGCCGCAGGCGGCACCGGCCGAGACGCGGGCGGCGGGGAGCGCACGACCCCGTCGTGATCATGCCGACGGCGGTGGCGGCCGCTGCCACCGCCGTGAGCGGTGTTGTCGGCGACATGCCGCCGTGAGCAGGCTCGCGGATCGGACGGTCACCGGTCGGCTCGCGCCCGCCACGCCCGCCGTGGCCGGGGGATGGGAGCGGCGGCGGGCGCAGTGGCCCGCAGGCCGAACCGGCCCGCCCGCCTCCACCGCCCGACGGCACCGGCTGCGGCGGACGCACCAATCACCCGTCCCGGCCTTGACCTGCTCGTGACCAGCCTGCCACCGTCTGATTCGGACACTGGGGGCCCGACGAGGAACTTCGAGGTGCGGCGTGAGACGCGGTGTTCGAGTAGAGACGACGGTACCGGTGGCGCTGGCCGCCGTGCTGATTCTGGCCGGGACGACGGGCATCGCCCACTCCACACCGTCGCCCGCGACGGCCGAGCCCGCGACGGCCGCGTCGTCGTCGCTCGCGGCGGAGCCGCCCGCCCGGCCGGGAGCGGCGATCGCCCTGTCCGCCGATCGCGCCGACCAGCAGGCGGCGGTCGCCGAGGTCTATGAGGCGTGGAAGTCGGCCTTCGTCCGGAACGACTGCCGGGACGAGTGGTATCAGGTGTACTCGCCCGACGCCTATCAGCCCTACGTCGCCGAGGGCCAGGGCTACGGAATGGTGATCACCGCCCAGATGGCAGACGTGGATCCGGAGGCCCAGGAGATCTTCGACGGCATCCTGCGGTACGCCCTCGATCACCCCTCGGCGCTGGACCCCGATCTCATGGCGGGCGCGCAGGACCTGTCCTGCACCACCACGGGCGGACAGGACTCCGCCACCGACGGCGACATGGACATCGCCTACGGGCTGCTGCTGGCCGACGCGGCGTGGGGCAGCGACGGCGCCGTCGACTACCACGGACTGGCCGTGACCAGGATCAACGCCATCAAGCGCAGCGAGGTGCACCCCGTCACCAACCTGATGGAACTGGGGGACTGGGCGCATCCGGACTGGACGCCGCAGCTCTACTGGGGAAGCCGCACGTCAGACTGGATGCTCGACCACTTCCGGGTGTTCCGCGAGGCCACCGGCGACGCCGACTGGGACACCATTCGCCTCGCCCACCAGGATCTCATCGAGACCCTGCAGGACGACTACGCGCCCGACACCGGGCTGCTGCCCGACTTCGTGCAGGACACCGGCACCGACCCGAAGCCCGCGCAGGGACAGTTCCTCGAGAGCGACACCGACGGCTACTTCAGCTGGAACGCCTGCCGCACGCCGTGGCGGATCGGCCTGGACGCGCTGAACTCCGGCGACCCGCGTTCGGTGGCCGCCGCCCAGCGGCTCGACGACTGGATCCAGCGGTCCACCGGGGGCGACCCCGACCAGATCGGCACCGGATACCGGCTCGACGGCACCCGCTACCGCACCGGATCGGACGCCGCGTTCTTCGCACCCTTCGCGGTGGCCGCCCTGAGCAACCCGGACAGCCAGGCATGGCTGGACGCCCTGTGGTCGAAGATCCTCGCCACCGACGTCGACCCGCAGCGGTACTACGCGGCGAGCATCCAGCTCCAGGTGATGCTGATCCTGACCGGGACCGGCCGCACCCTGTGACGTAGGGCCCCACCGGTTCGCGGCGGGGTTCGGCGACGCGCCCGAGGGGTCGCCGAGCGCCCGCATGCGAACGGTGCGGCCGGGTGACGTCCGCCGTGCGCGACGTGTTCCGCCGAGCACGACCGAGGTGCTTCGGCCGGAGGTGGCGACGGACGGCGCCGAAGCCGGTGCCGGGACGTCGACGAGGCACGCGAGTCCGGCCGCCTGCCCTGCCCGACCGAGCCCGGCAGGGCAGGACGGAGCGGCTCAGTGTGGTCGGCGCGGCGGAGCGGTGTGGCCGCCGCCCTCGTTCTCCTGGTTCGTTTCCGGGCGAGGTGTCGGTCTGCCGTCGGGTCCCCGTCGCGTGGGGTGTGTCGGAGTGGACGGCGGTCGCGCGACGGGTCGCCTCGGGGGCGCCCCGGTGGGCATGGGCCGGTTCGACGTCGCGGCCGTGAGCGGGCCCGGCCGCGCGGGGGCGGGCAGCCGTTCGGTCGCGGCCTGCCCGTCGGCGGCCGGGCCTGCCGCGTCCGGCCGTGTTCCGCCGGGCCTGCCTTCATGCGGCCTGATCCCGACGGGAGTGCCGTCACCGGTCGGCCGCCACCCGCCCTCGGGTCGCGCGGCGGCGCGAACGGTGGCCTGTTCGGACCCCGTGCCGGGCCGCTGGTCGGCGCCGGCGGCGGGTCGCACCCGGGGCGCGGCGGCACGGATCGTGGCCTGGTCGCCGCCGCCCCGGCGATGCGGCGGCGCGCCGTGGACCGCCGTGGCCTGCGCGACGCTCGCCTGCGTCTCGCCGCCCGCCGTCGGGCGGGATCTCGGGTGCACGGCCGTCGCGGCCTCGGTCCCCGCGGCGGACGGCCGGGGTCGTGCCCCGGCCGCCACGCCTGATCCGTCGGGCCCGGCCGTCTCCGGGCTTCGGGCCGGGACGGGCAGTCGCACGGTGGCCGAGTCGGCGGGCGAGGTCACCACGGCGGCGCGGCGCGCCGGGGCGGCGGGCTCGAGCTCGTCGGAGTCGGTGTCCCGACCGCTCGGGATCAGCGGGCCCTCGGCGACGGCCCAGCGCAGGGCGGGCACCCCCTCCGCCCATTCCACCAGTCTGGTCGTCGGCCGCGTCCCGGCGAGCAGGATCACCGCCGCCACCGCCGTGCCGAGCAGCAGCCCGACGGCGACGTCGTGCGGATAGTGCGCGCCGACGAAGACGCGAGAGAAGGCGGTGAGGACGGCCGCGACCAGCGCCCACACCATCGTGCGACGCCACGCGAGTGCCAGCCCGACCGCGGCGGCGGCGGCGAAGGTGGTGTGATTGCTGGGGAAGGACCAGTCGCCCATCGCCGGACACGGAGAGATCGGGAGTACCTCGATCGCCTGGCACGGCCGGTCCTGCCGGATGATCGACTTGGCGCCGTTGCTGATGAGATACGACGTCGCCGTGGCGAACGGGGCCAGGAACGCCTGGGCCGTCGTCGCGGCGTCCAGCCCTCGCGAACGCCACCAGTTCACCGCCAGCACCACGACCAGCAGGATCGGCAGCGCCTCGGTGCCGACCTCTGCTAACCAGTGCACCCAGCCGGGGGTGCCGTGGGCGAAGTCGACGAGGTCCCGGTACCAGGTCGCACTCCACGTCGGGATGCCGTCGACCTCCACCGTGGCGGCGCTCCCGGCCGAGACGTGCGGGACGGTCCCGACGTCGGTCGCCCACGGCGCTGTCGGTGTCAGCCAGCGGAACACGAGACCTCCATAGCTAAGTCGATCATGAACCAGGAGTGTATGGAGTCTGACATTCCGGTCACGGCGACGCCTGTCCGTCAGACGCCTGGCACCCTGGTGAGGTTGAGCGTCGTTCTGATCTCGTCCGGGAACGAGGTTCACTACGACGTGTGTCCCGGCGGCGAGGGCCTGCTCCCGGCTGCCGGTCTCCGGTTCTTCCCACTGCGGCGCCCGGCTCGCGGCGAACCCGCCGTTCGGGTGACACCGACCCGGGGAGCCTCGCCGGCGTCGTCGGCTCCGCTTCGGCGCCGTCGGGCGCGCGGGCTCGATCGCCTCGGCGTGCCTGTGGCGGACGGTGTCGATCGGCTCGGCCGTCCGCGTGCGGTGCATCGGGTCGGGCGGACGTCATGTCGGAGGAGTGGGTGTGATCGAGCAGGCGTCCCGTGCACCGGGGCGGACGGGGCCGAGTGAACGGACCGCCCGCGGGGTCGGGCGGATCCGAGGGATGCCGAGGGGCGGCCCGGCGGTCGGTCGCCGTACGCGCGAGCGGGGGCCGTTCCCGGTGCGACGGTGATCGGACACGCGTCGCCCGCTCGCCGCGTCAATCGAAGTGACTATTGCTTCAGTGTCAATCAAAATCCATCGCACATCGGCCGTCCCGCATCCGCTGGTGAATCGTGATCGGCAGGACCGAGCCGAACCGCGTCGACGTGCCGCCCGTCCCGGGCGCGCGAGGCAGGCCCGCGCGGTGCCCGAGAACGAGGACGTCGACACGCCGGCGTGGCGGATCGGCTCGTCGAGTTCGCGAAGGACGCTCGCTTCAGGGCTCAGGGCTCAGGGCTCAGGGCTCAGGGCTCAGGGCTCAGGGCTCAGGGCTCCAGAACCACGTTCCGCCGACCGCCGGGGGCACGGTCGCGAGCCGGCGGAGTCGTCAATCCGTGGGGTCGAGGTCGAGCGCGAGCTGGGCGGCGTGGTCGAGTCGGTCCTCGTCCTCGCGGGTGGCGGGATCGCGGCGACAGCGGGAACAGGTGATCGGTTCGGCGGTGGGCAGCAGGCGCGACCAGTCCCAGCCGCCCACGGCGGTGCCGCAGCCGAGGCCGGGGACGCTGCGGCCCAGGAACCGGGCAGGTCGCATGGCGTGCACGACGGACGATCCGGGAACCCGCGCGTTGCGATCGGCGAACCGGTCGAGCGCGAAGGCCGCGGTCTCGGCGGTGATCACGCCGATCGGCTCGGCGACCTCATCGATGTTCACCAGACCACCGTAGTGCGCCCCGGCGACGGCGGCGGCCCGCCGCGCCACGCGCGCCCCTGCCTGCGGCCCCCGAGGCCCGGACGGCCGACAGGCTCCGCTCCGCGTGGGAACGAGGCCTGCCGTGCCCGGCTCCGCGCCCCGGCGCCCCGACGACCCGAGGCCGCCGAGGCGCAGGCGTCGGTCGACGAGCCGGCCGATCAGCCGCAGTGTTCGAACGGACTGGTGTAGGACTGGCCGCCCGCCGATCCGCCCCACTTCACGCAGGTGGCTCCCGCCGCCCTGCGCACCGGACCGGCGTAGTAGGAGAAGGAACCGGAGTCGGTGACCCTGGTCTGCCCCTGCACCTCGAGGAACGCCGAGGTGGCCGTAGGGGCGCCCACCGAGGCGGACTTGATCGTCACGACGCAGTTGTGTCGATTACCGGAGTTGTAGGTCAGGTACACGGTGCCCGCGTTGCCCAGCGCCCGCTGATTGATGACGTTGTATCCGCTGCCGCAGACCTGACCGGGGGAGTAGGGATTCCCGCCGTCGGGGCAGCTGTTCGCACTGGTGAAGCTCGTGTTGCCGTAGTAGGGGACCGCGACTCCGTTCAGCGTGGCTCGCACGGGCGAACCCCCAGAACGCTGCTCGTAGTGCAGATGCGGCCCGGTGGAGCCGCCGGTCGATCCGACGTTCCCGATCCGCTGCCCCAGCCGGACCTGCGTGCCGACCGTGACGGTCTGCCGCGACAGGTGCGCATAGCGGGTCGTGAAGCCGGAGCCGTGGTCGATCTCGATCCATCGGCCGTAACTGGTGCTGCCGGTGTTCTCCACACGGGAGACCCGTCCCGCGGCGGAGGCGACGACGGGAAGGTTGTTGATGTCCGAACGCTGGAAGTCGACACCCTGTGCGGGGCTGTGATTCGCGCGCGTATTGGCGTTGACCGTCTCATTGCATTCGAACGGCACCTGGTAGTTCGGGGCGGCCAGCGCCGTTCCCTGGCCGACCACCAGGCCGAGCAGGGAGATGGCGAAGGCCGTCGTCAAGGCGCCTAATCGTCTCGTGAACGTCATACGCTGTCCTCCAGGTACTGGAGCGGCGGCCGATCGGCCGCCGATGGTACGAGTCAGCTGATCTGACCACAGGAGACGATCCGACGGAATGGATCGACGCGAAATTCCGGTGAAACAGTTGCATCATTCTCGGTATTGTTCGTCCGGTCTTGTCGCGTCGGCGATCCGGCCGGTAACCTGCCGAACCGGGTAGGCCCGGGTTGCGGTCGAGCCGCAGGCAGCGGGCTTGCCGACGGTCCCGCCGCCGCCTCTCGCCTCGACGACGTCCCGAATAGTCGACAGCGGGCGCCCGCCTCCGGCACGACTGGAGATATCGCGGGCGGGCCGCGGACCGCCGAGAGGGTGTCTGCCGGGTCGTAGCGAATCGAGCCGCAGGGGTCCCAGCCCATGCGGTCGAAGTGACGCCGCCACCGCGGCACCGATTCCGTCGGAATGTCGTCGCCGGGCCATGGATCGCATAGCCGGCTGCCGAGCCAGGACCACGCTGCCGTCCATGGCGAAGGCGTGCGGGACTCGGCAGGTCGAATCCGGACATCGGCGGTGACGGGCCTCGGCGACAGCCGCAGTCTCGGTGACGGCCGACGTCTACCGTGAAGCGGCGTCGGCTCGACGGTGCGGCCGGCTTACGACCTCCGCCGAATCGGCCCAGGTCGCGGCTTGGGCGACGGGGATCGGGTTCGCAGCACGACTCCGATCCGTCCGCCGCCCAGATCGCCGACCGGCCGACTGCGATTCGCCGATTCGTCCGTCCTAACACCACTCGGCGGAGACGTCGGCCGTGCTCTGGTCGTTCTCGTCGTCACGAGTATCGCCGGTGCCCTCACACGAGCCCAGCAGTATCGGCGCATCGGAACCGTCGGCCAGCAGCACCGCGACGAACTTGTCCGCAGGCACCTGGCTGTTGACATCGCTGCTGAAGTCGATGCGGCCGGTCTCGCCGTAATAGGCGCCCTGCGAGTGGACGCGGCTCAGCGCGTTCTGCACCATTCCCGGCTCGATCGGCAGCTTGGGGTCACCGGAGCGAAGGTCGTCGACCGCCCGCGAGAGGAGATTGAGGGCATCGTAGGCAAGGGCGGCGTGACCGTCCATCGACGGGTCGGTCGTGCTCTGGCAGACCTGCGGGAACAGATCCACCATCGTTCGGTAGAGATCGCTCGGCGTGGAATCCGACTCCGTCGGATCCGAATCGGTGCAGGACAACGACCCTACCGCGAAAGACAGATAATGGAACGGCACTCGAGAGAATCGGGTCCGCTCCTCCTCGTCGGCGGCATGCCGGGAGATGTCGTCTCCGGCCAGGATCGTCGGCGGTGCCTGCGGACACCCCATGTCGACGCCTCGGCGGAACTCGCCGAAGTCGAGAGGCCGTCCCGCGAAGAAGACGAGTCCGTCGTAACCGCAGGATGCGCGACCGAGCTCAGCCGGAGCGGGAGTATCCCCCGGGGCGTCGCTCGGGTTCCCGTCCGGCAGGTACTGGAAGGGATTGCCGCCTTCCTGCGCATCGCCCTCGACCTCGAAGCCCCGTGCCCGGAACGCGGTCGCGATCTTCTTGGTCAGATCGAGGGCGTAGAGATCCTTGTGGTCGGCGGGCGAGATGATGCGAACCTCTCTGCTGATCCGTGCGTCGTCGGGGACGGTCTCTCCGGCGAGTTCGTTCGCGGCGAACGCGGCGGCCACCTCGGCCTCGCGAGTGTTGTCCGGGGAGACCTGCCAATACAACGGGGAGGCCTTGGGCATCTCCTCGGCGGAGAGAGTGGCGGCGACGATCGGCAGCCCCTTCTCAGCGAATGCCACGATCGTCTGTTCGGTGGCCTTGCGGCTCTGAGCCAGGCCCACCACTCCGACGAGCGAGTCGTCCTCGGCGGCCAGCCGTCCTACATGGTCCGCGATGGCCTGCCCTTCCTGCATCCGCGATCCGGCGTTGGCGACCAGCACCCGGATCAGCGGCCGCGATGAGGAGGGGTCGTGCAACAGTCTGTGCTGTGCGCTGGCGATGCCCATCAGACCCTCATGAGCCGAGTCCAGTTTGAGACTCTCGTCGTCCTGCGCGGTGTCCGCCGCACCGCGCGCTCGGGTCTCCAATGCGACCGGATAGACGACGGTGACCACCGGACGAGTGGTCCCGTTCTCTTGCGCCTGGTCCACTCCGCGATTGAGATCCTTGATCTTCTGCTCGATCTCGCGTACCTGCTCGCCGCCGTTGCGCAAAAAGATGTACGAGTTCGTGCTCACCCCGACGCATTCCCCTGCTGTCAAGGTGATGGTGCGTGCATCCGGCTCCCACGGCAGGATCCCGCACGCCCGATGGGTCTGTACCGATTCCACGGACAGGTAGCCCGCACCCGCCGCCGCTGCGGCGGCGAGCAGGACCGCCCCGGTGCGGGTGTATCGCCTGCGCGCCCACCACGGTGGAGCACGGAAGGAGAACCGCCTGACCGCGTCGAGCTGCCTGCGGTGGGGCTGCGGCTCGGCGGGCGGGGGCGGAACCTCCAGCGGCAGGTACCAGGCGGTGTGGTCCCTGCGCCTGCTGCCCTGAGCGAAGAGAGCCAGCCAGTTCTCGTAGGCGTCCTCCGCCTCGACGGCGGGCCGGGTCTCGACCACCCGGTTCTCCGTGTCGACGCTCGCGGCACCCAGCTCGGCCGGGTCCGGCGGGATCACCGTGCCTCCGCTGACCACCACGAGCGGGTCGAAGGCACCGGTGTCGTTGCGGACGTCGTTGATCAGCCGTAACAGCCGGTTGCCTCCGTTGGCCGGGGTGATCCCGTCCAGCAGCAGCACGGTGTAGGTCGTGCGGCGGAATGCCCGGATGAAGCGGGGGAAGGGGCGATGGGCGGCGCGGACGTCCTCCAGGAAGGCGTTGACGATCAGTCGCTGGAGCTGTCCCTGATCCTCGTCGCGGTTGAGATTTCTCGTCAGTCGTTCGGCGAACCCGACGAACGTGCCCGGGTCCTGCGGTGCCAGATACGGCTGACGGAGCAGCCAGCGGTATTCGTTGCCGATGCCGGGAACGCGACCGCGTAACCGAATCGCGAATCGGAGTGCGCCGACGGTGCGCAACAGCACGCCCCAGCGGGAATCGAAGACCTCGGCGATGGGCTCGCCCGCGCGGCTGAGCCGGTCGCGCCGTCGAGAGCGCAGCGAGAGCCGGGCCCGGAGGTCGATGTCGTCGGGCTCGGGGAATTCCTGTCGGAGCAGCCAGTCGACCAGATGAAAGCGACTGAACCGCATCCTTCCATACTTGGTGTTGGCGCCAGTGGACAGCTGCACGGCCAGGTCACGCAGTGCCGTGAGAATGAGTTCGGTCTGGTCTACGGATTCATCGACTTCGGCGGTGAAGGAGTGGCGGGCATGGGGGACCCGGCGTGGCGTGGCGTTCTTGAGCTGGTCGGCGAGCGCGGTGAGAAGCTCGGCCTGATCCTCGCCTCGTGCCAGACACAGCATCGGAATTCCGCGTCGGCCGTCCTGATCGGCGGGAACCTCGCCGAACAGCGGCCGGGTGACCAGCTTGCGCAGAAGTTTGAGCACCTGCGGCGCGCCTTCGAACGCAGGCATGGTGCTGCTCGGTCGCCCGGCGGACCGATTTCGATCGCTGGTCGTCACAGTTGACCCCCTGTCCCCGAATCGCCACGACTCGGCGGTCGTGGCGGAAGCGGCGAATTCTCGCCGGCAGTCGTCTCCGCTCCCCAACGGAGGAATAGCATGTCGTGCCATCGAAGTCGATCATCCTGCCGTGGCCGACAGTATGCCGCCGGTTTTCGCCCCCGGTCGACCTTCACGCGACTCGAATGGGTGAAGATAGCTCGCTGTGGATCGTCAGGCTAGTCCTGACCGCGGACATCGGCCACCACCAGACGCGGATCGGGCTGAATCGAAACCTTCCCCGTCGTCGAATCGATTCGACGATCCGGAGTCGAACGCCGTCGAACGGGCTCGTCGGGAGGGGAGGCAGCCGACGCGCACGACCGCGCCTGCATGCGGATCGGCGCCGGCCGGACTCAGCTTCCGGTTCGGCGCCGGGTGTCGGCGCGGTCGGAGCCGCGGCCGCGCTGGCCGGGCACGACGGACATCGGCCGGAGGATCAGCCGCGTCGAGGTGGCGGCCACGCCCGCCCGTTCCTTGAGGTCCCGCAGCAGCCTGTCCAGGGCCGCGACGTCCGGCGGCTCGGCCCGCACCACGTAGTCGAACTCGCCCGTCACGTGGTGGACCTCCACGATGTCGGCGAAGGACGCCACCGTCGCCTCGAACCGGGCGTTGTCCTGCTCGGGACGCAGCCGGAGATCGATGAGGACCTGAAGAACCTCCTGGCCGGTGGCGGCGGGATCGACGAGGACCTTCAGTCGGACGACCCCTCGGGCGGTGAGTCTGCGCAGTCGCTCCCCCGCCGCGTTGGCGCTCAGGCCCACGGCGGCGCCGAGGCTGCTGTAGGAGATCCGAGGATCTCGCTGCACCTCACGGAGAATCGCCCTGTTGATCTCGTCCATACGGCCATGGTCGCGGAGATCGCCGGGTTCGACCTGCGATCGACGAATTCGGGCCTCGATACTCCACTTTCGGCGGCGATGTTCCGTCGATCGGGGTAGAGCAGGGGGACGGACGGATGATGGCGGCGTTGGCGAGCGGCTTCGGCTTCGGGATGCTGGTGGCGGCGCAGGTGGGCCCGATCTGGCTGCTGTGCGTGCGCGGCGTGCTGCACGGCGGGGTGGCGATCGGGCTCGCACTCGGACTGGGTGCGGCGCTGGTGGACGTGGCGTATGCGGCGCTGGGCGTCGCCGGGGTCGCGACGATCCTCCAGATCGATGGCGTGCGCGTCGTCTTCGGCGCCCTCGGCGTCGCCGTCCTGGTGTTCCTCGGCCTGCGGGCCCTGCGCTCGGCGCTGCGCGACACACCGGAGGAGACGGCGACCGGCGGAGTGTCCGGCGTGCGGCCCGCGTTCCTGACCGGGCTCGCCGCCACCGCGGCCAACCCGTTGACCATCCTGTCGTGGGCGGCGGTGTTCGCCGCCGTCTCAGCCGCGGGCTCCGACGACACGGGCAGCTCACCGATCCTGCTGGTGGGCGTCGGCGTCGGCACCTTCTGTTGGTTCGCGCTGCTCTCGTTGCTGGTGGCCGGGCTGGGCCGCTTTCTGGGGCCCCGCCTGCGACGGACGATCGACGTGGTCGCCGCCGTCGGACTGCTGTTGTTCGCCGTGGTGCTGGCCTGGCGCATCCTGGCGTGAGCGAGTGGCACGGCGGTGGCCGTGCGCTCCGGCGGCAGGCCCGTGTCGGCGCGGCGCGTGGCTCGGCGCGGCGCCGCGCGGCTCGGGCCGCGCGACTCGGGGACTCGGGGAGTCGTGGTGCTGGGGCAGTCGGTGGCGCGGCGTCGGCGGAGCGCTCGGCTCGCACCGACCGGGAGGCGGCAGGTCGTCAGAGTCGGCAGACCGGCAGGCGCCGGGCGCCGGTCCGCTCCTCGGGGCGTGGGCGGGCCGCCGTCTCCGCCGGAGCGCACCCGACCGGCCTCCATCGGCGACCACCTCCGACCGGGGCTGGCCCGGCGAAGCCGAAGCCTCGCTTCTCGTCCCGCGGCGGGTCGGGGCGAGCCCCCGCCCGCCGAACGCGCGGGCGCGTCAGGCCTCGGCTCTCGCCGTCTCGGCCAGCGCCGCTGTCAACGCGGCCAGTGTCCGATCGACGTCGGCCGCCGTGTGATTACCGAGATGGCCGATACGTACGGTGCGCCGCGCCGCCGTCGGATAGGTGCCCGCTTGAAGCACGACGCCGTGGCGTTCGACCGCGGCCACCAGCCGCGCGGCGTCGACGCCCGCCGGGGTGCGCAGCACGGTGACGCCGTGGGCCCGATCGGCCGCGTCCGCGGTGAACAGCCGCAGGTCCGCCGCCGCGAGACCCGTCCGCAACCGAACAGCCAACGTCTCGTGTCGCCGAATCCGCTCCGGACCCTCGGCGACGATCAGCCGCAGACTCTCCGCGAGCGCGCTCACCAGAGCGCCCGGCGGCGTCTGGAAGTAGGCGAAGTCGCCCGCCGCCAGCGTGCGCGTCACGGGAAGCCAACGGCCCAGATCAAGGCTGTACCCGCGCGGCGTCCAGCCCCGATCCGTCAGGACGTCCACGGCCGCCGCCCGCAGCGCGACGAGGAACAGCCCCCCGGGTCCGCTCAGCGCCTTGGGCGGGGAGGTGAGATAGGCGTCGACGTCCCAGTCGTCCTGCCGGACCTCCTCGGCGCCCGCGGCGGCGATGCCGTCGACCAGGCTGAGCGCGCCGTGTCGGTGGGCGAGCGCGGTCACGGTGGCGACGTCCGCGCGGACGCCGCTGCTGGAGTCCACATGGGTCAGCAGGACCGCCTGGTACGGCCGGTCCCGCAGGCAGGCGGCCACCTCGTCGAGATCGAGCCCGTGTCCCGGGGCGGCCCGCAGCACCCGACTCGGCAGCCCCAGGCCGGTGCACAACTCGTGCCAGCGTTCTCCCCACATCCCTGTGGAGAGCACCAGGACGGGCCGCGCCGGGTCGAGCAGGCTCGCCGCGAGGCTCTCCATGCCCGCCGTCCCCGAGCCCGGCACGAGGAACGTCTCGGCCGCCGTGGTGCCGAGCACGGGTCTGAGCAGTTCCAACGCCTCCCGGAACTCGGCGAGGAATCGACGGTCGGTGATCGGCGGCGGCTGGTCGGCCAGGCGACGCAGCACCGACGGTGCCAGCCGGGTCGGTCCGACCACCATCGCCAGCGGCGCGGGGCCGACGGCATCCGACTCGTGCCGTGCCGCCGACCCCGCGTCCCGACCTGCCGTGGCGGTCATCGGCCGTCGGCCCACTCGACGTAGTCCTCGCGGTGCGGGGTGAACACGTCGAGCGCGACCGATCGTTCCAACGCCCACACCTGGTGCTCGACCCCGCCGCGCACCACGAAGCTGTCGCCGGGACCTGCCTCGAAGGTCTCGTCGCCTGCCTGGACACGGACCCGGCCGGAGACGAGATAGGCGAGCTGTTCGTGCGGATGGCTGTGGCGGGGGAACACCGAGCCCTCCTCCATGACGTGCTCGACGAGCATGAGGCGGTCGTTGTAGGCCAGGACGCGGCGTAGCAGCCCCGGATAGGCCTCGGCGCCCTCCACGGTGGCGGCGGGCACGGTGACCACGTCTCGGTCGAGCGACGGCATTTCGGTCTGGAGTCTCGTGGACTGGGCGTCGTTCGGCACGGCTCTCCTCGCCTTCACCTGGTGGGACGGACGTACAGCGGCAGCGGAGTGACGTCGGCGTTCACCGTGCCCGCCTCGGCCTCCGTGGTGGGGAAGTGCGCCCGGTCGAAGACTTGATGCAGGCTGGAGACGCAGCCGGGCGGGACGGCGACCACGACGCCGATCTCGTCGGACAGGGACTGCGCGGCGATGAACCGGTAGCTCTCGCCGGCGCGCAGGTCGATCCGGACCCACTCGGCGGGTGCCCCGCCGGAGCGCCGCCGCCGGTGGTAGACGCTCCGGGGCGTCTCGGCATCGTTGCGCACCCGGATGTGGACGGCGCGGACGTCGCCCTCCCAGTCGAAGCCCGCGACGTCGTGCGGTTCGCTCGTCGGCAGGTCGGCGACGACAGGTCGGGCGGGCGCCGGGCCGGGAATCCGCCGGATGCGCGCGTCCGTGCCGCAGCGGGCGCAGGCTCCCTCCGGGGTCAGGCCCAGGAGCCGGGCGTTGAGTCCGTAGCGGGTGATCTGGAGGGCGCCGCAGGCGCGGCACCAGGTGTTGGCGGCCTCGGTGTCGTACACGTTGCCGAGGTAGACGTGCTCCAGGCCCATGTCGAGCGCGACCTGCCGGGCCCGTTCCAATCGATCCACGGGCGTGCGGATGGTGTTCGTCATCTTGTAGTCGGGGTGGAAGCGCACGAAGTGCGTCGGCACCTCCGGTCCGAGCCGTTCCCCGACGAAGCGAGCCATGTCTCGTGCGGTGTCCTCGCCATCGCTGAGGTCGGTGACCATCAGGGTGGAGACCTCCAGATGCCTGCCCGACCGGTACACCTGTTCGGTCGCCGCGAGCACCGGTTCGATCCAGCCCTTGGTGATCTTCCGGTAGTACTTGGCGTCCATCGACTTGATGGACACGGAGAAGATGTCGATCACCGGAATCAGTTCCTCGACGGCTTTCTCGGAGATGAAGAACGCCGATTTGTAGAGGTTCACGATCCCTTTCTGGCGAGCCAGCGCCGCCGTCTCCGTGACGAACTCATGCCAGACGACCGGATCGTTGTACGTCCAGGAGATCACCTTGATTCCGTGGCGGACGGCGATGTCGACGACTTCTGCCGGTGTGTAGTAGAAGACGTCGGAATCGGCGACGAATCGGGCCTGCGACGTCTTCCAGTTGTGGCAGTAGTCGCAGTTCAGCATGCAGCCGATGTTGCCCATGGACAGGATGCGGGCGCCCGGTTCGAAATGGAACACCGCCTCGGTCTCGATCGTCTCCTCCGTGGCGTGCACGGACCGGCCGTAGTTGAGGCTCACCAGCGTGCCGTCCCGGTTGGCCCGAACCATGCAGAAACCGTGCTGACCTGGCCTTATTCGACAGTTCCTCGGGCTGAGTCTGCATTGGACGACGCCGTCGCCGAGATCGTCCTGCAAGCGGGCGGGGTAGCCTTCTTCCTGCCATTTCCTCATGATTCGGGGCCTCGTTCCGGCAGCGGGTCGGGGTTCCGGCCGTCGGGTCGCCCCGGTCCCTCGGCCGTCGTCGGCGAATGCTCGGACGGCGACGACGGTGGTCCGGCGAGAGTGACCTGTCGGTCGGCTTCGCGTGGTGGGAGGAATGCGGTGATTCCGGGCGTGGCTTCTCGGCGAGATCGAAGTGCGATTCGAGGTCGCCGGGGTACTCGTGGTGCTGTGCGCGGTCCGCGCCGCAGGGTCGGTGTCTCGATTCTCGACACTGACCGGATGCACTGTGATGCCGATTACAGAAAAGCAGCATGGTGACGCGCTGTCAAGGGTCGTCACCCCGTGTTCGCAGGGGTGGGGCGACGGTGTCGGGCATATCGGTCGATCGCACGGCGGCGTGTCGCCGTGCCCGTTCGGCGATGGGCGGCGGAGCGCGGGTGCCCTCGCGCGTCGATCGGCGTCGACCTCTTCGAGTCGTGGCGGCCGCGGTGGCGGGGTCGCGGTGGTGGGATCGAGAGGTGGACGGTGCGCCGCCGCGCCGATTCGGCGGGGTGACGCGGGGAGATCGGACAGCGGGCTCGTGATGTCTCGTCGCCGCGTGAGGTTCCCGTGAGTACGGCGTGAAATGCCTGTGAGCTGCGAAGACGTTCTTCGTAGAAAGATCGACGAGCATCGCCGCATGCGTATGCTTGCATGGTGGTTTGTCCTAAGTGCCAGAACCTGATGCGCACCTACGAGCGCAACGGCGTCCATCTGGAACAGTGCGAAGGCTGTCGCGGAATCTTCCTCGACAGAGGCGAACTGGAGCAGATGACCAACGCGGAGCAGAGCTACTACGGCTCGCCGCCTCCCTTCCAGCCCGACGGCGGCCAACGCTTTCACGGTGGCCACTCGGACTCCCCCCGGCCGTACCAGGGCCACCGTCCCGACTCGCCCGGTCCTTACCGAGGCGGCCACGGCGGCCACTACGAGGATTCGCCCCGGCCGTACGGCCACCGGCGTGACCGCGGACCAGGCGGGTTCCTGCGAGGCCTGTTCGACTAGTCGCGACGATGAATCTGCTCGTCTGCCCCGGCTGCGGCGATCGCACCGACCACCCCGTCGTCGCGCGCGCCCAGCCGGTGCTCACCTGCACCTCCTGCGGTCGAGAGCGGCGCTTCGCCCGTCGTCCGCTCTTCGCTCTCATCGGACCGAGCGGCACCGGGAAGTCGACGGTCGCCAGGCTGCTGGCCGAACGAGTCCAGGATCGGGCCGTCGTGTTGGAACAGGACGTCCTGTGGGTGGCAGGCCTTCGGGACCCGGCCGACGATCACCGACTCTTCCGGTCCACCTGGCTGCGGCTCGCCGCGATGATCCATCAGAGCGGCCGCCCCGCCGTGCTCTGCGGGACCGTGGTGCCGATCGAGTTGGAACGGCTCCCGGAACGCGCACTGTTCAGCGAGATCCGTTACCTGGGCCTGGTCACCGACCGCGCGACACTCGCCGAGCGACTGCGGGCTCGCCCGGCCTGGCGCCAGTGGTCGGAGCCGAGGATCACCGAGACGCTCGAGTTCACCGACTGGCTGGTGGCCACCGCGGCGTCGATGTCGCCGCCGGTTCGTCTGCTGGACACCACCGGCGTCCCCGTCTCCGACACGGCCGACGAGGTCGCCAGGTGGATCACCGGCGAGCTGGACCGCGACGCGGCCGCCGACCGGGGACGTCCGGAGGACTGAGCCGTCGTCCTCGGGCGCGGTGGGCGGGCGCCCGCGTCGAGATCTCGTCGGGCCCGCGCACACGGCGGACGCCGCCTTCTCCTCGGCGGCCGGGCATGACTCGGCGAGACGGGATCTCCTCTGCCGAGGACGATCAGAGGACGCGCCCCTCGACGGCCCTGGTCAGTGCGCGCATCGTCGTCGACCAGCGCGGCAGCGATCCTCCTTCGCGGGGCTCCACGACCCAGGACCAGTCGGCGGGCCCCGCCGACAGGGCGGGCAGCACCGACGCCGAACCGCGCGGGGTCAGCCGCACTCCTGCCTGTTCGAGGCCGTCGGGCAGAGCCGGGCGGGCCGCCGGACACGGGTGAGTCAGGATCGTCGTCCATCGTCCGCCCGGCAGGGCCACCGCAGGAGGCGTGCAACGCTGGTGGGACAGCAGGTGCAGCGCCGTCGAGACCAGATCGGCGGGCACGGTCACCGCGTCGATTCCCGTGCCGAGCGGCAGCAGTATCCGGCGTGTCGTGTGGTCGACGACGGCGGGCAGTCCCAGCGCGCGGTAATGCGCGCACCGGCTGTCCAACAGTCGGTGCAGGTAGACGTCGCGGTGGTCGAGCACCGGGAACGACCGGATCACCACGGGGCGCCCCCGTGCCACGCCGCATCCGACGCGGCACGGTGCGCGTCGCCTCGGACTCCCGCTCTCGTTCGATCCAGGCCGTCGGAGTCGGTGTCCCCGCGGAGCGGTCCGTCGTCGCCCGATCCGCCGCTGCCGTCCCGGAAACGACCTCGTCGCCGCGACCCGCGTGCGGGGCCGCGGGCCCACCACACCGCGTCGGCTGTGAGTGCGCGGGGACGGCTCGCCGTCGCCGCGGCCGCGCACGTCGACTGCGGCGATCCCGTCGGCGGCCGCGACGGCTCGTCCTCCGAGAAGGCTCCGCGCTCGCCGGCCGCCGCGTGGGCGGACACCGCGTGGGCGGACACCGCGGGGAATCGCGTTCGGCGCGGCACGGCGTCCGTCGGCGGCGGTGGGCTGATCATGATGATGGCCACGAGACGTCTTCTCTTCACGGTCGTCGATCGGTTCACCGGACGTGGTCGGCCCGCCGCCCCGGCAGGGCTCGTCGAGGGCGCGGATCGTCGGCCTCGGGCGGGCTCGCCCGAGCTCGTCAGGAGAAAAGAGCACGCATCCGTCGTCGTTCGTACCGGCAACCGCCAGTTTCACCCGTTCGAGTGAAAGACGGTGGCGTCCGCAGGAGGCAGCGGTCCGTCGGGTGTCCGTCCGCCGGACAGCCGACGGGTGTGTCGACGACTCCTCCACACGCTCGACCCGGCAGCAGCGGTCCAGGGCCTCGGCTAGCCCAGCTCGGCGAGTCGCCGTTCCAGCGCCTCGGCACGCACGTCGCTCAGCCGTAGGGCCACGGTCAGCGCCGCCTCCCAGGATCGACGCGCCTCGGCGGTCCGGCCCGAGGCCACGTGGGCGGTGCCCTCGGTGGTGCGGGCGTTGACCACGCACCACAGCCAGCCGATCCGCTGCGCCAGGTGGGCCGCGGCATCGGCCATCGTCACCGCGTCGTCGAAGTCCCCGAGGGCGAGACGCATCTCCGCCATCCTGGACAGCGTGAACGCGGAGAGCACGGGGGCGTCGACCTGGTCGGCCAACTCCGCGGCGTGCAGCTGGGCGGTCACCGCCTCGTCCTCCCTGCCGAGGTGATGCAGCACCTGCGCCCGATAGGACCACACGTGGGACAGGCCGTCGACGCAGTCGGACGTGGTGAACGCCCGCTCCGCCTCGTCGAGCCGATCGAGCACCAGCCGGGCGTCCAGCGGCGCGCCCTCGATGGTGTTGCGATCCAGCGCCGCGCGCGACACGGCGGCCAGCGTCCAGCCGAGTTCTCGGTCATGGCCCGCCTCGGCGCGGATCCGCAAGGCCTCGTCGAGGTAGTCGGCGGCGCGGTCCCAGTCGGTCTCCTCGATGGCGATGACGCCCAGCGCGTGCAGCATCCAGCCCTGCCCCACCAGATCCTCCGCCGCGCGTGCCGTACGCAGGGCCGCCTTGGCCGCGGTCCGCCAGATCACCCAGGGCTTGGCCAGGAAGAGGTAGTCCCACCACGCGACGGGCAGTTCCCACGCCCGCCGGTCCAGGCCTGCCGCCGAGGCGAAGCGGACCCACGACACCAGATCCGGCGACCACGTCTCGCACCAGGCGCGCCCCGCCTCGGTGGAGGCGAAGACCTCCGGCGTCACGCCGTCGACCGGCGCGGCGGGAACGAGGGTGTGGTCGCTCGCATGGGTGACCGCCCGATTGGCGTTGACGGCCGAGTGCACGAACCAGTCGGTCGCCCGCCGCGCCAGCAGCCTCTCCTCCGCCTTCTCGATCTCCGCCGCCTCCGCGGCCCTGGACCGCTGTGCCTCGCCGAGGTCGTAGCGCCCGTCCTCGGCACGGTCGACCAGCGCCCGGTCCGCGAGCGCGTCGAGCAGCCGCCGCGCGTCGTCGACGTCGGCGCCGAGGACGGCGGCGGCGAGTCCGGGAGCGATCGGGCCGGGCAGCACGGCGAGCCGCCGCCATGCCGTCCGCTGCTCCCGGTCCACCCCGTCGACCGCCGTCCGTCCCGTCTCGCCCCGCGCCGCCGCACCCCGATCGTCAACCATGCCTCGGATGCTCGGCCGCCGTCGCCGGATCGGCCAGTCGAGACGCCGATCGGCTCACGCGGTCTCCACGGCCGGCTCGGTGAACTGGGCCGCGTACAGCCGGGAGTAGGCGCCCCCCGCGGCCAGCAGCGTCTCGTGATCACCCTGCTCGACGATCCGGCCGGACTCCATCACCAGGATCACGTCGGCGTCCCGGATGGTCGACAGCCGGTGAGCGATGACGAAGCTCGTCCGCCCCTCCCGCAATGAGGCCATGGCGTGCTGGATGAGCACCTCGGTCCGGGTGTCCACCGAACTGGTCGCCTCGTCGAGAATGAGGATCACCGGTTCGGTGAGGAACGCCCGCGCGATCGTGATGAGCTGCTTCTCGCCCGCGCTGACTCCATCGCCCTCGTGATCCATCACCGTGTCGTAGCCCTCGGGCAGGGTGCGGACGAACCGGTCGACGTGGGTGGCCATCGCCGCCTCGACGATCTTCTCTCGCGTCGCGCCGTCGACCCCGTAGGCGATGTTCTCGGCGATCGTGCCGCCCACCAGCCAGGTGTCCTGCAGGACCATGCCGATCGGCCTGCGCAGCTCGGCCCGCGACATCGTCGCGACGTCCACGCCGTCGACGGTGATCCGGCCGCCGGTGGTCTCGTAGAAGCGCATCAGGAGGTTCACCAGCGTCGTCTTGCCCGCGCCGGTGGGGCCCACGATCGCCACGGTCTGACCGGGATCGACGGTCAGCGACAGATCTTCGATCAGCGGCTTGTCGGGCTCGTACCGGAAGGAGACGCCCTCGAACGCCACCCGACCGGTGACCCGAGTCCGCTCCGGCCGCGTCGCGGGGTCGGGGTCCTGCTCCTCGGCGTCGAGCAGCGCGAAGACCCGCTCGGCGGAGGCGACGCCGGACTGCAACAGGTTCGCCATCGACGCGATCTGGCTGATCGGCTGGTTGAACTGCTGGGAGTACTGGATGAACGCCTGGACGTCGCCGATGGTCATCGAGCCGGAGATGATCCGCAGTCCGCCGATCACCGCGACCAGCACGTAGCCGAGGTTGCCGATGAAACGCAGCGCGGGCTCGATGACGCCGGAGACGAACTGCGCGCGAAAGCTGGAGGCGAAGAGCTCCCGGTTGTGCTCCTGGAAGGTGTCCGCCGCCTCCCGCTGCCTGCCGAAGGCCTGGACCAGGGCGTGACCGGTGTACATCTCCTCGATGTGGCCGTTCAGCTTTCCCGTGGCGGTCCACTGCCGGACGAACTGCGGCTGGGCGCGTCGGCCGATCGCCAGGGTGACCACGATCGAGAGCGGCACGCTGAGCAGCGCCACCAGGGTGAGCAGCGGCGAGATCCAGAACATCATCACCAGCACGCCGATCAGCGTGAGCACCGAGGTGACGATGCGGTTGAGCGCCTGTTGGAGCGTCTGGGAGATGTTGTCGACGTCGTTGGTGATCCGGGAGAGCACCTCACCGCGCGGCTGCTGGTCGAAGTAGCCCAGCGGCAGCCGAGTGATCTTCGTGGCCGCCTGCTCCCGCAGCCGGAACGCCGTGGACAACGCGATCCGGGCGGTCAGCCGTCCTCGGACGAGGGTGAAGCCCGCCGAGGCCACGACGATCACGACGGCCAGCAGCAGCACACGGGCGATCGCGGCGAAGTCGACCCCGGAGCCGCCGAGGCCGACGACGACCAGGTCGGTCACTCGGCCGAGGAGAGCGGGGACCACCACCGACAGCGCGACACCCGCGGCGGCCAGCGCCAGGATGATGATGATCAACAGCAGGTCGGGGCGCATCGAGGCGACCAGCCTGCGGGCCGAGCCCGCGAAGTCCATCGGCTTCTTGCTCGACGGCGAGTCCCTGTTCACGGCGGCCGTACTCATGACGCCTCCTGCTCGGTGAGCTGGGAGAGCACGATCTCCCGATAGGTCTGATTGCCCGCCATCAGCTCGGTGTGCGTGCCGGTGCCGACGACCCGGCCCTCGTCCAGCACGACGATGCGATCGGCGTCACGGATGGTCGAGACCCGCTGAGCGACGATGACGAGCGTGGCGTCCTTGATCTCCCGAGCCAGCGCGGCCCGCAGCGCCGCGTCGGTGGCATAGTCCAGCGCGGAGAACGAGTCGTCGAACAGATAGATCTCCGGGCGGGCCACCAGGACCCTGGCGATGGCGAGTCGCTGCCGCTGTCCGCCGGAGACGTTGCTGCCGCCCTGTCCGATCGGCGCGTCCAGGCCCTCGGGCAGCGCCGCGACGAACTCGGCGGCCTGCGCCACCTCCAGCGCGTGCCACAGGTCGGCGTCGGTGGCGTCGGGTCTGCCGTAGCGCAGGTTCGTGGCGACGGTGCCGGAGAACAGGTACGGCTTCTGCGGCACGAGTCCCACGATGCCCGGCAGCGTCGCCCGATCCAGCTCACGGACGTCGACGCCGTTGATCACCACGGCGCCGCCCGTGGGGTCGGCCAGCCGGGGGATCAGATTGAGCAGCGTCGTCTTCCCGCTGCCGGTGGAGCCGATGACGGCGGTGGTCTGGCCGGGCCGGGCGATCAGGTTCACGCCGCGCACCACCGGCTCCTCGGCGCCGGGATAGCCGAAGTCGACGTCGCGCAGCTCCAGCTGACCGCGGCCGCCGTCCGGGGCCGTCGGATTCGACGGGAGGGTGACGCTGGTGGCGGTGTCCAGGACCTCCTGTACTCGCTCGGCGCAGACCCGGGCCCTGGGCGTCATCATGAACGCGAAGGTCGCCATCATGACCGCCATGAGGATCTGCATGAGGTAGCTGAGAAAGGCGATCAGCGCGCCGAACTGCATCGATCCGTCGGAGATGCGGTGGCTGCCGAACCACATGGCGGCGACACTGGAGAACTCGACGATCAACATCACCGCGGGCATCATCAGCGCCATCAGGCGCCCGAAACGCAGCGAGACGTGCATCAGCTCGCCGTTGGCGACCGCGAACCGCTCGCGTTCGTGCTCGTCCCGGACGAAGGCGCGGATCACGCGGATGCCGGTGATCTGCTCGCGGGCCACCCGGTTGACCTCGTCGATGCGCTCCTGCATCCGACGGGCCAGCGGGCTCATCCGGCTCACGATCAGCAGCAGCACGATGACCAGGGCGGGCAGGATGAACAGCAGCAGGCCGGACAGCGGCACGTCCTGGTTCAGCGCCATCAGCGTGCCGCCGATGCCCATGATCGGGGCGGGCACCATGAGGACGAACCCCATGAGCACCAGCATCTGCACCTGTTCGACGTCGTTCGTGGTGCGAGTGATCAGCGAGGGCGCCCCGAAGCGGCCGACCTCGCGGACCGAGAACTCCTGGACGCGATCGAAGACGGCGGCGCGGATGTCGCGGCCGACGGCCATCGCGGTGCGGGCGGCGAAGAACACCCCGGCCGCGGCGCAGGCGATCTGCAGGAGCGTCACGCCGAGCATCACCGCGCCGCTGCGCAGGATGTAGGCGGTGTCCCCTCGGATGACGCCGTTGTCGATGATGTCGGCGTTGAGCGCGGGCAGGTAGAGCATCGCCAGCATCTGCCCGAGCTGGAAGAGCACCACCAGCCCCGCCGAGCGGCGGTGCGGACGCAGATGTACGCGCAGCAGCCTGCGCAGCGAGCCCGGGGTCCCCCGGCGGGCTTCGGGTTCCGCTTCGGTGGTGGCCGAGTCGCTCCTGGTGGCCGAGCCGTTCCTGGTCGCCGAGTCGTTCCTGGTCATCGAAGATCTCCGCTCTCGAGGGAAGGGGAGTGGCGAAGATCGCCGAGCACGGGGACGCCGAGGGGCGACAGGCCCGGGCCGAGGTCTGGATCCGGGCCGGGGCACAGACCCGCCTCCGGCATACCACCCGTCGGTCGAGACCTGGCGGAGTCGGCGGTGTGGCGGCTCACGACCGGAACCGTCGGGTGACATCGCCGAGGGACCGAGGCGTCGGCCTGCCTGCCCGCGGAGCGGTGGGAAGCCCCGTGGTGGGCTGCCGTGTGGTGGACTGCCGTGTGGTGGATCGCCGTGTGGTGGGCGCAGTCATGCTCTCATCCTGATACCTGAACATTGCTGGAGGTCAAACCGGTGGCGGCGTCGATCCCGACCGGTCGGACGGCCCGCCTGCGGGCGGGACGGGGCGGTCGCCGCGCGTCGCGCCGGCCTGAGGGGAACGGACGAAGCCGGGTGCGGAGTTCCCGATCGGGTGACCCTGTCGACAGTGCGGGCGGGCAGGGCGCGATCCCGCGAGTCTCCCGGTCGCCTGCGTGATGCCCGCTCCACGCGATGATCAGCCGAGTTCACGGGGCGGTGCCGCACCGGGGCCCGGGGCCCTGAGACCTCGACGGCGCCGAGGCCGGGAGGTCGACCGGTTGTCGGCATCACCATGTCGGGTCAGACACGATGCCCCTTCCGATGCCCGCGAGCCGCCGCAGGCGCGATCGCTGATCGGCGAGCGGGCCGATCGACGCCCGCGGACTCGCACATCCTCGAGGATGGTCCGATCCGGTGCCGCCGTGCAACAGGATTTCCCCGCCCGCGAGCGGCTTCCGCACCCGCGAGCAGCCGCTCGTTCGCCTTCGGCTCGGCGTCGGGTGTGGCACCGCTTTCCGGACGACGAGGCGGATCAGGAGACGTCGGCTGCGGCGAACACGTCCTGCGGCGGCCTGCCCGCGGCCCGCGTGGGGCATGCGCAGCGGCGGCGGGACTCATCGCCGCGCTGAGACTCACCCCGCTTGTGCGGGCGTACGACGTCGAGCGCGGCGGCGAGCAGGCCGACGATCCGCTCACCCCGCCTGCGCGGGGCGTACCTTCGTGAACCGGGGCAGCAGAGGTGTGTCATCGGCCCGCGACCAGCGGTCGGTCGGCGTCCGGCACACAGGGCCACCGTGTCCCGCTTCCTGAGATCACCGGTCCGCGGCTGTGGACGATTCGACGGCGGGCCACACCGCTCTCGACCCGTGCCGGTCGGCATGGACATCTCGCCTCGCGTGAGCCGAGGCGACCAGACCTGTTCCCGGCGCGCGGTGTTCCCGGCTCGGCGCGCTCCGCGGATCTCGTTCCGGTGTCGGGGACGCCCGAGACCACTGATACGCGAGACGCCCGTCGGGACAGTCGTGACGCGAACCTCGGCCGGTCGGCGCGAGCAGCCGAGACCCGCGGCGTTTCGCCGGGATCGCGCCGGGCACTGCTAGGACGTGACGGCGTCGGGCGCAGGGCTGAACGTGCTTCTGTGGCACGTGCACGGGTCGTGGACGGACTCCTTCGTCCGGGGCCCGCATCGCTGCCTGCTGCCCACCCTGGCCGACGGCGGGCCCTGGGGCCGGGGGCGCTGCGGTCGCGACTGGGCGACGACGACGGAGGTGGCGCCCGCCGAGCTTCGCGACGTCGACCCGGACGTGGTGATCCTCCAGCGCCCCGAGGAGATCGATCTCGTGGCGGAGTGGCTGGGCAGGCGACCGGGCCGGGACGTCCCCGCCGTCTACGTCGAGCACAACGTGCCGCGAGCGGACCCGGCGGCGGCCCGGCATCCGCTGGCCGACCGGACGGACATCCCGATCGTGCACGTCACCCACTTCAACAACCTGATGTGGGACAACGGCTCGGCGCCCACCCACGTCATCCAGCACGGCATCGTCGACCCCGGCGACCGGTACACCGGGGAGCTGCCGCACGGCGTCGCGCTGATCAACGAACCCGGCCGCCGCGCGCGGGTCACCGGCAGCGACCTGCTGACGGTCTTCGCCGACGCGGGACCGGTCGACCTCTACGGGATCGGCGCCGCCGAGTTCGCCCCGGCCGCCGCCGCGGCCCACCCGGTGCGCGGCATCGACGACCTCGACCATGCCGCCCTGCACCCGGAGATGGCCCGCCGCCGGGTGTACCTGCACACCGCCCGCTGGACCTCGCTCGGGCTGTCCCTGCTGGAGGCGATGCACCTGGGGATGCCCGTCGTGGTGCTCGCCGCCACCGAGACGACGATGGCCGTGCCCGCCGAGGCGGGCGCGGTCTCCACCGACGTGTCCGTGCTCGTGCGGGCCTTCCGCGAACTGCTGCACGAACCGGACCTCGCGGTGCTCGCGGGCCGCACCGCTCGGGAGTACGCGCTGGCGCGCTACGGGCTCGATCGCTTCGCCCGGGACTGGACCGCCCTGCTCACGGAGGTCGTGCGATGACCCGCCGCGCCTCCCCGCCGGGAGGAGACCGGATGCGGATCGCGATGGTGTCCGAGCACGCGAGCCCCCTTGCGGCGCTGGGCGGAGTCGACGCGGGCGGTCAGAACGTCCACGTCGCCGAGCTGTCCGCCGCGTTGTGCCGACAGGGCCACGAGGTGACGGTGTACACGCGGCGGGAGAGCCTCGTCGCGCCCGAGGCCATCACCACCGACAGCGGCGTCCGCGTCATCCATGTGCAGGCGGGCCCGCCGGTCACCATGCCCAAGGACCGGCTGCTGCCGCACATGGGGGAGTTCGGCGCCGTCCTGCGCGCACACCTGGCGGCGGAGCGTCCCGACGTGGTGCACGCGCACTTCTGGATGTCCGGGCTCGCCGCGATGCTGGCCGCCGAGGGGACGGGCATCCCCGTGGTGCAGACCTTCCATGCCCTCGGGGCCGTCAAGCGCCGACACCAGGGCGCCGCGGACACCAGCCCGCCGGAGCGGGCCAGGCTGGAGGCGGAGATCGCCCACCGCGTGGACCGGGTCATCGCCACCTGCTCCGACGAGGTGTTCGAGCTGACCGCGATGCACGTCTCGCGGTCCAAGACCTCGGTGGTGCCCTGCGGCGTGGACCTGGAGCGCTTCCAACCGGTGGGGCCGCACGCCCCGCCGTCGGCGCGGCACCGGATCGTCAGCGTCGGCAGGCTCGTGCCGCGCAAGGGTTTCGACGTCGCCGTCACCGCGCTGACCGCGCTGCCGGAGGCCGAACTGGTCATCGCGGGCGGGCCGGAGGACGGCAGGCTCGACGTGGACCCCGAGGCACAGCGCCTGGAGCGGCTGGCGGAGCTGCTGGGTGTGCGAGACCGGCTCGTGCTGCTCGGGCAGGTGCCCACGGGGGAGATGCCCGCCCTGCTGCGCTCGGCCGACGTCGTCGTCTGCACGCCGTTGTACGAACCGTTCGGCATCACCCCGTTGGAGGCGATGGCGTGCGGGATTCCGGTGGTCTCGGCGGCGGTGGGCGGCCTCGTCGACACCGTCGTGGACGGGTCCACCGGAGTCCTGGTGGCGCCGAACGATCCCGACGCACTCGCGAGCGCCGTCCACGAACTGCTCATCCGGCCCACGACGCGGCGGCGCTACGGTCTGGCGGGCAGACGGCGGGTCCAGCTGCGCTATTCGTGGGATCGGATCGCCGTGGACACGCTGCGGGTCTATCAGCAGCTGTGCTCGCCGCTGACGGTGCCCGTCGAGGACGTCGTGTGGTGAGTCCCGTCCGTCCGCGTCCGTTCGACCAGTCGTGTGAGCCCGTGCGGCCGCGCCAGCCCAGGCGGCCCAGTCGGGGCACGCAGCCGACTCACCCCACGTAGCGGCGGGCCGTCGACCGTCGTTGGGACTCCTCCAGCCGCAGCAGTCCCGCCTCGACCCGCGCGGGCACCACCCGCCGCTCCCGCAGCACCCACGGCAGCCCGCGGAGGGCGGCGGCCACGGCCGACGCCGTGGCCCGGTCGGCGGGTGCCGAACGCAGGACGGCCGCGCTGCGGCGGAGCGCGCTGCGCAGCGGACGCCGCAGCCACAGCGTCCACAGGGTGTTCCGGATGCCGAGTCGTCGCCGTTGCCGCGCGTCGCGCTGCCGGGACGGCGCGTGGTGGATGACCATGTCCTCCACCCAGCACATCCACCAGCCGAAGGACGCGAGATCCAAGGCGAGCAGCTCCTCCTCGCCGCCGAGCCACATCCGGGAGGAGAACCCGCCGACCTGGGTGAACGCGGAGACTCGGAAGGCGGACAGCCCGGCCATCACGCCGAGCAGCGCGGGCCCCGGCAGCCAGTCCGGGCCCGCCACCGGCGAGTCGCGCATCTCCGGGGTGATCGGGTCCTCCGTCAGATCCGGTTCGACCAGGCACCGGCCGGTGACCGAGGCCAGCCCCGGCCACCGGTCGAGCAGCGTGACGGCGCGGGTCAGCACGCCCGGCTGCCAGCGCGTGTCGTCGTCGCAGAACGCCACGTACGGGGTGCGCACCCGGCGGACCGCGAGGTTGCGACCGATTGCGCCGAGGTTGCGAGCCGATCGGATGAGCCCGACCTCGGGATACGCGGCGGCCACCGCGTCGGCGGTGCCGTCCGTGGAGCCGTTGTCCACCAGGATGATCGGCGCCGCGTCGGGCAGCGCGGTCATCTGCGCGAGCGTCTCCAGCAGCTGCTCGCGCCGATCGCGGGTGATGATCACGACGGTGATGCGGTCCGCCGTCATGGGCTCGGCTCCTCCCCGTCCGAGTGTTCCAGGGTGCGCGCCTGCCGTTCGATCTCGGGCGGCAGTCGGCTTCGCCGGACGAGGGCGGCGGGCAGGCGGCGCAGCACTCCCGCGGCGACGCGCCGACTCTCGCCGTCGCGCGGTGCCGCCCACAGCAGGCCGCCGGTCTCGGCGAGGCAGCGGCGCCAGGGCCGGCGCAGCCAGTCGATGAGGGCGTTGTTGCGTCGCTCGATCCGCACCCGCCATGCCGGGGGCGGTCGTGTGCTCGAAGGATGGTGGTGGGCCCGCACCTGCTCGGCGTAGCACAGCGCCCAGCCGCGGGCCGCGAGGTCGACGGCGAGGAGACGTTCCTCCGCGCCGAAGTGCAGCAGCCGGGAGAAGCCGCCGACCTCCAGGAACGCCTGCCTGCGGACGATCGCCGCGCAGGCGAGGAAGCCCAGGATCGACGGGCCGGGCAGGTCCGGCGCCTGCCCCAGCGGGCTGTCCGCCAGCTGCCGGTTGACGGGATCGTCGGCGTCGGTCGGGCCGACCAGCGTCCGCCCGGCGAGCAGGGCGACCCTGGGATGGGCGGTCAGCAGCCGCTCCGCCACGGGGAGGGCGTCCTCGGCCCACCACGAGTCGTCGTCGGCGAACGCGACGAACGGGGTCACGGCCCCGGCCACGCCCAGATTGCGGGCCGCGGCCCCGAGGTTGCGGCGAAGCCGGATCACCCGGACCCCCGCGACCCCGGCGGCACGGGCCGCGGTGTCGTCGGAGGAGGCGTTGTCCACCACGATGATCGGCGGCGCGGGGCGCAGCGCCCGCACCCGGGTGAGGGTGCGATGCAGCTCGGCGGCTCGGTTCCGGGTCGCGATGACCACCGTGGTCCGCGGCGTGCTCACCGGGCCGTCTCCTCGTCGGTCGGCAGGCGCCGTGCCCGCCCTCCCGGGCCGGTCGCGACGCCGGGGTCCGCCGAGCCGGCAGGGCGCGGCACGTCTGGGGGCCCTGGCGAACCACCAGGGTCGAGCCGCCCGCGACGTACTCGCATGCACGCCGCATACCCGCGGCCGGCGTGGTCCAACCCGGCGGGCCGCGCGCCGGGACGCTCGTGGGGCATGAGGCCCGGTCCGACCGGCACGGGGTTCGACTGGCACGGGGTCCGACCGACAGGCACCGGCTCCAGTCGTGCACGGGGTTCGTCAGGCACGGTTCCGGGCCGCCCGACCCGCCGCGCGCGGCGCCACACGTGTGAGGCGGCGGCCGTCGGGTAGCCGAAGACGTGACGCGACGCATCGAACGGGCGCTGGTGACCGGCGGCGCGGGCTTCGTCGGCTCGCACCTCGACGAACTGCTGCTCGCGCGGGGCTGCGAGGTCGTCGTGCTCGACGACTTCTCGACGGCGGCGGCCGACACGGTCGCCGAGTTGCGAGCGCGGGCCGGCGTCGAGCTGATCCGGCACGACGTCACCGAGCCGTTCGTCGTGCCGGGCCGCCTGGACGTCGTCTTCCATCTGGCCTCGCCCGCGTCTCCGCCGGACTATCTGCGGCTGCCGATCGAGACGCTGCGGGCGGGTGCGCTGGGCACCGCGCACGCGCTCGACGTGGCCGTGCGGGCCGGAGCCCGGTTCGTCCTCGCCTCCACCAGCGAGGTCTACGGCGACCCGGAGGTGCACCCGCAGCCGGAGGACTACCGAGGCTGTGTCAATCCGATCGGGCCGCGCAGCGTGTACGACGAGGCGAAGCGGTACGCCGAGGCGTTGACGGCCGCCTACCGACGCGAGCGCGGCGCGAACACCGGGATCGCCCGACTCTTCAACACCTACGGGCCCCGGATGCGTGCCCAGGACGGCCGAGCGGTGCCGACGTTCGTCCGACAGGCGCTGGCGGGGGAACCGCTGACGGTGGCGGGCTCCGGGACGCAGACCCGTTCGCTCTGCTACGTCGACGACACCGTGCGCGGGCTGCTCGCCTTGGCCGTCTCGGACGTGCCCGGCCCGGTGAACCTGGGCAACCCCGAGGAGCTGACGGTGCGGGACCTGGCCGACGCCGTCCGCGCGGCCGCAGGCGTGACGGCAGGCACGAGCGCGGGCGTCACGTTCGTCGACGCCGCCGAGGACGACCCTCGCAGGCGCTGTCCGGACATCAGCCTCGCCCGACGGGAACTGGGCTGGCGGCCACAGGTCGGCCTCGCCGAGGGACTGACCAGGACGATCCGATGGTTCGCGGCGCGGCACGAGCGGTCGGGGGCGGTCTCCTGACGCCGGCGCGCGCCTGGATTCGTTCGACCGGTTTACCGCCGATCCGGTCGGGCATCGCTATAGAGGTGACCGGGCGCTCGGCAGACCGCCCGACGAGGTGTCACCCGCTACGGCCAGCTCACCCGGAAGGACGAAACGACCAGGTCGGACGGCAGGGGCCGACACGGCAGGGCTTCGACACCCGCCCCGAGCGAGGAGGAGTGGCTCGATGCGCGTTCTCGGCATCAACGCGATCTTCCACGATCCGGCCGCCGCGCTCGTCGTGGACGGCGAGATCGTCGCCGCCGCCGAGGAGGAGCGGTTCAGCCGACGCAAGCACGGGAAGCGGCCCGTTCCGTTCTCCGCCTGGGAGCTGCCGGAACAGGCCGCCGCCTGGTGCCTGCGCCGGGCGGGAATCCGCGCGGACCAGCTCGACGCCGTCGGCTACTCCTACGACCCGGACCTGGTGGACCACTCGCTGGGCGGACTGGACGCGGGCAGTGAGGAGCTGCGCACCGACTACGCACGCCGAGCACCCGCGTTCCTGCGCGCCGCGCTGCCGGGGCTGGACCCCTCGATCGTCCGCTTCGTCCGCCACCACGTCGCGCACGCCGCCTCGGCCGCGCTGGCGGCGCCCTTCGACGACTGCGCCGTCCTGGTCGCGGACGGCCGCGGCGAGAGCACGTCCTTCCTGGCGGGCGAGTACCGCGACGGCAAGTTCGTCGAGGCCGCGACCCAACGGCTGCCGCACTCCCTCGGCCTGCTGTACGAGGACCTCACCGAGCATCTCGGCTTCGCCCGGTCCAGCGATGAGTACAAGGTCATGGCGCTCGCCTCCTACGGGCGGCCCCGTTTTCTCGCCGCGTTTCAGGAACTCGTCCGCACCACGGGCGACGGCGGGTTCCGCACCGAGCCGATCCCCTGGAACGACTTCGCGCCGAGAGCGGGTGACGGGGTCGCGCTGGACTCCGCACACGCCGATCTCGCGGCCAGCGTGCAGCGCCGCCTGGAGGACGTGCTGTTGGAGCTCATCGGCAGGCTGCACGCGCAGACCGGCCGGTCCGACCTGGCGATGGCGGGCGGCATCGCGCTGAACTGCGTGGCCAACACGCGGCTGTTCGCCGAGGGGCCCTTCGACCGGATCTGGGTGCAGCCCGCCTCCGGCGACGCGGGAACCGCGCTGGGCGCGGCCCTCCAGCTCGCCGCCGAACTGGGCGAGCGGGCCGCGCCGATGACCGGTGCCGACCTCGGCCGGGAGTGGACGGACGACGAGATCGAGGCGGTGCTGCGCACGGCGGACCTCCGCTACGAACGCCCGGCGGACGTCGCGGCGGAGGTGGCGACGGCACTCGCCGAGGATCGGATCGTCGCCTGGTTCCAGGGCCGCGCGGAGTTCGGCCCGCGTGCGCTCGGCCATCGCTCGCTGCTGGCGAACCCGGGGCCCGAGCGCAACCTGGAACGGCTCAACGACGTGAAGGGCCGGGAGCAGTTCCGACCGGTCGCTCCGATGGTCCTCGCCGACCGTGCCGCCGAGATCTTCACCCGCGGCCCGCTGCCCAGCCCGTACATGCTGTTCGTCCACGACGTCGCCGAACGGTGGCGGGACCGCATCGGCGCGGTGACCCATGTCGACGGCACGGCTCGGGTGCAGACGGTGGACCCCGCGCAGGCACCGTTGACCGCCCGCATGCTCACCGAGTTCGAGGCCCGTACCGGACTGCCGGTGGTGGTGAACACGAGCCTCAACACGGCGGGCAGACCGATGGTGGACTCCCCGCGAGACGCCCTGGAGTGCTTCGGCTCCGCGCCGGTCGACCTGTTGGCGATCGGCCCGTTCCTGGTGCGTCGGCCATGATCGACTACAGCGTGGTGATCCCCACGACCGGCCGCGAGAGCCTCTGGCGACTGCTGTCCGCGCTGGACACGGCCATGGGCCCTCGGCCGAGGGAGATCATCGTCGTCGACGACCGGCCCGGCGGTGCGGAGCTGGACCTGCTGCCGTCGGCTCGGCTGCTGCGCTCCGGCGGCCGGGGTCCCGCCGCCGCCCGCAACACCGGCTGGCGGCACTCGGACGCGGAGTGGATCGCCTTTCTGGACGACGATGTGGTTCCCGGCGTCGACTGGCCCGCGCGGCTGACGGCGGATCTGACCGGGCTCGGCGACCTGGTCGGCGCCTCGACAGCGGAGATCGTGGTGCCCCTTCCCGCCGACCGGCGGCCCACCGACGACGAGCGCGGCACGGCAGGCCTGGCCGACGCACGCTGGATCACCGCCGACATGGCGTATCGCCGGTCCGCCCTGGCGGCGGTCGGCGGCTTCGACGAGCGGTTCCCCCGCGCCTACCGGGAGGACGCCGATCTCGCCCTGCGCGTGCGGCTGGCGGGCTACGCCGTCGTCCGAGGTGCCCGACGCACCACGCACCCCGTGCGGCCGTCGGGCACGCTCGCCAGTGTCCGCGCCCAACGCGGCAATGCCGACGACGTGCTGATGCGGATCGAACACGGCCGCCGCTGGCGGGAGCTGATCGGCGAGGGCCCCGGCAGGCTTCCCCTGCACGTGCTGACCACCGGGGCGGCGGTGCTCGGCGGACTCCTCGCCGCCGTCGGACGACGACGAGCGGCGGCCGGCTGCGCCGCAGGCTGGGCGGCACTCACCGCCGAGTTCGCCGCACGACGCATCCGACCGGGGCCGCGGACGCCCGCGGAGATCGGCCGGATGGTGTTGACCAGCGTGCTGATCCCGCCCGCCGCGTGCCTGCATCGGCTGCGCGGCGAGGTCCGACATCGGGCGGCCCGGCGTGGCGGGCCGCTGCCGCCCCAGGCGTTGCTGTTCGACCGAGACGACACCCTCATCGGCGACGTCCCCTACCTCGCCGATCCGGCGGGCGTGCGGCCGATGCCGGGGGCCGAGGAGGCCCTGCGGATGTCGCGGGCGGCGGGCCTCCGCCTCGGCGTGGTGAGCAACCAGTCGGGAGTCGCGCGCGGTCTGATCAGCGCCGACCAGCTCGCCGAGGTGAACGCGCGCGTGGAGGACCTGCTCGGCCCCTTCCAGACCTGGCAGGTGTGCGTCCACGGCCCCGACGACGGCTGCGAGTGCCGGAAACCCGCGCCCGGCATGGTGTTCCGGGCGGCCCAGGACCTGGGCGTGCCCGTCGAACGCTGCGTGGTCATCGGTGACACGGGCGCGGACATCGCCGCCGCGGCGGCGGCGGGCGCGCGCGCGATCCTGGTCCCGACGGCCCGCACCCGACCGGAGGAGGTCGTCCGGGCACGAGCGGAGGCGGCGGTGGCCGACGACATCGTCGCTGCCGTCGCACTGGCCCTGGCGGGTGTCCGATGAGCCCGCGGATGCTCGTGGCTCGGATGGACAGCGTCGGCGACGTCCTGCTGGCGGGCCCGTGTCTGCGGGCGGTGGCCGCGGGCGCGGAGTCGGTCACGCTGCTGGCCGGACCGCGCGGTGCCGCCGCGGGCGCGCTGCTGCCCGGCGTCGACGAGGTGCTGACGTGGTGCGCACCGTGGATCGACCCGGAGCCGCCCCCGCTGATCGAGGCCGACGTGCACGCCCTCGTGGCCGATCTCCGGCGGCGCCGGGTGGATCGCGCCCTCGTCCTCACCTCGTACCACCAGTCGCCGCTGCCGCTGGCCCTGCTGCTGCGCATGGCGGGCGTGCCGTGGATCGGGGCGATCTCGGCGGACTATCCGGGCTCCCTGCTCGACCTGCGGCACCGTGTCGACGGCGATCCGCCGGAGAGCGACCGCGCCCTGTCGTTGGCCGAGGCCGCCGGATTCGCGCTGCCGCCGGGCGACGACGGCACCCTCGCCGTGCGCGTGCCGCTGCCCGAACTGCGTGAACTCACCGGATCGCCCGGCTACGTCGTGGTGCATCCCGGTGCTTCCGTCCCGGCCCGCCAGATGTCGGCGTCCCGTTCGGCCGCGGTCGTCGCCGCGTTCGCCGCCGCCGGACACCGGGTGGTGGTCACGGGAGCACCCGGCGACGGCGGGCTCACCGCGGCGGTGGCGCGGGGCGGCGGCATCGACCTCGGCGGCCGGACGACGCTGGCCGAACTCGCCGCCGTCCTCGCCCATGCCGGCGTCGTGGTCGCGCCCAACACCGGGCCCGCGCACCTGGCCGCCGCCGTGGGCACCCCGGTCGTCTCCCTGTTCGCGCCCGTCGTGCCCGCCGGGCGATGGGCCCCCCACGGGGTGCCGACCGTCGTGTTGGGCGATCAGGACGCGCCGTGCCGGGGCAGCCGGGCGCGGGAGTGTCCCGTCGCAGGTCATCCGTGTCTCGAGTCGATCGATCCCGAGGAGGTCGTCGCCGCGACCGTGCGACTCGCCGCGGGAATCACAGAACGGCCGCAGCGCCGCCTGACGACCGGAGGTGTGTCGTGATCGAGGAGCATTTCGCGGCGTTGAGCGCGGCGCTGAGCCGGATGGGCTCCGCCGCGCCGATCCTGCGACGGTGGGGGAGCGGCCTGGCGGAGGTGCTGTGCGACGGCGGCAGACTGCTCGCCTGCGGCAACGGCGGAAGCGCCGCCGAGGCCCAACACCTGACCGGGGAGCTGGTCGGCCGCTTCCGCAACGAGCGGCGGCCCCTGGCAGCCGTCGCCCTGCACGCCGACACGTCCTCGTGCACCGCGATCGTCAACGACTACGGCGTCGCCGAGCTCTACGCCCGCCAAGTCCGGGCCCACGGCAGAGACGGCGACATCCTGGTCCTGCTGTCCACCAGCGGGACCAGCGAGAACGTCGTCGCCGCCGCGAAGGCGGCCCAGGACGTCGGGGTCACCACCTGGGCGATGACCGGGCCCGCGCCGAACCCGCTGGCCGCGCTGTGCGACGACGCGATCACCGTCGACGCGCCGGACGTCGCCACGGTGCAGGAGGTGCACCTGGCGCTCGTGCACGCCCTGTGTCTCGTGCTCGACGAAGCCCTGGGGGTGCCGGTGTGAAGCCGCTGGTGGTGCTCGGCGACGTGATGCTCGACGTGGACGTCGACGGCACCGTCGACCGACTGTGTCCCGGCACGCCCGCCGCCGTGGTGGACGTGCGCCGAGAACTGCGCAGGCCCGGCGGGGCGGGGCTGGCGGCACTGTTGGCCGCGCGGTCGACCGACGAGGTCCTGCTGATCACCGCCGTCGCCGACGACGAGACGGGGCGCGCGCTGCTCGACCTGCTGTCGTCGGAGCTCACGGTGCTGTCGGTGGCGCTCCGAGGCACGACGGTGCGCAAGACCCGCGTGCTCGTGGGCGGCCAGTCGCTGGTCAGGCTGGACACCGGCGACGGAACGGCCGATCCGGCGCCGGTGGATGCCGAGGTGGAACGGGCGTTGCGGAGCGCGGGCGCGATCCTGGTCGCCGACTACGGCGGCGGGGTCGCCGGGCATCCCGACGTCCGGCGGGCGCTCACCGAGCTGGCGCCCACCGTGCCGATCGTGTGGGACCCGCATCCGCGCGGCCCGGCACCCACGCGGGGCGCCCGGCTGATCTCCCCGAACCTCAGTGAGGCACGCCTGTTTCATCGACCCGGACCGGCCGCCCCCGGATCCGGACGGGACGCCGTCGCACGGGACGCCGCCGGACCGGACGTCGTCGAGCTGGCGGCGAACCTGCGAGACGACTGGCTCGCTCACTCGGTCGCGGTCACGACCGGGGAGGCGGGCGCGGTGCTGGCCGACGGTCGACGAGTGCGCACGGTGCCGGTGCCCGTGGACGCGCGGATCACGTCGTCGGCCGAGCCCGACACGTGCGGGGCGGGCGACTGCTTCGCCGCCACCGTCTCGGCGAACCTGCTTGCCGGTGCCACCGTCGCCGAGGCGGTGTCCGACGCCGTCGCGGCGGCTGCCCGATTCATCGTGGCGGGCGGCGCCTGCACGCTGTCCGTCCCGGTCGACCCCGCCGTCCCCGTCGACCCCGTCGTCCCGACACGGCCGACGCCTCCGCGACTCGGCTCGGCCTTCGACGTTGCGGCCGGAATCCGCGCCGAGGGCGGACGGGTCGTGGCCACCGGCGGCTGCTTCGACCTGCTGCATCCCGGCCATGTGAGCCTGCTGCGCCAGGCAAGGGCGTTGGGCGACGCGCTGATCGTCTGCCTGAACTCCGATGACTCCGTTCGGCGGCTCAAAGGCCTCGGCCGCCCCATCCTCCCGGCACGCGACCGGGCCCGGCTGCTCACCGAGCTCGCCTCGGTGGACGCGGTCGCGATCTTCGACGAACCGTCGCCGGTCGCCCTGCTGGAGCGGCTGCGCCCGGACGTCTGGGTCAAGGGCGGCGACTACGCGGGTGCCCCGCTTCCGGAGAGCGAGGTCGTGCACCGCCATGGCGGCGAGACCGTGCTGATCCCGACCGTTCACGGCTACTCGACCTCGCGGCTGGTGGCCGCCGCACAGGTCAGCGGCTGACCGCGACCACGGCGGCGGAATCCCGACAGCGGCCGAATCCCGACAGCAGAGGAGTGTGCGATGGCAGGCCTCGGCAACATCCTGATCACCGGCGGCGCGTCCGGGCTCGGCGCCGCGACCGTCGCCGTCGTCCGGGAACAGGGCGGGACGCCCTTCGTGATCGACCGGGCCAGACCCGCCGCGGATGTCGAGTTCGTCGAGGCGGACCTCTCCGAGACCGCCTCGGCCGAGGCCGCGGTCCGACAACTCGTGGACCGAGCGGGCGGCCGACTCGACGGCGTCTTCACCGCCGCGGGCATCGACGCCTGCGGGGCGTTGGACGTGGTCTCCGCAGGGGACTGGGAACGTGTCGTGCGGGTCAACCTGCTCGGCACGGTCGCCGTCGTCCGCGCGGCCCTGCCCTTCCTGAAGGAGAGCCGCGGCACCGTCGTCACCTGCGGCTCCACCCTCGGGATCAAAGCGGTCGGCGATGCGACGGCGTACTGCGCCGCCAAGTTCGGCGTCGTCGGATTCACGAGGGCGCTGGCGGCCGAGACCGCCGGAGCGGTCGGCGTGACGCTGTTGATCCCCGGCGGCATGCACACCGCCTTCTTCGACGACCGCGCCGAGCAGTACAAGCCGCCGCCTGACGCCCGGCTGAACCAGCCGGAGGACGTCGCCAGGACCGTCGCCTTCGTGCTGAGTCAGCCGCCCGGATGTGAGATCCGGGAGCTGGTCGTGTGCTCCTCGGAAGAGGGATCGTGGCCCTGACCGAGTCGATCCTGGTCCTGCGTGCGCTGGGACTCGGCGATCTGCTGACCGGAGTCCCGACGTTGCGATCACTGCGCCGTGCCCACCCGGAGGCGCGGCTGGTGCTCGCGGCGCCGGGCGGCCTGCGTGCCGTCGTCGACATGGTCGACGCGGTCGACGAGCTGCTGCCCACGGACGGCCTCGGCGCGCTGGACTGGCAGGGCGCGCCGCCGAGTCTCGCGGTGAACCTGCACGGTCGCGGACCGCAGAGCATCCGCGACCTGCTGGCGCAACGCCCGGGGGAGGTGCTCACCCACCGACACCCCGAGGTCGGGGAGCAGCCCGGCCTGCACTGGCGTGCGGACGTGCACGAGGTCGACCGCTGGTGCAGGCTGCTGGACTTCGCCGGCATCGAGGCCCGGCGCGACGACCTCGGGCTGCCCGCCCCGCCCGTGTCGAGTCCGCGTCCGCAGGCGATCGTCGTGCACCCCGGCGCCGCCTATCCGGCCCGCCGCTGGCCGCCCGAGCGCTACGCCGAGGTAGCCCGCGCCCTGCGTACCGACGGACACCGCGTCGTGGTCACCGGCAGCCCGGCCGAGCGAGCACTCGCCGCCCGGGTCGCCGCCGAGGCAGGCCTGCCCGACTCGGCGGTCCTCGCGGGCCGAACCGGGCTCGACGAACTCGCCGCCCTGGTGGCCGAGGCGGCCCTGGTGATCTGCGGAGACACCGGTGTCGGTCATCTGGCCACCGCCTTCGGCACCCCGTCCGTGCTGCTGTTCGGCCCGACGCCCCCGAAGTTGTGGGGGCCGCCGCCCGCAGCCCCACAACACGTCGCCCTCTGGGTCGGCGACGTCGGCGACCCACACGCCGACCACCCCGACCCCGGACTGCTGATGCTGCTGCCCGGCCGGGTGCTGGCCGCCGTCGACGGGCTCCTGCGCGAACAGGAGATCCATGGATAGCCGAGTCGGCGTCGTCGGGGCCGGATACGTCGGGCTCACCAGCGCGGCCTGCCTCGCCCGGCTCGGCCGCACCGTGACGTGCGTCGACAACGACCGGGCCAAGATCGACCGGCTGCGTGACGGCGAGGTCGCCCTCGTCGAGCCGGGACTGGCCGAGCTGGTCGCCGAGGGCATCGCCGAACGGCGACTCCGATTCACCACCGACGTCGCCGCGCTCACCGACGTCGAGATCGTCCTGCTCTGCCTGCCGACTCCGATGGGCCCCGGCGGCGTCGCCGACCTGGGCGCCTTCGACACGGTGCTCGCCGACCTCGGCCGGGTGCTGCGCTCGGGCAGCGTCGTCGTCACCAAGTCCACCGTCCCGATCGGCACGGCCCGGCGCGTTCCCGCCCTTCTCGGCCGATCCGACCTTCCGGTGGTGAGCAATCCCGAGTTCCTGCGGGAGGGGCACGCCGTCGCGGACTTCCTGCGTCCCGACCGCGTCGTGATCGGCGCCGACGCCGGTCAGCGCGCCGCCGCCGAGCGAGTGGCCGCCCTCTACGCGGCCACCAGAGCGCCGGTCCTGCACACCGATCCCGCCACCGCCGAGGTGACCAAGTACGCCAGCAACGCCTTCCTCGCGGTGAAGGCCTCCTACGCCAACGTCCTCGCCGACCTCTGCGAACGAGTCGGCGCCGACGTCACACAGGTCACGCGGGCCATGGGATTCGACGACCGGATCGGCCCGGACTTCCTCGCCGCCGGGCCCGGCTGGGGCGGCTCGTGCCTGCCGAAGGACGCGGGCGCGCTGTTGTGGGCGGCCGAGGCCGCGGGCGTGGACTTCGCGCTGGTCCGGGACGCGGTCAAGATCAACACCCGGCAGCAGTCGATGGTCGTGCGCAAGGTGCGCTGTGCGGTCACCGGCTCCGCGGCGGGTTCGCTCGTGGGGGCAAGGATCGGCGTGCTCGGACTCGCCTTCAAGGCGGGCACCGGGGATCTACGGGCCTCCCCCGCCGTCGCCGTGGTGCAGGCGCTCGCCAGGCAGGGTGCGCTGATCCGCGCGCACGATCCGGGCATCAGCGCCGCCGACCGGATCGCCCTCGACGCCGGCAGCGGAGTGCGGGTGATGGACGATCCGTACTCCGTCGCCGACGACGCGATGGCACTGGTGGTGCTGACCGAGTGGCCGCAGTTCCGTGACCTGGACTGGCCACTGCTGGCCGCCGCCACGGCACAGCCCGTCGTCGTGGACACCCGCAACCTGCTCGACGAGGTGATCCTCGCCGAGGCGGGTTTCCGTCACATCGGCATCGGAACCCGTGGCGGCCGGGCACCGGACTGACCGGACGGCCGAGTCCGGCGCGGTGATCGACACCCGCGCCCCCGACCGTCCGCGCGCGGCCCTGCCCGGAACTCACGAGCGTCCGACGGGCACCGCCCAGCGGCGTCGTCGCGTCGGTGTCGGGTGTCGGGCGTCTCGTCGGCGGCGTATCTCGCGTCGTCGTCCTAACTCATCTGCCGCGATGCGCTGTGCGTGCTGCGCTGTGCGCTGAGGTTCGAGGTTGTGGCTCGTCACCCGTCGCGCAGTCGCTCGTCGGCCCCTCGCCTCTGGCCTCCGGCTGTCGCCCGGCGCATCTCCGCGTCGGGTTGTAGCCCATGGCCACCCTGCGTCGGACTGTCGCCCGTCGCGCCCCTGCGGGCGGAGCCGGCCGCACCTTCTACTCGTGGTGGAGCCCTGCTGTACCAAGGCATCGGTCTCCGCAGACATGATCGGCGCTGTCGCGCTGTCGCCGTCCGGCTCCGGACCTCCTGCCCAGGGCCGAACAGATTCTCGCCGTCGACGGCGGCCGAGGTGCGGGCTCATCGCCCGTCGGCCACGCGGCCGGGCGAGTCTAGAGTCGGTCGCGTGCTGGATCACTGGTCGCCGGACGGTCCGGGCGTACTCCGGCTGCCCTCCGGACGGCTGGTCCGAGGCCGAGGGCTACGCAGGCCGCTGCCATCGGGGCCGACACCCGACTTCGCGGTCTACCTGCTGGGCAGGACGCCGCCGCCCGTCGCCTGGGAGAGCCGACTGCTGCCCTGGCCGGACTTCCTGCTGCCCCGAGATCGAGCGCTGGCCCGCGAGCTTCTCCGCGAGGCCTGGCGGCGAGCCGACACCGAGCGGGTGGAGATCGCCTGCGACGGCGGCCGGGGTCGAACCGGCACCGCGCTGGCCTGCCTGGCGGTGATCGACGGGGTGCCGCCGAAGGCGGCCGTCGGCTATGTCCGGCAGCACTACGACCGGCACGCCGTCGAGACACCCTGGCAGCGCCGCTACGTCACGCGATTCGCCGACAGCCGGTCGAGCAGGGCCTCCTGAGCGGCGCGGTGCCGCAGGTCGCACGAACGGTCGACTCGGTTGACTCCCCGATCCCCGTGCCCCACCTCGCGGGCGACCACGGGGGCGGACGACGTCTTTTCAGAGTTCGGCGATCGAGCGCGCCGTCCAGCGGCCCACACCGGGCAGCGTGGCCAGATGACGCCCCGACCGATCGACGTCCCAGCCGTGTGCCTCACCGAGCCCGGAGCGCAGCATCCGCAGATAGCCGGCCGAGGGTGCCACGCCGTCGACCTCGGCGGCTCGCCACGGCGCGGTGAAGGTCAGCATCGGGAGACCGTCGCGCTCACCGACGTGCAGCAGGGTCTCGTAACGACCGGGGCCGAGGTGCTGTCTGCCCGAACTCAGGACAGGACGCAGATCCAGATCGGCGCCGGGTTCGCGGTACATCTCCTGTGCGGTGAGATCGGCGAACTGCTCGGCGGTGACGAGGTATGCCCGCGCGGCGGCGGGGCCGGGGAGCTCGGGATCGTAGAAGGCCCGTCCACCGCCCCACACCGGGGATTCGGTGGCGAAGTACACGCCGCCCGGCAACAGACAGCCGACGCCGGCGCGCGGCGGTCGTGGGTCGCGGCAACCCGGATAACGGTGTGTCGTCCCCGGCGGGATGCCGCCCGCCAGATAGCACCGCAGGCGGTCGGCACACATGTTGCTGCCGTAGCTGACGTACCAGAGGAGGTCGGGCGTCGTCGGCGGGGCCGGTCGCGAAGAGCGCGTCACAGCGGCGGGCCGCTCAGTGTGGTGGGCGGCGGGCCGCTCAGTGTGGTGGGCGGCGGGCCGCTCGGCGTCGTGAGCGGCGGCCGGCCGCGCAACGTGGTCAGGGCGGGCCGTTCATCCCTGTGGGCGGCGGGCCGCTCGGCCTGATGGACGGCGGGGCGCTGAGCATCGTGCGCCACGGGCAGGCGGCGTTCGGTGTGGTCGGTGGCGGGCCGCCCGTGGTCGCCTGCGGCGGGCCGCTCGGCGTCGTGAACCGCCCGCCGCCGTGCGACTTCAGATTCCGATGGCCGCACGGACCTCACGCAGAACCGGCACGGCTCGGTCCCGAGCCTTCGCCGCCCCGGCCGCGAGGATCGAGTCCAACTCGCTGTCCGGCGCGATCAGCGCGTCGTAGCGCTCCCGCATCGGCGCCAGCTGTTCGTCGAGCACCTCGAACAGCTGGTTCTTCAGCTCGCCCCAGCCGACTCCGCCCGCCGCCAACCGTGCCCGGGTGTCGGTCGTGACCTCCTCGCTCGCGAACTGCGCGAGGATCTGGAACACCGAGGACTCGTCGGCGTTCTTCGGCTCCTCCACCGGGGTGCTGTCGGTCGGCATCCGACGGACCAGCTTCTTCAGCTTTCCCGACGGCAGGAACAGCGGAATGGTGTTGTCGTAGGACTTGCTCATCTTGCGGCCGTCGGTGCCGGGAAGCGTCCGGCCGTCGTCAGCCGCCGGGACCAGGGCCTTGGGCACGGTGAACCGATAGCTCGACCCGTAGGCGTGGTTGAACGAGCCCGCGATGTCGGCGGCGATCTCGACGTGCTGCACCTGATCCTTGCCGACGGGCACCACGTCGGCGTTCATGCTCAGGATGTCCACCGCCATCAGCACGGGGTAGTTGAACAGTCCCATGTTGACCCCGGCGTCGAGGTCGCCGCGGCCCGCCTCCTCGTTGCGATCCCTCGCGGCCTTGTAGGCGTGCGCCCGGTTCATCAGGCCCTTGCCGGTGAGGCAGGACATGACCCAGTTCAGCTCGAAGATCTCCGGCACGTCGGACTGTCGGTAGAGCAGCGTGCGCTCGGGGTCGAGCCCGGCCGCGATCCAGGTGGCGGCCACCGATCGGGTGTACTGCCGCAGCAGCGCCGGATCACGCAGCGTGGTGAGGGCGTGATAATCGGCGATGAAGTACATCGACTCGTAGTCGGCGGTCAGTTCCAGGGCCGGGCGGATCGCGCCGATGTAGTTGCCGAGATGCGGTTCGCCGGTGGGCTTGATACCGGTCAGCGATACCTTCTTAGCGGGCGGTGCCATGGTCGGGAAGTCTACCGGGCGGCCTCGGGACGTTCTGCCGTGTTTCAGGCCGACGTGGAATGGCGAACAGTGGCGTCGTGAGATCCGCCCAGGCGCCGTAGGCGCTGGAACCGACGGCCTCGTCCGCGTCGGGGCCGTCCGATCAGTCGGTGACGGCGGGCCGCCCGCCCGCCTTCTCGCGTGGAAGGGGAATGCGTGTCACCTCGCCCCTATGTGCTGGCCTCGGCGGCGTGCTCGGTCGACGGCTATCTCGACGACGCGAGCGGGCAACGCCTGCTGCTCTCCGGTGCGGCCGACCTCGACCGGGTGGACGAGGTACGCGCCGGCGTGGACGCGATCCTGGTGGGCGCGAACACGATTCGTCGGGACGACCCCCGGTTGCTGGTGCGCTCGGAGCGCCGCCGCGCGGAGCGGGTGCGGCGTGGGCTGCCGCCGAGCCCGGTGCGCGTGACCATGACGGCCTCGGGTGAGCTCGACCCGACGGCTCGGTTCTTCACCGTCGGAGACGCCGCGCGGCTCGTGTACGTGCCGAGCGGCGAAGCCGAGGCGGTGACGGCCCGGATGGGATCGGCGGCCTCGGTGATCGACGCGGGCGACCCGCTGGACCTCGACGTCCTGCTCGCGGATCTCGCGGCGCGCGGGGTGCGACGGCTGATGGTGGAGGGCGGCGGCCGGGTGCACACCGCGTTCCTGGCCGCGGGCCTCGTCGACGAGCTGCACCTGGTGATCGCCCCGTTCCTCGTCGGCGACGCCGCCGCGCCCCGATTCGTCGGGCCGGCCGCCTTCCCACAGGACGCGGCGAATCGGATGACCCTGGTCGAGACGCGGGCCGTCGGTGACTGCGCCCTGCTGCGGTACCGCATCGACGGCGCCGAGCGCGGCTGAGAAGGCGGCAGACTGACCGGTATCGCGCCGAGATGCCCTGACATCGCGGTGCGCGCGGTGCACGACGGCCGTCGGCGCCGCCGCCCCATCAGCAGGACCACAGGCCGCAGGGTCACCGGCGGGCGGCGCGCGTAGTCGGACGGCGCTGCCCGCCTCGGCTTGCGACCGCACCCTCGGCACCGGACCGGGGCAGGGTGCTCCGCGGCGCGTGGTCGCGCCTGGGCTCGCGACCAGGGAGCCGCCGGAGGCTCCCGCCAGAACCGAGACCACCGCACCCTGCTCGGCGGTTGGTGTCCGCCACCGGGGCTGCCGAGCCGACGCGGCGGTGTCGACGAGCATCAACCCGCTGAGGCGCCCGCGCCGGGCAGGCCGGGACTGTTCCGGACGGAACGATCCCGGATGCGAACCCGGCCGGAGGACTCCGACGGCCCTGAGATCGAACACCGTGTGTGTGGCGAGCAGGGCGTAGGCGGCGAGGACGGTGAGCACGAGAATGACCATGACACGACTATCGAACGCGTGTTCTATTCTTGCAAGATATCGATCGAGTGGAGCCGATGGAACGAGCGGGCGGCAGCGCGACGGGTGACGCGCCCGACACGACGACGTCGAGTGGTGCGGGCCGTCGAAGACCCGGCCTCCTGGGTGGGAGGCCGGGCTGCCCCGTCGTCCGGCCGGCTGGCCGACCGGTGCGCCGCCTGGGATGGTGTGCGGCGTCGATCAGTCCGCGTTCCCGGCCTCGGTCGTCGGTTCGTCGCCCGCGCCGACGTCCGTCGCGTCGCCCTCGGCGAGCCGCTTGATCGCGATCAGACGCGCGTCCCACCGGTCTGCGAGCCGGGTGAGCCAGCTCGCGGTGCTGGTCAGGGCATCCGGTCGCACGGTGAATCGGACCTCGCGGCCGTGGCGGCGGCCGCTGACCAGGCCCGCTCGTTCCAGGACCGCCAGGTGCTGCACGACGGCCTGCCTGCTCACCGGCAGCGGTGCGGCCAGTGCGGTGGCGCTGGCCTCACCGAGCGTGGCGAGCTCGTCGAGGATGCGGCGTCGTGTCGGATCGGCCAGCGCCGCGAGGGTCTCCTCCTCCGTCATGCCGTCCGCGACTCCACGTAGTCGCGAAGACCTGCGAATCCGCCCTCCCAGCCCTGCTCGTTGTCCCGGACATGCCGCGAGCGCTCCTCGTCGGACCCCGCGAGTTCGCGGAAGCCCCGCTCGACGACCTGCACGCGCGTGCCCTCCCTGTCCGGGACGAGGGTGAACTCGACGAGCGTGGCGTTGCCTTCTCCCGCCGGGACGTCCGGGAGCAGTGCCCAGCGGAACGCGAGCCGGTGCGGCTGCTCGACCGCCTCGACGACGCCGTGGAAGGCGCCGTGTTCCTTCCAACGCAGCACCAGCGCGCCGCCCGGCCGCAGGTCGATCTCGGCGCCGTCGAAGGTGAACCACGCGGCCAGGTGGTCGGCCTCGGTGAGCACCGTCCACACGCGATCGCGCGGCGCGGCGATGTGGATCTCACGGCGGATCAGTTCGGGGATCATGGTCTTCCTTCGGGTCGTCGGACCGCACATGCCTATCGATGTGCAAGGTCAGACTTGCACGAGAGTCGCGCTCGTGCAAGTCGTCGCTTGCAATTGATGGCGGGTGGGATGCGGCCGCGCGAAGCCGACTCCGACGGCTCGGCGTCGACGGGCGAGGAACGCCCGGATCACCAGCGGCCGTGCACCGACGCCCGGATACGCTCGTCGTAGATCTCCCGCACACCCGCCGACACCGCCTCGGACAGCGGCGCCAGCGCGGCGGCCGAGGCGTTGGACCGAGCCTGCTCCGGGGTCCGCGCGCCGGGGATCACGGTGGTCACGCCGGGCTGGTCGAGCACCCACCGCAACGCGGCCTCGGCGGGCGTGCTCCCCTCGGGCAGCAGCGCCGCGAACTCCCGCGCCGCCGCCACCCCGGTGGCGAAGTCGACGCCCGAGAACGTCTCGCCGACGTCGAAGGCCGAGCCGTCGCGGTTGAAGGCCCGATGATCGTCGACGGCGAACTCGGTGTTCACGGTGTATCGGCCCGAGAGCAGCCCCGAGGCCAGGGGCACGCGCGCGATGATCCCCACCCCCGAGCGCCGCGCCGCGGGCAGGACCTCCTCCAACGGCTTGCGTCGGAAGGCGTTGAGGATGATCTGAACCGACGCCGTGCCCGGCCTCGCGATGGCCGTCAACGCCTCCGCACACGTCTCCACGCTGACGCCGTAGGCGGCGATCCGCTCCTCGGCCACCAGCGTGTCCAGCGCGTCGAACACACCGTCGGAGTGATAGACGGCCGTGGGCGGGCAGTGCAGCTGCACGAGATCGAGCCGTTCGACGCCGAGATTCGACCGAGAGCGGTCCACCCAGGAACGCAGGTTGTCCACCGTGTACCGCGCCGGGTCCAGCGGGGCCCGCCTGCCCGCCTTGGTGGCCACCAGGATGTCGAGACCGGGGTTGTCGGCCAGGAATCGGCCGATCAGGCGCTCGCTGCGCCCGTCACCGTAGACGTCGGCCGTGTCGAACATCGTGACGCCCGACTCCACCGCCGCCGCCAGTACCGCCGTCGCCGCGTCGTCGTCCACCCGGCCCCAGTCGGCACCCAGCTGCCAGGTGCCCAGCCCCACGACCGACACCGGCCGACCCGTCCTGCCCAGAACCCGCTGCTCCATGCCGCCGACGATAGCCGCCGCCCCGGCGCGGTCGACGCGGGCGCTCGGGCCGGGGCGACGCGGCCGCTCGGCCGGTGGCCGCCCGCGTCGGCTCGCCTCTCCTGGGCGGTCGAACCGGAGTCCCGATGCGTACGACGCCGGCTGGGCGGTTCACTCCGGCGTCTGGTCGGGGATGTCGAACCAGCAGATCTGGCCGGGCAGGGGGTCTTGGCCGTGGCGGATCATGGTGGTGACCTCGTGGTGGATGCGGTCGGCGGATTCGTCGGGTGTGGTGGGCCAGGGGGTGAAGCCGTGGGTTTCGGTGAGGGTTCCGGGGATGATGGTGCCGTCGCGGACGAATTGGACGGCGGCCTCGCCTGCTCGGCGAAGCAGATCGTCGGATGAGCCGGTGATCTCCAGGATCATGCTCTCGAGCTCGGCGAAGTAGACCCAGTCGTCCTCGGCCGCGTCGAGCAGCACGGTGCGCAGTTCGTCCAGCATCAGATACTCCACGTTTGCTTGTTCACATGAATCTTCAGCGATCGACCGCCGGGAATCTTGATGTCGATCGTTGGCTCGACCGTCGTCTTGGACTTTGTGCGGTAGCCGATCGTCGTGCCGTCCGGCAGCCTGAGCAGCCGTCCGATGTAGGAGTCGAGCTGCACGTCACTCCCGTTGACCGACAGATCGTCGAATAGTCGATCCAGCTCCTCGACGGCGCGTACTTCGCGGATCGGCTCCTTCTTCCGTCGTGCCGGGGCTCTGCCGATGGCACGACCCTCGTCGAGCACATGCTCGGTGGCCGTGCGGCCCTGCCACCTGCCCAGGGTCGAGGCGACGCCCGGCCGGTCCCGTCCGCATGGGGAGGCGTCCGCCGACGGCCTCCGATCCGGCTGTTCGACGGCCGCCGGCGTATCCGCCCGACGAGTTTCGGGACCGCCCGCCGGGTCCGTGATCGGACGGTCTCCCGTGGTCAGCGCGGCGTGGAAGCCGAGGATGACGTGTTCGGCCTGTTCGAGGCGCAGCGTCTCGTCCGTGATCGTCTCGCGCGCCAGGTGAAGGAGCATCAGCCCGTGTTCGACGCCGGGCGCCGTCGCTCCCGCGAGTGCGTCGGTCGTGAGGAGCAGAGCCTCGTCCAGGCACGCGGCGGCCGCCGACAGCGAATCCCGAGCCCCGGCGGCGCGATCCGCGGCGAGCAGTGACCGCCGCGCCACCTGCTGGAGCGGTGACATCCTCACCCGGCGATCACATCATGTGATCGACAGGGCGCCCTCGGCATCGATTGATCTTCGCTCGATCGGGCGACGTCGTGGTGCGCGAAGCGTTCCCGCCGGCCTGATTCCGGCGTTGCCGTTCCGGTCTGCTCCGCACTGAGCTTCAGGCGAGGAGAACCGACCCGTGATCGGGGCGCGAGCACCGTCCCGCAGCGCCGGACGTCTGCGCGCCTGCGGTCGCGGAGCACGCCCGAAGTCACCTCGGACAGCCCCGACAGCCCCGACAGCCCCGACAGCCCGCGCCGCCCCGGTGACGTCGGCCCACGACGAGGCCGGGGCGCCGCCTTGGTGCTCGGCGCCGCCCCGGCTCGGCGTGCTGGTCGACCCGCAGACGATCACACCCGTCCGTGCGGGACGCCTCGACCTCGGATCAGGCCGTGACCAGGCTCAACCCGTACACGGACAGGATCTCGTTCACCGGCTGGAAGAACGTCCGGCCGCCGGTGGTGCAGTTGCCCGAGCCACCGGAGGTGACGCCCTGGGCCTGATCACCGGTGATGTAGGAGCCGCCCGAGTCGCCCGGTTCGGCGCACACGCTGGTCTGCGTCATCTGGTGCACGGCACCCTGGCTGTAGTTCACCGTGACGTTGAAGGCCTGGATGGTCCCGCAGTGCCAGCCGGTGGTGGAGCCGGAACGGCAGACCGAGGAGCCGACCGGCGCGACGTTCGAGCCCCGGACGAGCACGTCGCTGACGGTGCCCCAGCCGAGAACGACCGGTTCGGTCCACCAGCCGTGGCCGATCCGCACCCAGCCGTAGTCGTCGCCGGGGAACGAGGAGCCCGCGAAGGAGCCCATCGCCGAGCCGTCCCAACCGGTGACCGAGCTGCCGACGCGGCCACAGTGTCCGGCGGTGACGAAGCCGCCGTGCACGGAGAAGCCGATCGAACAGCGGGTGTTGCCGTTGATGATGTACGGGTCGCCGCCGACGGTGCCCGCCGCGAACGTCTCCGGGCCCTCGGCGACCTCGGCCACCGTCACCGGGCCGGTCGCGGTCGCGGCCGCCAGGAAGGCGTCGACCTCGGGTCCCTCGGCGCCCGCGACGACGTCGACCACGACGCGGTTGGTCTCGAGGTCGACCCGCCAGCCCGCGATCCCGAGCGGGGCGGCCTCGACGCGAGACAGCGCGTCGATCTCGTCCTTGGCCGCGTCGAGCGTGGCCAGGCTGTGCTCGACCGGCACGGTGCGCACACCCTCCGCCCGAACCTCGTCGGCCTGACCAGGATCGGTCAGTCCGATGATCAGGTCGCCCGAGGTCGGGTCGAACCACGAGCCGCCGAAGGCGTCACCCGCCGCCGTCTCCGCCGCCGGGGCCGCGGCCATCGCGTCGGCCTCTTGGGCGAGTCGAATCTCGGCCTGTCGCTCGTCGATGCCGAACTCGGCGGCCATGGCCGACACCAGGCCGGGGGAGACCGCGGCGGGCTCCTCGGCGGTGGTGGAGTCCGCCGCCGCGGCGGTGCCCAGGCCTGCGGTGGTGCCTGCGGCCAGCAGCACCACCGCGCTCATTCTCGCGAGATTCCGATAGCTCATGTCGGGTCGACTCCTTCTCGTCATGCAGGGGGACGTGGTGTGGCGTCGATCGAGTGTTCGGGTGGTGGGCAGCCGTGTTCGTCCTCGTCGCGTGGTCCGCGGAAAGGCTGTTCGAGGGCAGGGGTATTCGAGGAATGCGGCGCACGACGTCCTGTCCGCTGTAGGGGAAGCGCATTCCTCGTGATGCCGACGTTATTCGTTCGGCGGGCCGGTGGTACCCCCGAAAGAGGTATATCGGTGGTCCTTCACCAGAAGGGGGATGAGCGTGTCGAACGGTGGCGGAGCGCCGTCGGTGCAGGTCGACGCCCGATTCCGGCTCGTTTCTCCGTTCTGGCCGGTTCCGCGGCGTCGCGGCGTCGCGGCCCTCGCGAATTCGGCGGTGGCATCGCCGGTCCGCCTGCGGCACGGTGGCAGAGGACGTGGACCGAGAGAACGGACGGTGACCATCGGTGCGAACGACTGTGTTCCTGGTCGACGACCACGACGTCGTCCGGCTCGGCCTGGCTCGCCTCTTGGAGGATCAGGACGATCTGGAGGTCGTCGGCGAGGCGTCCTCGGTGGCCGAGGCACTGGTCCGCATCCCGGCGTCCAGGCCCGACGTCGCGGTCCTGGACGTCCGGCTCGGCGACGGCAACGGCGTGGAGCTGTGTCGCGAGCTGCGATCGACGATGCCCGGGCTGAACTGCCTCATGCTCACCTCCTACTCCGACGACGAGGCCCTGTTCGACGCGGTCATGGCCGGTGCCGCAGGCTTCGTCCTGAAGGAGGTCCGGGGCGGCGACCTCGTCACGGCCGTGCGCGTGGTGGGGGCGGGCGGCTCCCTGCTGGACCCGCACACCACGACGGCGCTGCTCAACCGGCTGCGTCGCGAACGCGAGGAGACCGATCCGCTGCATGCGCTCAGCCATCAGGAGCGCACGGTCCTGGAACTCATCGGCGAGGGCCTGACCAACAGGGAGATCGCCCAGCGGATGTTCCTCGCGGAGAAGACGGCGAAGAACTACGTCTCGCATCTGTTGGCGAAGCTCGGCATGCAGCGGCGGACGCAGGCCGCGGTCCTCGCCACCCGGCTGCACCGCTCGACACCGCCGGATCCCGAGCCGGATCACTCTCCGTGACCGTCGGCCGCCCCGCGCCGCCGACCCGTCCGCCACCACCTGGTCGAAACGGCTCCGCCGAGTCGATCGCGAGGCGACGTCGGCGGCGAACAGTCCTCGATGGACTCAGTCGCGGCGCCGGGGTGCGGCACCGCGCAGCGGCGCCCGCCAGGACAGCCGGGTGCCGTGCGGTCGGGCGGCGGCGACCACGAGGGAGCCGCCTGCCTCGGTCGCCCGTTCGGCGAGGTTGCGCAGACCGCTGCGGGCCACGTCGTCGGGCAGTCCGATGCCGTCGTCGAGCACGTCGATCAGCAGGTGGTCGGTGACCTCCACGGTCACCGTGACCCGGCGGGCCTCCGCGTGCCGCACCACGTTGGTGACCGCCTCGCGCACCACGGCCTCGGCGTGCCCGGCCAGTGCGGCCGGCACCAGGGCGTCCACCGGACCCGACGTCCGGACGACGGCGGACAACGTCGTGTCCCGGGTCAGCTCGGACACGACATCGGCGAGCCGTCGGCGCGGCCCGGCCTCGCCCCCGGCCTCGGCGTGGAGGTCGAAGATGGAGGTGCGGATCTCCCGGACCGTCTCGTCGAGCGCGTCGAGCACCTCGTGAATCCGTTCGGACACCAGCGGATCGGCATTGCGTGCCACGGTCCGCTGGAGGGCCAGCCCGATGGCGAAGAGCCGCTGAATCACCTGATCATGCAGCTCGCGGGCGATCCGCTCCCGATCGGCCAGCAGATCGAGTTCCCGCCGGGTGCGCTGCCGCTCGACGAGTTGGAGGGTCAGCGATACCTGATCGGCGAAGGCCGCCATGGCCGGAATGCGTCCGACGGGCAGCGGTGCGCGCCGCGCCGCCCGTGCCACCAGTAGGGCGCCGGTGGGCTCGACCACGCCGCCCAGCGGCACGACGACCGCCGACCCCAGCGACAGACCGCCCGCGATGCGGCCCAGCGCGGTCGTCGCGGCCAGGTCCGCCGCCCCCAGCACGGTCGCTCCACCCGAAGCGGGTTCCGCCGTCGAGAGCAGCGCCGCCCGGTCGACGCGCTCGGCAGGCCGCCCGGCTGCCGCGCCCGCGGCACCCACGACCATCAGCGTCGGGGAGTCGCGTTCGGTCAGCAGCACCAGCGCCAGATCCGCCTCGGTCGATTCGAGGCTGCGGCGGGCCAGCAGATCGAAGGCGTCCTCGGTGCAGGCGCCCGCGATGAGTTCGGTGGTGATCTCACCTTCGACCGCCGCCCAGCGGCGTTGGTCACGTTCCTCCTCCACGAGGCGGGCGTCGGCCACCGCGATCCCGGCGGCCGAGGCCAGTCCGGTGAGCAGCTCCTCGTCACCTCGGGTGAAGCCGCCGCTCTTCCCGACGAGCGTCAGGCTGCCGTAGACCTCGGCCCGCACACCGACCGGGACGGCGAGCATCGAGGCGGCCTGCCGGGATTCGTCGTCCTCGGTGCCAGGGTGCCGGGTCGCCTTGCCGACCGGGACGGGTGGGACCGAGTGGGTCAGTCGATGCCAGCCTGGCGCGTCGATCCCGACGTAGACCGAGTCGCCGGGCCGGTCCGCCCCGGCCGCCGTGAACGCCCCGCAGTCCGCACCGACCAGTTCCAACGCCGATCGCAGGATCTGCCGCAGCGTCGATTCGAGGTCGGCCCCGGCGGCGACGGCCAACACGGCCTCGACCAGCGCACGATCCGCCGGGCCGCCGGATCTGCCCGTCCCGACCGAGACCTCGGCCTGGTCCGCGGGCGGGGTGGGCGGCGTGACGGACATCGACGGGCTCCGCTGGCGACGATGACGTGGCATTCGAACCGCGAGTCTAGCGGCGATGAGGGCATCGAGGCCGGTCCCGCGCCGATCATGCGCCGGTTCCGGTGAACGCCGCATCGCGGGTCTCTCGACTCTGACCCCCGCCGTCACCACCCCCGCCGGGGTCCTCGAATCCGTGGAGGTCCGCAGGCATCGGGTCCGCCTCGGTACGCGGCTCGCGAGCCCGCCGCAGGCTGCGGGCGGGGCGGCGTCGGTCTCGCCCGGCGCGGCCGGACACCGTCCGGTCGTTCAGCGTCGGACCCGCCGGTCAGGCCTCGGACGACCGGCACAGGACTGGCGGCAGGCGCGGCGGACGTGACCGGGGTCCTTGTCCTCTGTGCGCGTGATCGCGTGTCCGGGAGGCTGACGGGCGACGGCGCCTGGCGCTCGTCACGGACGGGCCACGCTCGGCAGACGGCGTCCGACGCCGACGCGCGGGCGCCCGTGCGGCTCGCAGGGACGGGAGGGAGTGGCAGCGACATGAACGAGACGCGAGAGGACATCGTGGTCGGGGTCGACGACTCCGAGGCGAGCGTCGCCGCCCTGATCTGGGCGATTCAGGAGGCACGCAGGCGAGACAGCCGTGTCCACGCTCTGCACGCCTGGCGGCGCGAGCCGCTCGCCGAGTTCGCCTTCACCGAACCGGAAGCGGCCGTCAGCGAGAGCGCCACGCTGCTGAACCGCCAGATCGCCAAGGCCCGCGAACGCGAGGGCGACGACGTGGAGGTGGTGCCGCGCGCCGTGCCCGGCACGCCCGCCGCCGTCCTGCTCGGCGCGGCCGCCGACGGAGAACTGCTCGTGGTCGGCTCCCATCGCGGCGGATTCCTGCGGGAGATGCTGTTGGGCTCGTGCAGCGCGGCCGTCGTTCGACACGCCCACACCCCGGTCGTGGTCATTCCCCCGCCGGGCCGAGACAGGCAGACGAACGCGACGGCGGCCCGAGATCCCTCGGCCGGGCCGTAGCGACGGCCGAGGCGTGGCGGGCCGTGCCGGGCGGCTTCAGGTGGTGGTCCGGCGGGGCGTCGAACGATGACGTCGTGCGGGCCGGGCCGCCGCACCGGTGCGCACACCGCCGCGCAGCCCGTTCCACGACCGGTGGGAGGCCGGCGAGAGGAGCCGCTGGGCGGCCCGCGGCGGCGGGTCCGCCCCGGCCGGCGCGCCGCGGCTGTTCGACGGCCGGCGGGGTCCGATGACGACAGGGTCGAAGGCCCCGGTGAGGACGGGGCGGGCGCCCGTGGTCGCGACCACCGGGTCGGCGCGAGCCTGGAGAAGAGACGACCGCACACGTCCGCCGGTACGGGGACACCGCCCGATCGCCTGATCGGCGATCGCCGCTGGAGCCGTCTCTGGTCGAGACGTCCGAGGAGGGAGAGCCGCCGATGAGTGAGGAGACGCCCGACCGCGTCGAGGGGAGAAGACCGATCGTCGTCGGCGTGGACGGCTCGGCGGCCAGCGTCGCCGCGCTCGCCTGGGTGCTGGCGCAGGGTGAGGCCCGTCGACGGCAGATCCACGCCGTCAGTGCCTGGCACTTCGTGCCGATGGCTGCCGGTCCCGCGACGGTGCTGGTGGACCCCGGCGACGCCCGACAGGACCATGTCGAGCGTCTGCGCGAGGCCGTGGCCGAGGCGGTGGAGAAGGTCACGGGTCCGTCGGGTCCCGGTTCCGTCGCGCCAGGCGAGCCCACCGGGTTGGACGACGTCGACATTCGACAAGAGGTGATCGAGGGGCCGCCTGCGACCGTGCTGCTGGACGCGGCGCAGGACGCGGCGGTGCTGGTGCTGGGCAGCCACGGCCATGGACGGGCCTACGCCTCGCTCGTCGGCTCGGTGAGCGCGGCGTGCATCCGGCATGCGCGATGCCCCGTGATCGTCATCCCGCCCGGCATGACGGAGGAGGAGACGACCGAATCCCTGCTGGCCGAAGGGGTCGGCGGATGAGCCCGCGGGCGAGCAGGTTCTCGACGGCATCGCAGCGTGCCAGAGGGCGGTGCGGGTCCGCGGCACCGGGCGGGCGATCCGCGTCGGGCTGCGCCGGAACATCGTCGGGCTGCGCCGGGAGATCAGAGTCTTCCGGCACGGGAACGAGGCCTTTCGCCCCTGTTCACATGATCACGACGGTCGCAGGCTGATCACAGGGCCCGGCCCGGCTCTCGGCGGGCGGGTGACGGGCCTGCGGGATCGAGGCCGTGTGGGACGCACGGGTCTCACGGTCTTTCACAGAGACGGGGGATCACTCATGAGTGAACTCGACGACTTCAGGGCCTCTCGGGAGGCCCGTCGGGAGGCGACCCGACCGGGCAGGCATTACGACCCGGGGGCGTACCTCGCCGAGCAGCGGATCCGGGAGAGCATCCTGCTGGCGGGTCGGGAGCAGCGGCGGGCCGAGGAGGCGATCCGGAGAAGGACGGCAGCCTCTCGCGTGGCGGAGGCGACCGCCGAGGCCCGTGCCGCGGCGCCGGCGGCGATGCCGACGGGATCGCCGTTGCCCCGGCCTGGAGAGGGACGGCCCCGTGAGGGACGGCCCGGTGAGGAACGACTTGGCGCGGGGAGGCCCGGTGCCGGGAGGCCCGCGCGCACGACCGACGCGCGTCACGGCACCGAGGCGGAGGCAGGCGCGGGAGTCGAGAGCGGCCTGCGTGCCCGGCGGACCCGCCGGGCTCACGCGATGCCCGCGGAGCGGCCCGCCCGACGCCGTTGGTTCTCGCTGCGCCGGGGACACGCCTGAGCCCTGCGGACGCTCCCTGCACGCAGGCCGGCCCGCCCCGAAGAGCGGGGCGGGCCGCGTCGCGGCGTGGGCCGCCGCGGTCCGTGCCGCCGAATCGCGTCCGGGCCGAGGGTCGCCTTCCCCGCCGGCTCTCGTCCGAGCCGGTCACGAAGGTCGTCGGAGAAATCCCGTTCCCTCGGGTCAGCGAATGTCGAGTAAGTGAATGAATACTTTCTCAAAATTCGCCTTGAGCGCACGCAAAGAATGGCACGTCCGTCGTCCTTGCGTCCTGCGGCGGCCGATGGCCGCGGTAGAGTCGTCGGCCGCGTGGTGAGACGGTGCTGGTCGCCGACACCGAAGCTCGTTACCATGGTCGAGTGCCGCTTGAGCGATCGTCCCGTCGGTCCACTCGGGGGACGACTGCTCCATTCGAGCGAGGCGATCGTCGAGAACGTGCGATCTTGAACAGCCTCACCGGATTGCTGAGCAACGCCCCGTTGCGTTCCATCAGCATCGGCGACATCGCGAAAGGCGCAGGAATCTCACGTCCGAGTCTGTATTTCTACTTCGATTCGAAGGCGCAGATCTTCTGCGCGCTGTTGGCGCGTACTCGGTACCACTGTCCGGACGACTTCCCACTGCTCGCCGCCGACCACGCCTCCCAGGTGGCGGCGGAGGTGCGCTCCATCGTGGACCAGACGGTCCGCTCCTGGCAGGAGAACACCGTCATCCTGCGGCGGGGTTTCGAGGCGGCCGAAGACCTCGACGTTCAACGGCAGTGGCAGCAGAGGCTGACCGGCCTCGTCGACTTCCTCGCGGACTGGATCGATCGCAGGCGGTCGGCGGGGCTGCTGGCGACGACCGAGGAGACGCCCGCCGAGCTGGCCGAGTCGCTGATCTGGCTGTTCGAGAAGAGCTGCTATCGGCTGTTCTCCTCCCACTCCACCACGTCGGTCGAGCAGGATCGCCGCGCGGCGGTGCTGGCAGGCGTCGGCATGCGCATCCTGGGGGAGATGCCCGCACGGGTGGTCGGCGACCGCTGATCGTGACCGCGGACGCGGGGACGCATCACACCGACCGGATCCCCGCGCCGCCGCGCTGGGACGTCCGCCCGGCGCCGTTCACCGTCTCGGTTCCGGCCGTCCTCGCGACCTCCCTCCGCGTCGCCGTCCTCGCCGTGCCCGGGCAGCTCGCGCGACGTCCGGTGTTCGCGGCCCGCCGCGCCGGTGGGGCCTCACTCGCCGAGGGTGTCGAGGATCTGCTGCCCGTACTTCGCCAGCTTGTTCTCGCCGACGCCGCTCACCGTGCCCAGCTCCGCGAGCGTCGACGGGCCTCGGGAGGCGATCTCTCGGAGCGTGGCGTCGTGGAAGATCACGTAAGCCGGAACGCCCTGCTCCTTGGCGGCGGCCGACCGCCAGGCACGCAGCCGTTCGAAGACCGGCACGGCCTCGGCGGCGAGGTCGGCGGCGGGCGCCCCCTTCCGGCTCCTGGGCTGCTTGGCGGCGCGAGCGGCTCGTTCCGGCTCCCGACGAAGCGGGACCTCCCGTTGCCGGGCGAGCACCGCATTGCTGGCCTCGGTCAACACCAGCACGTGATAGTCGCCCGTCACCGTGAGCAGACCCTGGGCCAGGAGCTGACGCACCACGCCGCTCCACTCGGAGTCCCGTAGCTCCGTTCCGATGCCGAACACCGTCAGCGAGTCGTGGCCGTGCTGCACGACCTTGGGCGTGCGCCTGCCCAGGAGGATGTCGATGACATGGCCCGCGCCGAAGCGCTGGTCGCGTTCGCGATCGAGCCGGTACACCGCCGAGAGGATCTTCTGCGCCGGGATCGTGCCGTCCCAGGACTCCGGCGGCGTCAGACAGGTGTCGCAGTTGCCGCACGGCGAACTCTGCTCCCCGAAGTACGCCAGCAGCTGGACGCGTCGGCAGGCCACCGTCTCGCAGAGCGCGAGCATGGCGTCCAGATGGGTGGCGAGCCTGCGGCGGTGGGCGGCGTCGCCCTCCGAAGAGTCGATCATGCTGCGCTGCTGCATGACGTCCTGCAGGCCGTAGGCCATCCAGGCGGTGGACGGCAGTCCGTCCCGCCCGGCCCGGCCGGTCTCCTGGTAGTACCCCTCCACGGACTTCGGCAGGTCGAGATGGGCGACGAAGCGCACGTCGGGTTTGTCGATGCCCATGCCGAAGGCGATCGTGGCCACCACGATCACCCCGTCCTCGCGGAGGAACCGCGCCTGGTTCGCCGCGCGGACGGCCGGGTCGAGCTTCGCGTGATACGGCACCGCGGGGAGGCCGTTGTCCACGAGGAACTGTGCGGTCTTCTCGACGGAGTTGCGGGACAGGCAGTAGACGATGCCCGCGTCACCCGCGTGTTCGGTGCGCAGCAGTTCGAGCAGCTGCTGCTGGGCGCGGTTCTTCAGGCCGATGCGGTACTGGATGTTGGGTCGGTCGAAGCTGGCGACGAAGTGCCGTGCCGCGCCGAGGTTGAGCCGCGTGGCGATCTCGGTGTGGGTGGCCCGGGTGGCCGTCGCGGTCAAGGCGATCCGGGGGACGTCCGGCCAGCGCTCGTGCAGCATCGACAGCTCGAGGTAGTGCGGACGGAAGTCGTGGCCCCACTGCGCGACGCAGTGCGCCTCGTCGATGGCGAACAGCGAGATCGTGCCCCGGTCGAGCAGCCGGAGCGTCGACTCGACGGTCAGCCGTTCCGGTGCCAGGTACAGCAGGTCCAGTTCGCCCGCGAGGAAGGCCGTCTCGACCGCGCGTCGCTGGTCGAAGTCCTGGCTGGAGTTCAGGAAGCCTGCTCGGACACCGAGTGCCCGCAGCGCGTCGACCTGGTCCTGCATCAACGCGATCAGCGGTGACACGACGATGCCCACACCGTCGCGGACCAGTGCCGGGATCTGATAGCAGAGCGACTTGCCGCCACCGGTCGGCATCAGCACGAGGGCGTCGCCGCCGCCGATCACGTGGTCGATGATCTCGGCCTGATCGCCCCGGAACGAGTCGTAGCCGAACACCCGGCGCAGTACCTGCAGCGCCTCGCTCACCTCAGGGTCGGTCGTCACCGGGGAAGCCATCGGGGGAGTCTAGCGACCGGGCGGGAGCGCCCTCGGGGTGTGCGGCGGGTGGGCCCGACGGCCGTCGAGCAGCGTGGCGGGTTCGATGCCGAGAGCCGGAACGGGAGTGGACCGGGCGGAGTCGGGCCGGGCCGGACGCGGCGCCCGACCCTTCCCGCCCGGCTCGGCGTGATCGTGATCCGGGGCCGGTGGGAGACCGCCGGGGAGCGGGTCGATCAGCGCCCCTCGGCGAGGACCTGACGACGCCTGCCGCCGGGCTCTCCGCCGACGCCCCGGCCCGAGGCGACGGCGGGTCGATCACCGCACCCGTCGATCACGGCGCCACGGCCTTGAGGAAGGACCGCAGGCAGACCGTCAAGGCCTCGTGCCGCGACACGCCGTTGGTCCGCAGATGACTCCAGCCCGCGTACAGGGTCGACCAGAGAAGCTGACCGATCCACTCGGCCGGGAGCGTGGGATCGATCGTCCCGGCGGCATGGCCGCGGGCGAGAAGGGCGTCGAACGCCTCGTCGGCCCACGTCCCGTCGTCGGCGCCCGTTCCATCACCGGGCGGGCCGGTGGTGACGAGCATCAGGATGTCACCGAGGTCGAAGTACTCCTGGACCAGGCGCGACAGCGCGTCGGGAGCGGACCCCTCGTCCAGCCGTGCGCGGCGAGCGGCCGCCGCGACGCGCTCGGTCGCGTGATCGGACAGGGCCGTCAGCAGGTCGGCGCGTTCGGGGAAGTACCGCTGCACGGTGCTCCTGGCCACCCCGGCGGCGGCGGCCACCTCGGCGAGCGAGGCCGCCGGGTCCGAGCTGAACACGCCGACCGCCGCGTCCAGGATCGTGTGGCGTGTCCGGGTCCGTGTTCGCGACTCCGCCTCCGCTGCCCTTTCCATGCGCAGCAATGTAGCGAAGGCACCATTCGCTTTGACAAAATCGGGCTCACATGACCTACTTTGAGTCGTGATTGACTCAAAAACGGTCAGCTCGGGCCGAGCGGAGCGGCGTGGATCTGGCCTTCGGCTGCTGTGGAGCTTCGCTCGGCCCCACCGGCGGTCGCTGATCGGCGCGCTGCTGCTGTCGCTGGTCGCCTCCGGCATGGACCTGGCCACCCCGATGATCATCAAGCGGGTACTGGACTCGTTGAGCGGCGAGGCGAGCCTGGCAGGCCCCGTCACCCTGCTCCTGGCCCTGCTCGTCGCGGGGATCGTGGCGAACGTCTGGCAGTCGATGCTCGTCGGGACCGTCGCGGAGCGGCTGGTGTTCGACGCCCGCCGATCACTGATTCGTCGTTACCTGCGAGCCGCGCTGCTCCCGCTCACCCGGCGACCCGTCGGAGAACTGGTCACCCGGGTCACCTCCGACACCGTGCTGCTGCGTGAGGCGGCCTCCTCCAGCGTCATCGGGATCATCGACGGCACGGTGGTGCTGGTCGGCACGCTGGTCATGCTGGCGATCCTCGACCTCCCCCTGCTCGCGGTCGCCGCGGGCGCGATCACCCTCGTCTCGCTGGTCTTCCTGGCGCTCATGCCCGCGATCGCCACCGAGCAGCAGCGTGCGCAGGAGTCGCTCGGCAGGCTCGGCAGCGGTATCGAAGGGGCGCTGCGCGCACTCCGGACGATCAAGGCCGAGCGGGCGGAGGAACGGATCGGCCACCGCGTCATCGCCGACGGCCGGCGCGCCGCCCGGCACGGAATCGCGGCGGTGCGGCGGGAGGCCGTCGCCATGACCATCGCCTCGGCCGGAATCCAACTGGCGTTGATCGGCGTGATCGGCTTCGGCGGCTGGCGCGTCGCCGCAGGTCAGCTGGACGTCTCGACATTGATCGCCTTCTTCCTGTACTCCGTCAACCTCCTCGGCCCGGTCATGGGGCTCGCGGGGGAGGTGACGTCGGTCCAGTCGGGCATCGCCGCCGCCGCGCGCATCCGGGAGATCGAGGACCTTCCCGCCGAGGCGGCCTCGGCGGGCTCCGCCTGCGCGGGCGGGCAAGGGCCCGGAGATCGGCCGAGGCTCGACGGGCGTGCGGGCGCCGACGAACACGGGGGACCCGCGCGCCGGACGGACCGGCGGGACCCCACGCCGCTCATGCCCACGCCCAGCCCGCCGGAGGCATGCGACGACGCGCTGATCCGGTTGGAGTCGGTCACCGCCTCCTACGAGCACGGCAGCGAACCCGCCGTCCGCGAGGTCAGTCTCAGCGTGCCGAGACGAGGTCACCTCGCCATCGTCGGTCCCTCAGGGGCGGGCAAGACGACGGTGTTCTCCCTGCTGCTGCGATTCCTCGAACCAGACAGCGGCCACCTCACGGCGGCAGGCCGCCGGTACAGCGAGCTGACCCCGCACGAGGTGCGAGGACGGTTCGCCTATGTGGAGCAGGACACGCCGGTCGTCCCGGGGACGATCCGCGAGAACCTGACGCTCGCCCGATCCGACGCCACCGACGACGAACTACGCCGCGTCCTCGGCGACGTCCTGCTCGCCGAGCACGTCGACTCCCTCGCCGAAGGACTGGACACCCCGTTGTCGGCGGCGGCGATCTCCGGCGGTCAGCGGCAACGCATCGCCTTGGCCCGGGCGTTGCTGCGCACACCCGACGTCCTGCTCCTCGACGAGGCGACGGCCCAGATCGACGCGGTTACGGAGTCGGCGATCACCGCCTGCCTCCGCACTCGCGCCGAAGTCGGCGCCGTCGTCACCATCGCCCATCGCCTGTCGACCGTCCTGCACGCCGACCGGATCGTCGTCATGGAACACGGGCGGATTCGCGCGACCGGCACCCATGCGAGCCTGCTCGCCGCCGACGAGCTGTACCGCGAACTCGTCCACGCCCTCCACATCGCCGCGGAACCCGCCGCGGAGGCGCCCGCCGCGAGACCCTCGGCCGCGACCCGCTCGGCTTCGCGGCACACCGCCGCTGCGTCCATCGTGTCCGCCACCGTGCCCGTCGCCGCGGACGGCTCAGCGACCCACGTGAGAACCCCCGACGACCCGACCCCGCACAGCGCGGCAGAGCAAGGGAGCAGCTGATGAGAATCCTCGTGACCGGGGCCACCGGGAACATCGGGCGGATGGTGATCGACGCGCTCGACGGCGTCGACGCCCAGGTGCGGGCGCTCACGGTCGATCCCGCGCGGGCGGCACTGCCCGCGCACGTCGAGGTGGTCGTCGGTCGCCTGAGCGACCCGGCGAGCTGCTCGCGGGCGTTCGCCGACGTCGACCGGATGTACCTTGCTCCGCTGCCCGACACCGTCGACGAGGTGACCAGGACGGCCGCCGCGGCAGGCGTCCGCCGCATCGTCGACCTGTCCGGCGAGCCGGAGAGCTGGTGGAGCGGTGTCGCCGAGGCGGTGGAGGCCTCGGGCGTCGAGTGGACCCACCTGTGGCCTGCCGAGTTCATGGAGAACTTCACCCAGTGGGCCGATCAGATCCGGCTCACCGGCGAGATCCGCGACGCCTACCCGGACTCCGCGGGCGTGCCGATCGCGATGGCGGACGTGGCCGGGGTCGCGGCCGCCGCCCTGATCTCGGACGACCTGGTGGGCACCGCACTCAGCCTCACCGGGCCGGAGGTCGTCACGAGACTGTCGGCGGCCCGAGCCCTCGGGGCCGCTCTCGGGCGAGAGATCCCGTTCCACCGGCTGACCCGAGTCGAGGCCGTCGAGCAGCTGACGCCGTCGATGGGCGACGCCGCCGAGTGGTATCTGGACATCCTCGCCGCCGGACTCGACGAACCGCCGGAGCCCGCCTCCACCGTCGTCGACCTCACCGGCTCGACGATCACGTTCGCCGAGTGGGCCCGCGCGCACGTCGACGAGTTCCGCTGAGGGAGGACGGCGGGCGTCGCTCGGGTTCGAGCGGGCCCTCCCGCCGTTCGTCGGGTGTCTCAGCCGGAGACGCCGAGCCTGCTCTCCAGCTCCGCGACGCCGGCTCGGCAGTCGCGCGCCAGCGTGCGGTGACCGTGGAGGCGTCCCAGGATGCCGTGCGGGCGGATCGTCTCGACCGGCCCGCCTGCCGCGTCCGCCACGCGCAGCGTCCGACCGGTCAGCCCTCCGGCCCGGTGCCAGGTCTCCCACCGCTCGAAATCGGGACTGTGTCGATGGCCGAACACGTAGGCCTGCTCGCCGGCTCCAGGCGGGCAGGCCGCGGGAAGCAGCAGCGAGACGTCATCGCGGGCCGACCAGTCCCGTGCCGACACGACGTCCACGCGGGGGAGCAGCCCCTCGGTATCGGCCTCGCGCACCAGCAGGGCGTCGTCCGCCGTGAGCCGGGGCGGCAGCGTCCGCACCTCGACGTCGACGTCCAGGCCGACGATCGCCCGCGCGATCCACCACCAGTTCTCTCGGCGGGCGAGCATGCTGTCCGCCCGCAGCCGCGTCGGCGGATACTTGACCAGCTCCTGATGCAGCAGCTCCTCCTGGTAGACGGCGCCCGCCAGATCGTGCTCGACGTGCACGCGCCCCACGGCGACCATCCCCGGCCCGGGCCTGCCCGCCGCATCGGGTGGTCCGGGCACGGAGAACGCGGCGACCCGACCCGTGACGTCGTCCACCTCGGACAACCGGGCGAGCGGGAAGGCCACACAGGGCAGACCCCCGCGGGTCAACGGGACCACCGCGACGCCCCTGGGGCCGTCCGCGCCCAGCCAGCAGAGCTCGCCGGTCCCGGCCCGTCGCCATCGCCGGATGAAGTCCTCCATGCCGTGCCTCCCGCGGACAACCGTCCACGGTGGCCGCGTCCGGTGTCAACAATCCAGCCGCTGCTCCTTATCAAGCGGCCCGTCCTTCGGTAGCTTCTGGTACGCCTGTCGGGCGGGCAACGGAGTCCTCCCGGCGACGCGAGAGAAGGGGGCCGCTGCGGATGCCCGCCATCGTGGTCATGCTCGCCGTCATCGCGATCTTCGCGGTGGCCTACCGCTATTACTCGGCATATCTGGCCCGCCGCGTCTACGTGCTCGATCCGTTGTACGTGACTCCCGCCCACCGCTTCGCCGACGGCATCGACTTCGTGCCCACCAACAGGCACATCGTCTTCAGTCACCACTTCATCTCGGTGGCGGGCGCCGCCCCGATCGTCGGACCCGCAGTCGGGGTCTACTGGGGATGGGGTCCCGCCCTGATCTGGGTCGTGGTCGGCTCCGTCTTCGCAGCGGGCGTGCACGACCTCGGCTCGCTGGTCGTCTCCGTGCGGCACCGCGCCCGCAGCATCGGGGCACTCGCCGGCGAGGTGATCAGCAAGCGGGCCCGGACGCTCTTCCTGCTGATCATCTTCTTCCTGCTGACCCTGGTGAACGCGGTGTTCTCCGTGGTCATGGCGAACCTGTTCATCGCCAACCCGGCCTCGGTGCTGCCGGTCCTGGTGCAGATCCCGCTGGCGATCGCGGTCGGCCAGTACATCTACCGCACCAGGACGGCGGCGCTCGTCCCCTCGATCGTCGCGTTGGTCGTGGTCTACGCGGTGATCCCGCTCGGCCTGCTCGTCCCGATCTCCCTGGACCCGCTGGCCTCGGCGCTGGGGATGGAGGCCCGCACGCTGTGGATCATCCTGATCTTCCTCTACGCCTTCGCCGCGTCCCGGATGCCGGTGTGGATGCTGCTGCAGCCCCGTGACTACATCAACCAGCATCAGATGATCCTGGCGCTGGTGATCATCTTCGTGGGCATGGGCGTCGGCCTGAACCGCATCGTCGCCCCCGTGGTCAACGACGTGCCCGCCGACTCGCCCCCGTGGTTTCCTCTGCTGTTCGTGACGATCGCCTGCGGCGCCATCTCCGGATTCCACAGCCTCGTCGCGTCCGGCACGACGGCCAAACAGATCGACAAGGAGACCGACGCCCGGTTCGTCGGCTACACGTCGGCGCTGGGCGAGGGGGGTCTCGCGGTCTGCTCCATCCTGGCCTGCACCGCCGGGATCGCCGCCACCACGGCCGACTGGAACATGCTCTTCGCCGACTTCGACACCGCCTCGGGCGGCGCGACCGGCAACTTCGTCAACGGTGTCGCCAACTTCGCAGCCAACCTCGGCATCCCGCTGGAGGTCGGCGTCGTCTTCGCCGCCGTCGTCGTCATCAGCTTCGCCGCCACCACCATGGACACCGGCGTGCGGCTCCAGCGCTACATCGTGCAGGAGATCTCCGAGGTCGTCCGGTTCCGCCCGCTGGCCCGCGGCATCACCTGGTCGTCGATGATCGCGGTCGCCGTGCCGCTGGCCCTGGCGCTCGCGCCCGGCGACCTGGCCTTCGGAACACTGTGGCAGCTGTTCGGCACGACCAACCAGCTCACGGCAGGCCTCGCGCTCGCCGTCATCGCCGTCTGGGTCACCAAACGGCGGCGCAACCCGGTGGCGGTGCTCGTGCCGCTGGTGTTCCTGATGATCATGACCTCGTGGGCGCTCATCATCAATCTGATCGAGTTCGTCCGGGCGGGCGAGTGGCTGCTCGCGCCGCTCGACGCGATCATCTTCGTGCTGGCGCTCTGGCTGATCGTGGAGGCCACGCTGGCGCTGCGGGGCGCCTGGGCGAGCCGCTCTCTGCCCGAGTCCGACGACGGCTCCGACGCTGACTCCGAGGAGTCTGCCGACTCGGCCGCCGGTCCGGCCGCCGCAGGCAGCGTGACGGAGCCTCGGGCTCCGCGCGACGGCTCGGAGGCCGACGAACGGTGACGGACGCCGCCGCGCAGGACCCGCGCCGAGGACGAGCCGGACCGCTCGGCCGGGTCCGGGCGGGTCTGCGGGCGGCGGCCGACTTCCACGAGGCCTGGTTCACCGCCCGCTGGCGGTCGGCCCTGCGGCGAGAGGCACGGGACCAGCAGGACACGCTGCGCGCCCTGATGCTGCTCGACACGCTGGGCGTGGACAGTCCCGTCGCCTACGAGACGCTGGAACTGGTGCCCTTCGTACTGGCGGACCTGCACGACTGGCACCGTCGGATGGGCCGGGACGAGTACGACGGGCCGGGAGGATGCTGTTGATCCGGCCGATCATCTTCTTCGCGGGGAAGGGAGGAGTGGGTAAGACGACGATGGCCGCCGCGCATGCGCTGGCCGCAGCCGACGCGGGACATCGCACGCTGGTCGTCTCCACCGACCCCGCCCATTCGCTGGGCGATGCCTTCGAGATCAGCCTGGGCGACCGGCCTCGGCGGATCGCCGACGGACTGTGGGCGGCCGAACCCGACGCGGCCGCCGCGGTGCGTCGCCGGGTACGGCAGGTCGAGGACGACGCGGCGGCGGCGCTGCCGCGCGCGATCATGCCCGCCGTACGGCAGCACCTCGGCCACGCCTCGGCGGGGCCGGGCATGACCGAGTCGGCGCTCACCGACCTGCTGACCGGATACCTGGCGGAGGTGCCCGACCGGTGGGATCGACTGATCGTGGACAGTGCGCCCACCGGTCACCTGCTGCGGATGATCGCCCTGCCGTCGTTGCTGGCACCGTGGATTCACGGCCTGGTGCGCCGGAGGGAGCGAGTGGTGGCCGCCGATCGCTTCGCGGAGGCGGTCCTCGGTGGAGTGGGGCCCGAGGAGGACCCGCTGTTGGAGCGCCTGCACCAGCGACGTCGGCGCTTGGAGGAGGCGGCAGGCCGGCTGCGCGACGACGCCGAGGTGCGGCTGGTGCTCGTCCCGCGACGCATGGTCCTCGCGGAGACCGAGCGGGCGGCCGACGCGCTCGCCGAGGGCGGGTTCACCCTCGGCCGGGTGGTGCTCAACCAGGTCGGTCCCGACGCCGACCCGACGCTGCTCGCGGGGATCACGCGGCGCTTCGCCCGTCCCGGCGTCGCGTGCTACGCGACCGCCCCGGCCGAGCCCACCGGCTTCGGCCGACTCCGCGAGTTGGCGGCGAGCGGGCGAGACGACCGGTGAGGACGTCGACCGGTTCTCGAGAGCGCGTCGCGGGCGAGCCGCTCGTCGTCGCGGCGTCGATGCGGACGACGGCGAGCCGTCGGGGCCGGTTCGTCCGCTCGGGCTCGCCCGTCGGCTCGGGACGGGACGGCACCGGCGGGAACCCGCCCGGTCGTCGGCCGGGCCGCGGTGCCTGCCGCGAACGAGGCTGCATCGCGGGCTCCCCGCGCCGAGGGGCCGCGCCGCGGCTGTGCGGGACGGCTTCATCCGGCCTGACCGGGTGGTGCGGCGGTGCGGAGCCGCGCCGCCCGCGCGCGGCGGAGCGCACGGCGGGCGACGTGGGCGCGTCGGACACCGAGGCGGGGCACGTCGGCGGGAGTCGGACGTCCGCCGACTTCCGCCGTGCTCGGCCGTGGTCAGGCCGAGATCCGGGTTGTTCGTCCCCGACCCCGTCGCGAGCTACTCCGACCGCACCCGGCTGCGGTACAGCAGCCAGATGAAGTACGGGGCCCCGATGATCGCCGTCATGAGGCCGGCAGGCAGCTGGCCGGGCGCGATGACGGTCCGACCGATGGTGTCGGCCGCACACACCAGGATGCCGCCCAGGAGAGCCGCGACCGGCAGCGCCCTGGCGTGCCGCCGACCGACGATCGCGCGGGTCGCGTGCGGCGCGACCAGGCCGACGAAGGCGATGACGCCCACTCCGGCGACCGCGGCTCCGGTGAGCAGGACCGAGCACACCATCAGCAGCAGCCGGGAACGGGACACCGGCACGCCCAGCACCCTGGGCGTCTCGTCGTCGAGGGACAGCAGGTCCAGCTCGCCTCGGGCCCGGATGAGCAGCGGGACCACGAGCAGCACCGCGAGCACCATCGGGACGAGGTGCTCGAACGACCGGCCGTAGGTCGAACCCGCCAGCCACGTCAGTGCCTTGGTCTCGTTCCACGGATCGGTCAGCACGATCAGCAGCGTGATCAGGGCCTGGGCAACCGCCTGGACTCCGAAGCCGATCAGCACCAGACGTTCGCTCGCGAAGCCGCCCTTGGCCGCCATCAGGAACACCACGGCCGTCGCCAGGGCAGCGCCCACGCCTGCCGCGCCTGCCTGGGCCCAGAAGCCGACGGCGGGTACCAGCGTGATCACCGTGACCGCGCCGAGTCCCGCGCCGCCCGCGACGCCGATGATGCCGGGCTCGGCCAGCGGATTGCGCGCCACCGCCTGGATGACGGCGCCCGCCAGCGCCAGGGACGCGCCCGCGAGGAACGCGGCCACCACCCGCGGCGCCCGATTCTCCATCACGTTCGTGACGATCGGGCCCGCCTGCCCGGTCAGCCAGTTGACCACGTCGCCGAGCAGGAGAAGCGTGTCGCCGAGCAGGACCGACCCGGTGACCACGCCGACGCCCACGACCGCCAGCGCGCCGAGGGTCAGCCGGAAGCGGGCTCGGCTCACCCCGCCTCGGGCGCCCGCCGCGGGCGGCTCGGTCGCCTTCCCCGTGACGCGGACGTTGCGGGCCAGGACCACGAGGAAGATTCCGCCGAGCACCGTCGTCACCACGCCCGTCGGCACCTCCAGCGCGGTCTGGGAGCCGATCAGCGCCCGCAGCAGCACGTCCGCGCCCAACAGCAGTGCGACGCCCATCGCGGCGGAGACCGGGATCAGCGCCGCATGCCGATGCAGACCGGGCACCACGTTCACCATCAGCCGGACCAGGGCGGGCGCGGCCAGCCCGATGAATCCGATCGGCCCCGTCAGCGTCACCGCCGACGCCGACAGCAGCACCGCCAGTGTGATCGCAACGAAGCGGATGCGCCCCACGTCGACGCCCAGACTGCGTGCGTGGTCCTCGCCGAGGTGGACGAGGTCCAGCCGTCGGGACATCGCCAGAAGCAGCAGCAGCGTCCCGCCGACCACCGGTCCGAGCGTCTGGACGCCGTCGAGCCCGTTCTGACCCAGTGAGCCCGCTCCCCAGGAGAACAGCCCGCGCGTCTCCTGCGCGAACAGCAGCAGGAGGACACGGGTCACGGCGGCCATGGCGAGCGCGGCGGCGGTGCCCGCCAACACCAGCCGCACGATTCCGGTGCCGCCGGTCCCGGACAGGGTGAGGACGAGCGCGGCGGCGGTGAGACCGCCCGCGAAGGCGATGCCCGCCGCGCCGAGCATCGGCACCGTGATGCCGAAGGCCGAGACCGCGACGATCGCCAGGTGCGCCCCGGCGTTGACGGCCAGCGTGTCGGGCGACGCCATGATGTTGCGCGCCACGGACTGGAGCACCGCCCCAGCCACGCCGAGCGCGACGCCGACGACGGCCGCGGCGAGCAGCCGCGGAAGCCGTGACTCGAACACGACCGCCGCCGTGTGGTCGGTACCGCCGCCGAACAGCAGCCGCACCACATCGAGCGCGTCCAGGTTGGACGTGCCCTGGGTGAGGTGGACCGCCGAGCCGAGCACGATGACCGCGACGAGGCCGCCGATCAGCAGTACGAGCCGGCCCCTTCCTCGGTTCGCGGCGGACGGTCCCGGCGGCCGCCCGGCGGGTGGTCGCGACGCCGCCGTGCCTGCCGCGGGCGTGTCTGGCGAAGGGACGTCCGGCGGGGGGACGTCCGACTCGGACGTGTCCGTCCGCGAGAAGGCCGTGCGTGATCGGGCCGCCCGCGAGGCGTCTGCTGGAGAGCTGCTCACCGTCGGCTTAGTCCTCGAGCGCGTCGACGGCCGCGTCGACGTACTGCCCCATGGACAGGGGGCCGCCGAACATCCACAGCGCGTCGGGGAGACGCTGCACCTTGCCGCTGACCACGAACGGCAGACTCTGCCAGATCGCGTTGTCGGCGAGTTCCTCGTACGGGTCGCCGAACACGTCGTTGGCCATATACCAGAAGTGCACGTCGGGCAGTTCGGTGAGTCCTTCGACGTCGGCCTGGCCGAGACCGAAGGCCCCGTCGCCCTCCATCGGCCACGAGTTCACCAGGCCGATCCGCTCCAGCACCTCGGGCACCAGCGCGCCCTCGGTGAACGGCCGAATGCTGACCGTGCCGGAGTCCACGTAGGCGTCGGAGAACGCGAACTGATCGCCCGTGGCGCCCAGCTCCTCCACCGCGGCCGTGCCCTCGGCGATCTTGGCGTCGAACTCGGCCCGCAGCTCCTCGGCCCTGTCCTCGGTGCCGGTGGCCGTCGCGATCATGTCCAGGCTCTCGAACATCGATCCGATGGGGTCGGTGGCGGAGCTGCCCGCGATCACGATCACCGGAGTGGTGGTCTCGATCTGCGCGATGGCGCCCTCGTTGAGGCTGTCGGTGACGACCACGAGATCCAGGTCGAGCGAGCCGAGCGTGTCGATGCTCGGCTCACCTCGGGTGCCGATGTCGGTCGGGGTGTCGTCCAGCGGCGCCGCGCTCACCCACTGGGTGTAGCCCTCGATGTCGGACGCCGCGACGGGCATCACGTCGAGCGACACCAGGTGCTCGACGCCGTTCCACTCGGTGGCGGCGACGCGCTCGGCGGGACCGTCGAGGGTCACCTCCCGGCCGCGTGAGTCGACGACCGTGACGGGGTCACCGCCGCGGGGCGCCGGGTCGGCCTCGACCTCCTCGGTGGTGCCACAGCCCGCCGCGAACAGCGCGGCGGCCAGTGACAGGCCGATGGTCACACGAGTGGTGCGCATCTCTCTCCTACTGACGGTGATGTGCGATCAGGCCGAGGCGGCACTGGCGTGTGCGCCGTTGAAGCGGCCGATCGCTCTGGTGTGGATGCGCCCGTCGACCGGGTCGATGTCGACGTCGACCCGAATCCCGTATGCGCGGGTGAGGTTCGTGGTGGTGAGCACGTCGCGCGGGGAGCCTGCCGCGGTGATCCGGCCGCCTTCGAGCAGGACGAGACGGTCGGCGATCGCCCCGGCCTGATCGAGGTCGTGCAGCACGACGCCGACTCCGACGCCGTGCTCGTCGGCGAGGTCGCGCACCACGTCGAGGATCTCGACCTGGTAGCGCAGGTCGAGGAAGGTCGTCGGCTCGTCGAGCAGCAGCAGTGCGGTGTCCTGGGCGAGACAGCTCGCCAGCCAGACCCGCTGGGCCTGCCCGCCGGACAGCGCCTGCACGGGGCGATCGGCGATCGCGGTGAGTCCGGTCAACGCCATCGCGCGCTCCACCGCCGCCGGGCCCTCGTCGTCCCGGCCGCCCCACCGGGAACGATGCGGATGGCGGCCGAACGCGACCAGCTCGCGCACGCAGACCCCGCCGGGCGCGGTCCGATGCTGGGAGAGCAGGGTGATGCGTCGGGCCAGCTCCTTGCCCGACAGCGCGCGAAGCTCGGCGCCGTCGGCGAAGGTGACGTCACCCGCCGTCGGCGGGTGCAGCCGGGCGAGCGCGCGGAGCAGAGTGGACTTGCCACTGCCGTTCGGTCCGATCAACGCGGTGACGGTGCCCGGGTCGAGGGAGATCGACGCGGCGTGCACGACGACGTCGCGGCCGTAGGCGACGTCGAGGTCGCGCGCTGACACGCCGATCGGAGCGGCTGCTGGGGTTGCGGACACCGCCACACAGTAAAGAAAGGCTTCCCTAACATCCAACTGTTGTGGTTGTCGGCACACCGATCACGACCGGCGCATGCGTGCTGGTGGCGCCCTTGGCGGCGAGCCGGTGGACGGCCACCGCCGTCGCGGCGAGGTTCGACGTCGCGGGATTCACCCTGCCTGTCGGGTGCCGTGGACGCATCGACGGCGAGCCGCCGGCGTGCGGATCGACGACGCCGGGTTCGCGCACGAACCAGGCGGACGGTGCTCGGCGGCGCGGGGACTACACGGCGCTCCGTCGGCAGACACTTCGAAGGTGGCGGGTGCACCGCTGTAGAAGGACGTCATCTCCGGGTGGTCGACCCCCGGCGGGTCGTCAGGATCGCGCCGTCGAGGTAGTCGGCGCCGGGTTCGGGCCCTGGCGATGTCGAGTCGTCGGACTGCCGGGCACCGGTGCGGACATCGGTTCGTCGGGCCCGTCCGTGCCGCAGGCGTGACCCCGTCGTCCGGGTGCCGCCGGGCGGTGGGCGCGTGGGCACCGGTCTCCGGGACGGCCGATCAGGATGGGGAGGCGGTTCGGCTCCGGTTCGGGGGGGCGTCGAGCAGATTCATGACACCTGTCATAGCGAATCCATGACAGGTGACACTACCTGCGGGGACTTCGGACGGACATGATCGACCGCATGACCTCGTCCTGCTGTCGCCGCCCCGGTCGCCGCCCGCCTGGGCGGCGTCGGGATTCCGCCGCGCGAGGCAGCGGCGTCACCGTCCGGTGGGGCTCACCCAGCGGTGGCTCACCACGCGGCGGCGGTCGCTGCGCCGGGCAGGGCGAGCGGAACAGGAAGGTCGGACCCCGCGGGGCGCGGCATCCGCGAAGCAGACACGACGACATCGTCGCAGACACGATCAGCCCCACGCCGGTTCGCGGGCGGCACACCGGTCCGCATCGCGACGCCGACGGCGAGCCGGCCGGTTTGATCGAAGAGAAGTCCTGATCGGGTAACGGTGCACGGCGCGCGACGAACTCATGCCGCGGCGTCACCCGATTCGAATTCCGGTTCGGCGCGTTTCGACGGAGGTCACGGCGCCGTAAGAACTGAGACACACGCCACGCGTGGATAGCGGCAGCGCGGCTTGACCGTGCCGCAGCGTCACGGTTTCGAATGGTCATCGTCAGCGCGACCGTGCTGACGCGCCCGGACGGTCAGGAGGAACGGACGTCATGTCATGGCGCATTCGTCGGTTCCTCGATGACGACGGGCCGGGAGTCGATGCACCGGCGAATCTCGGCCGCACCGCGGCACGGCCGGCGCGCCCACCGCAGCTCACGCCGCCCGTCCGCCCCGGCGGCGAGACGACGGGCCGAGCCGCCGGCTTCAGCCGAGATGCCGCGCGGCGGGCCTGCGGCTGATCGCGGCCCCGATCGTCGGTGCGCCCCGAACCGGCTCCGGTGGCGATTCTCGCTCTCCCCGCCGACTCACCACGCCCCGCCCGTGTCATCAGGCGATCCCGAACTCGTCATCGTCAACCGTTGGACAACAGAGAAGGAACGACATGGAGAACGTGACCGCATTCATCACCGACGTCGTGAGTCAGCTGCATCCGCTGGTGCAGTTCTTCGCGGTGTTCGCCGTCGGCATCGTCCCTTATCTGGAATCACAGATCGGCGCGTTCATCGGCGCGTTCATCGGAATGCCCTTCGTGCTCGCCGCAGCCGCGGCGATCGCCGGAAACCTCTTGGCCCTCCTCATCGCGGACAGGCTCGGCAGCGCCGCCGCCCGCCGGATCGCCGCGCGCCGCGATCCCGCCAAGAGCAGACGCCGGAAGAAGGTGATGAGCAAGGTCGATCGGTACGGGGTCCCCGCCGCCAGTCTCCTGGGGCCCTTCGTACTGGCCACCGCCCTGTCCACGTTCATCATGATCGGCGCGGGCCTGGATCGGCGGAAGGTCCTGATCTGGCAGACCATCGCCGTCATCGGCTGGGGCGCCGTCTTCACCGCGCTGGGTCTGGCCGCCCGCGCCGCGCTGCTCTGATCGGGGGACGCCCGCGCGTGACCACCGCCGGACCACAGGCGCGACCGGACGGACAGCCTGCCGACGACGCGCGTCCCATCGGATTCAGGAGAACGACCCACCGCGTCCGAGTCCGCGCCGGGTGCCGACGAACAAGCTCCGCGGTGCGGTTGTCGCCGCAGCTCAGCGGTGGTGCCCCCGGTCAGACTCGAACTGACACTGTACGGATTTTGAGTCCGCTGCCTCTGCCGATTGGGCTACGGGGGCGTGCGCTGGTCAGAGACTCTAGCCAATGCGATCTCCTTCCGCGCAACCGGTGTCGACTGACGCGGCAGTCGGTGCGCCTGCCGAGCCCGGCGGGCCGTCGCATCCGGCGGAGTCGGGCGATCGGGACGGATCCGGCGGCGCGCCGCCGACATGTGGTGAGCGTGATACACCGGAGGAGTGCGTCGGGCGCTAAGCTCGGACGTCGAGCAAATGCCCATCACGATGGTCCGCCCATCCGCTGCCACACCCCTGGAGGACCCCGGTGACCGAGCCGGCTGCCGAGGCCCGACCGACGGCCCAGCCCACCAACGCCGCCCCGCCCGCCCCCCGTCGGGTGGTCGTCGCGGAGGACGAGGCGCTGATCCGGCTGGACCTGGTCGAGATGCTTCGCGAAGAGGGCTACGAGGTCGCGGGTGAGGCCGCCGACGGTGAGGAAGCCGTGGAGCTCGCCTCTCGCCTGCGTCCTGACCTGGTGATCCTCGATGTCAAGATGCCCAAGGTCGACGGAATCGAGGCAGCCTCGCGCATCGCGGGCGACCGCGTCGCGCCCGTCGTGATCCTGACCGCCTTCAGCCAGCGTGACCTCGTCGAGCGGGCCCGGGACGCGGGCGCGATGGCGTATCTGGTCAAGCCGTTCGCCAAGCGCGACCTGATCCCGGCGGTCGAGCTGGCGATGTCGCGGTTCGCCGAGCTTCGCGCGCTCGAGGGCGAGGTCGCGGACCTGCAAGAACGCCTGGAGACACGCAAGCTCATCGAGCGTGCCAAGGGCATCCTGATGAAGAACCAGTCGTTGAGCGAGCCCGAGGCGTTCCGCTGGATCCAGCGCACCGCGATGGACCGGCGCACCACCATGAAGGCGGTCGCCGCCGCGGTCGTCGACACTCTGGACTGATTTCCGCCGCCCGGCAGGCCTGTCGAATCCCGGCCGTGACGAACGGCCGGGATCAGGCCGCCCGCCATAAGGTCGGATGTAAAACTATCGGAGATGACAACATCCGATGTAACAAAATGCTCCATCTGTCGTATTCCGCAGGTAACATGTCACTATCTCGCTGCGAGAGGTGACTCTTCGCGCTCCGTCACGATGTGGAAACACCAACTATCTGCGTCTGGGCAATCCACTCGATCGGGCGCTACCTTCCTCCCCTAACCCAGCCCCGAGTGAACGCGGTGGCCGCCGAACAGGCGTATGGGTAGGTCTAGTGGAGGTATCGGGTGGCCCAGACACGACTCGTACGGACCCTGGCGTTAGCGGCGGTCCTGTCGCTGACGGTCGCAGGGTGCGCGCAGAACACCGAGGAGCCGGCGGCCTCCGGGGACAACGGCAACGGCGCGTCGGTCGACTCGCCCGGGGTCCCGGAGGACGTGGTCCTTCCCGCAGGTGACGGGACAGGCGAGTGCGACGAGCCCGCCATCGCCTACATCGGCACGATCGCCGGGCAGAACGCCGCGCTGGGACTCAACATCCTCAACGGCATCCGTCTCGCCGTGCAGGAGCACAACGACGCCAACGAGAACTGTCAGGTCGAGCTGATCGAGTTCGACACGGAGGGCACGCCCGACCGGGCGCCCGGCGTGGTCACCGAGGCCATCAACAACGAGTCGATCCTCGGCGTGGTCGGACTGCCGTTCTCCGGTGAGTCCGCCGCCGTCGGTCAGGCCTTCTCCGACGCGGGACTCGTCGCGATCAGCCCGTCGGCGACGCGCCCGGACCTGAGCACCAACGGCTGGGAGACGTTCTTCCGCGCGCTGGGCAACGACGCGGTACAGGGACCGGCCGCGGCCGAGTTCATCAGCGGGAACCTCGGCGCCGAGTCCGTCTGCATCGTGCAGGACGACTCCGCCTACGGCATGGGCCTCGCCGAGGAGGTCGCCGCCGGACTGGGTGACGCGGTCGTCTGCAACGAGCAGATCCGCACCCAGCAGGTCGAGTTCTCCGCCGTGATCGGCAGCATCGAGTCCAGCGAGCCCGACGCGATCTTCTTCGCCGGCTACTACCAGGAGGCCGCTCCGTTCGCGCAGCAGCTCTACGACACCGGCCTGGAGATCGACCTGGTCGCTCCCGACGGTGTGCGGGACAACGAGTTCGTCGCCAACGCGGGTGACGCGGCCGAGGGCGTCTACTTCACCTGCCCGTGTGTCCCCTCCGGCGGGTTCACCGACTTCTCGGACGCCTTCGAGGAGCTGGCGGGCTCCGCGCCCTCGACGTACTCCCCGGAGGGCTACGACGCCGCGACGGTGCTGCTCACGGCGCTCGACCAGGGGCTGGACACCCGCGAGGACGTCCTCCAGTACGTGAAGGACTACGACGGCCAGGGTCTGACCAAGAACTTCCGGTGGGACGAGACCGGTGAGCTCACCGAGACTCCGGTGTGGTCCTACCGGGTCGAGGGCGGCGAGATCGTCCAGGGCGAGCAGATCGGCTGAGTACCGATCCTCCTTCACCACCGCTGAGGCGCGGCACGGCGACGCCGGAGACGGCCGTCGGCCGCGCCTCAGCGCTCTCGTATGGAAACGAGTCGATCAGTGAATCAGTCTCTTTCTACCCAGGTCCTCGCCCAGGGCCAGCCATGGATCGGGTTCGACGTCGGGCTGCTCGTCGACCGGTTCTGGTCCAACACCGTGGACGGCCTGGCGTACGGCAGCATCTACGCCCTCGTGGCGATCGGATACACCCTCGTCTACGGCGTGCTGAAGTTGATCAACTTCGCCCACTCCGAGGTCTTCATCGTCGGCGCCTTCGCCGCCTACTTCACCTTCACCGCCCTCGGATTCCGGCCGGGACCCACCCTGGAGATCCCGGTCATCGAGATCGTCGTCAACCTGCTGCTCGCAGGCGTGATCGCGATGATCTGCTCCGGACTGCTCGCCCTGACCCTGGAACGGGTCGCCTATCGACCGCTACGCCGGAAGAAGGCCCCGCGACTGGTCTTCCTCATCACCGCGGTGGGCGCCTCCTTCGCCATCCAGCAGCTCATCCTGCTGTGGCGCGGCGCCAACCCGGAGCGGGCGATCCGGCTGCTGCGGCCGGAGACCGTCTTCGAGATCTTCGGCGCCAGGGTGACCAACATCCAGCTCACGGTCTTCCTGGCCTCGCTGGCCTTGATGCTCGTCGCGGACATCTTCATCAATCGCACCCGGCTCGGCCGGGGCATCCGGGCGGTGGCACAGGACCCGGACACCGCGACCCTGATGGGCGTCAACCGGGAACGGGTCATCATGCTGACCTTCGTCGTCGGCGGCGTGCTCGCGGGCGCCGCGGCGCTGTTCTACATCATGCAGATCCCGCAGGGCGTCCTCTACAACGGCGGCTTCCTGCTGGGCATCAAGGCGTTCACCGCCGCCGTGCTGGGCGGCATCGGCAATCTGCGCGGGGCGCTGCTGGGCGGTCTGGTCCTCGGGATCGCGGAGAACTACGGACAGTCCCTGTTCGGCGGCGAATGGCGTGACATCGTCGCCTTCGTCCTGTTGATCGCCATCCTGATGTTCCGGCCCACCGGCATTCTGGGCGAGTCTCTCGGGAAGGCACGGGTATGAACGCACGGAACTCCTCCGATTCGGCTCCCGTGCCCTTCGGAACGAAGATTCGCAACTGGTGGAACGGGCTGAGCAGGTTCCAGCAGTGGGGTGTGCTGATCCCGCTGGTGGTCCTCGTCTATCTGTTGCCGCTGCTGAACTTCTTCCCGCTCACCACGGAGCCCGGCACCGACTACGAGATCGCGCTGTTCAACGCGGCCCGGATGGCGCTGCTGGCGATCGGGCTGAACGTCGTCGTCGGCCAGGCCGGCCTGCTGGACCTCGGCTACGTCGGCTTCTTCGCGATCGGCGCCTACGTGGCGGCGGTGCTCACCAGCCCCGACTCGGTGCTGTACGGCGACTACCCGTGGCTGGCGGTGGTGCCGATCGCCATGGCCGTCACGATGGTCTCCGGCGTGATCCTCGGCACTCCGACACTGCGGCTGCGCGGCGACTACCTGGCCATCGTCACGCTCGGCTTCGGCGAGATCGTGCGGCTGCTGGCGGACAACATCCCGCAGCTGCGCGGCAACCAGGGGTTCCAGGGCGTCGGCGGTCCGCCGGGGACCTACTCCGACGGCTCGCCGATCTTCGTGCAGACCGACGGCACCCCCTGGTACTGGCTGACGGTCACCGCGATCATCCTGGTGCTCATCCTGGTCGGGAACCTGGAGCGCAGCCGGGTCGGTCGGGCCTGGGTCGCGATCCGGGAGGACGAGGACGCCGCCGAGATCATGGGCGTCGCCACCTTCCGCTTCAAGATCTGGGCGTTCGTCATCGGCGCGGCGATCGGCGGTCTCTCCGGCGTCCTCTACGCCGGTCAGGCGGCCTTCGTCAACAACCAGCGGTTCGACGTCATCACCTCGGTGCTGTTCCTGGCCGCGGTCGTCCTGGGCGGCTCCGGCAACAAGGTCGGGGTCATCCTGGGCGCGCTGGTGATCTCCTACATCCCGGACCGGTTCCAGGTGATCAGCGAGTACCGCTATCTGATCTTCGGGCTCGCGCTCATCGTGCTGATGATCTTCCGACCGCAGGGGCTGCTCGGCGCCCGACAGCGGCTGCTCGCCTACGGCAGACAGGGCTATCGCAAGCTGCTGGGCCGGGACGAGCCGGTCGCCACGGAGAGCCCGATGAAGGACTCCGGCAAGGGGGTGAACGCATGAGCGCGCAGAACGAACGAGAGCCCGACCCGGATGCGGCGAAGGCCGGCCAGGGTGCGGCAGCGCGGGACACGGCCCAGGAGGGCACGGCCGCCGAGGGCGGTCTGGTCGCCGAGGTCGCGCGGATGACCGACGAGGAGCGTGCCGAGCACGAGGCCGAGGTGGCCGAGGTCGTGGCACCCGATCGCGAGATCGCCGTCGACGTCGGGGACACCCTGCTGGAACTGCGGGACGTCACGGTCCGCTTCGGCGGCCTCACGGCGCTGAACTCGGTCTCCTTCGGCATCCGACGGGGCGAGATCCTCGGGCTGATCGGGCCCAACGGCGCGGGCAAGACGACGTGCTTCAACGCCATGACCGGCGTGTACCGGCCCAACGAGGGACAGGTCCTCTTGGAGGGCAAGCCGCTGGGCAGGCTGAAGCGCTTCGAGATCACCCGCCGCGGCATCGCCAGGACGTTCCAGAACATCCGGCTCTTCTCCGAGATGACGGCGCTGGAGAACGTGATGGTGGGCACCGACGCCCGCCACCGCACCGGTGTCGTGGGCGCCCTGCTGCGGCTCGGCAGACACCGCCGTGAGGAATGGGAGGGCGTCGAGCGGGCCATGGCCCTGCTGGAGTTCGTCGGCATCGCCGACCGTGCCGCGGACAAGGCCCGCAATCTGCCCTACGGCTATCAGCGCAGGCTGGAGATCGCACGTGCGCTGGCGACCGAGCCGAAGCTGCTCTGTCTGGACGAGCCCGCGGCGGGCTTCAACCCGGCGGAGAAGGAGGAGCTCATGGAGCTCATCCGCCGCATCAGGGACGACGGCTACACCGTGCTGCTCATCGAGCACGACATGAAGCTGGTCATGGGCGTCACGGACCGCATCGTGGTGCTCGAATTCGGTGGCAAGATCGCCGAGGGGACGCCCGCGCAGGTGCGGGAGGACCCGGCGGTGATCGCCGCGTATCTGGGGGTGCCCGACGATGACGTTGCTTGAGCTGTCCGATGTCTCCGTCCACTACGGGCGCATTCAGGCGCTGAGCGGAATCTCCCTCACCGTGCAGGAGGGGGAGATCGTCACCCTCATCGGCGCCAACGGTGCGGGCAAGTCCACCACGATGCGGGCCGTTTCCGGGCTGCTGCCGCTGTCGCGCGGGACCATCACCTTCGACGGTCAGGACATCAGCAGGCTGCGGGCGGACCTCCGGGTGGTGCGGGGCATCTCGCAGGCCCCGGAGGGGCGCGGCGTGTTCCCCGGCATGACCGTGCTGGAGAACCTGGAGATGGGCTGCTACAGCCGGAAGGACCGCAAGGGGATCCGGGAGGACTTCGAACGGGTCTACGAGCTGTTCCCTCGGCTGAAGGAGCGGATCGGTCAGCAGGGCGGAACACTCTCGGGCGGTGAGCAGCAGATGGTCGCGATCGGGCGGGCTCTGATGGCCCGGCCCCGACTGCTGCTGCTGGACGAGCCGTCGATGGGACTGGCGCCCCAGTTCATCCGACAGATCTTCCGCATCATCACCGACATCAACGAGCAGGGCACGACCGTGCTGCTGGTGGAGCAGAACGCGCAGTCCGCGCTCAGTCGGGCCCATCGCGGCTACGTGCTGGAGAGCGGCGGCATCACCAAGGCAGGCGGCGGGCGGGAGCTGCTCGCCGACCCGGCGATCAAGGACGCCTACCTGGGCGTGGCCTGACCGGGAGCGGGCTCGACGCACCGGGCTTCGGCCCGTCGCGATGCGGCGGGTCGGAGCCCCTTCGCGTGCTTGCTGCCCGCAGAACAGGCGGCCGTATCGTGGCGCGCCGGACGGCGTCCTCGACGGCCCGAGGTCGTCGGACACGGCTTTCAGGCCAGGCGCGGCGCGGCGGGCCCGGCGACGGGCGGGCAGCCGCACCGACCTCCGGCCTGGTACACCCGGACGCCCGCGGCCACGCCATCACGCGGCCACGCACACCTGCGGGGCGCCGGTTCGTGCCGCACCCCGCAGGCCCCGGAACCCGAAGTCTCGGTACCCCGCCGCCCCGGGCCCGCCGCGTCTCGGCTCAGGCCGAGGCGGGTTCGCCCGGCGGCCGATCACGCAGCATGCAGGTCAGCCGGGCGGTGCAGGTCCGCCGCTCCGACTCGTCCGTGATCACGATCTCGTAGGAGGCGGTGCTGCGCCCCCGGTGCAGCGGCACGGCGACGCCGGTCACCACTCCCTCGCGGGCCGCGCGGTGATGCGTGCACGAGAGCTCGATGCCGACGGCGATCCGATCGGCGCCCGCGTACATCGCCGCCGCGATCGAGCCGAGGGTCTCGGCGAGCACCGCGTTGGCCCCGCCGTGCAGCAGGCCGTAGGGCTGCCGGTTGCCCGCCACGGGCATCGTCGCGACGAGGCGGTCCGCATCCCATTCGGTGATCTCGATGCCCATCCGGCTGGTGAGCTGCTCGTCGGTCGCCTCGGCGAGGTAACCGTGCTGAGCTGCGGTGTCGCTGATCGACTCTCGGGTCGGGCCGGATTCACTCACCCGTGGCTCCTTCGGGACGGCGCGCTGGAACAGACAGTCTGACCCGCAGCCTAGACTCGCTGGCCGTGTCCCTGTCTGACGGTAACTCCGCACCCGGCCGCCTGCTGCTGCTCGACGGCCACTCCCTGGCCTATCGCGCGTTCCACGCCCTGCCCGCGGAGAACTTCCGGACCACCACCGGGCAGACCACGAACGCCGTCTACGGCTTCACCTCGATGGTGATCAACCTGCTGCGCGACGAGGCTCCCACTCATCTCGCGGTGGCGTTCGACGTGTCGCGGAAGACGTTCCGCAGCGAGGTCTACCCCGAGTACAAGGCCACTCGCTCGGCGACCCCGGACGAGTTCAAGGGCCAGGTCAGCCTCATCCAGGACGTGCTGGCCGTCCTCGGCGTCCCGGTGCTGTCCAAGGAGGGCTTCGAGGCCGACGACATCATCGCGACGCTGACCACCCAGGCCTCCGCCGAGGGTTTCCACACCTCGATCTGCACGGGTGACCGGGACGCGCTGCAGCTGGTCACGGACTCGGTGACCGTGCTGTACCCGCGCAAGGGCGTCTCCGACCTGACCCGGTTCACCCCGGCGGCGGTGCAGGAGAAGTACGGACTGACCCCGGCCCAGTACCCGGACTACGCGGCGCTGCGCGGCGACCCCTCGGACAACCTGCCCGGCATCCCCGGCGTGGGGGAGAAGACCGCCGCCAAGTGGATTCGCGAGTTCGGCTCGCTCGCCGACCTGGTCGACCAGGTCGACCGAGTGAAGGGCAAGGCGGGCGACGCCCTGCGGGAGCGACTGGAGTCTGTGCTGCTCAACCGCAGGCTCACCGAACTGGATCGCGCGGTGGAGCTGGAGCTGGCGCCCGCCGATCTCGCGGTGCGCCCCTGGGACCGCGACGCCGTGCACCGACTGTTCGACGACCTGGAGTTCCGCGTCCTGCGCGACCGGCTCTTCGCGACGCTGGCCACCGCCGAGCCCGAGGCCGAGGAAGGCCTCGACGTGCACGGCGGCCTGCTGGCCTCTGGTGCGCTGGCCGGCTGGCTGGCTGAGCACGCCGTCGCGGGTGTGCGCGTCGGACTGGCGGCGCGCGGCACGTGGGCGCGCGGCGCGGGCGACGCGGAGGGACTCGCCTTCGCGACCGCCTCCGGGCAGGGCGCCTACATCGAGACCGTCGGCCTGACCCAGGACGACGAGCAGGCTCTGGCCGAGTGGCTTGCCGACGACACTCGACCGAAGGCCGCCCACGACGCCAAGTACATGACGCACGTGTTGGCGGCCAGGGGCTGGCGGCTCGCCGGGCTGACCAGTGACACCGCGCTCGCGGCGTACCTGGTCCGCCCCGGACAGCGGTCCTTCGACCTCGCCGATCTGGTGGTCCGCTACCTCGGGCGGGAGCTGCGGCTGGAGGCCGAGGAGGAGTCGGGGCAGCTCTCGTTGCTGGCCGACGAGGACGCCGACGCCAGGGCACAGGCCACCGGCGAGATCGTCCGGGCGAACGCCGTCGCCCTGCTGGCCGACTCGCTCGACGTCGAACTCGACAAGATCGGCGCCTCGGCGCTGCTCGGAGAGTTGGAACTGCCCATTCTGGGGGTGCTCACGGATCTGGAGGCGGCGGGCATCGCCGTCGACGCCGATCACCTGGGACTGCTGGCCGATCACTTCGCGAGCCAGGTCAAGATCGCCGCCGACGACGCCTATCGGGTGATCGGCAAGGAGATCAACCTCGGCTCTCCCAAGCAGCTGCAGGTCGTGCTGTTCGACGAGCTGGGCATGCCCAAGACGAAGCGGACCAAGACCGGGTACACGACCGACGCCGAGGCGTTGCAGAACCTGTACGCCTCCACCGAACACCCGTTTCTGGCCCACCTGCTGGCGCACCGAGACGCCACCAGACTCAAGAGCACCGTCGACGGTCTGATCAAGTCCATCGCGGGCGACGGTCGGATTCACACGACCTTCAATCAGACCATCGCCGCGACGGGTCGGCTCTCCTCCACCGAGCCGAACCTGCAGAACATCCCGATCCGCACCGAGGAGGGCAGGCGGATCAGGGAGGCCTTCGTCGTCGGCGGCGGGTACACCGAGCTGATGACCGCCGACTACAGCCAGATCGAGATGCGGATCATGGCGCACCTCTCCGGCGACGAGGGACTCATCGAGGCCTTCCGGGTGGGTGAGGATCTGCACACCTACGTGGCGGCGCGGGCGTTCGACGTCGCTCCCGAGGCGGTGGACGCCGAGCTGCGCAGGCGGGTCAAGGCGATGTCCTACGGACTGGCCTACGGCCTCTCGGTGTATGGTCTGGCCCAACAGCTGCGGATCTCCGCCGAGGAGTCCCGCGCTCAGATGGACGCCTACTTCGCTCGTTTCGGCGCAGTGCGCGACTACCTGCAGGCTGTGGTGGAACGCGCACGCAAGGACGGTTACACCGAGACGGTGCTCGGACGCCGGCGTTATCTCCCCGACCTGACCAGCGACAACAGGCAGCGGCGGGAGATGGCCGAGCGGATGGCGCTCAACGCCCCGATCCAGGGCAGCGCCGCCGACATCATCAAGGTGGCGATGATCGGGGTGCACCGAGGACTCGCCGAGGCGGGCCTGCGTTCTCGGATGCTGTTGCAGGTGCACGACGAACTCGTGTTGGAGATCGCCGACGGCGAACGAGACGAGGTCGAGGAACTGGTGCGCCGGACGATGGGCTCCGCGTATCGGCTCGACGTTCCGCTGGAGGTCTCCGTGGGCGTCGGGCGCTCCTGGGACGCCGCCGCCCACTGACCCGGAGGACACGTTGATCAAAGTCGAGCGGTTCGATCACCTGGTGCTGACCGTCGCTGACGTCGAGCGCAGCCAGGAGTTCTACCGGGACGTGCTGGGGATGCAGCCGGTGACCTTCGCGGAGGACCGCCCGGGGCTGGCCTTCGGCGTGCAGCGGATCAACCTGCACTCCTCCTCGGAGCAGCTGACGCCTTCGGCGCTCTACGCCGTGCCGGGCTCCGCAGACATCTGCCTGGTGACGTCGATGGCGATCTCGGAGGTCAAGGACCACCTGCGGGCCTGCGAGGTGCGGATCGAGGAAGGGCCGGTCACCAGGGTCGGCGCCCTCGGGCCGATGATCTCGCTGTACTTCCGCGACCCCGACGGCAACCTGGTGGAGGTCGCGCGGTACGAGGAGCTCGAGGAGTGACCGCGACCGCTGACCGAGCGAGTCCCTGCCCCGCCGGGCCCGCTCGGTCGGCGCCCGCCGGTCGCGACCCCGGTCGCCCGGCGAGGATCGCGACCGTCTCGGATGCCGTCGATCGGGTCGGACGCCGTGCTGCCGCGTCGGCCACGCCGAGTCCTGGTCGCGGGCACGACCGCCTCGCCGCGGGCATCCGCTGATCGGGCCGGTGCGTGTCGTCGCCGTCGTCGCACCGTGTCACCAGGCGACCTCGGGTCGCAGCCTGCCGGGCGTCCACACCCGCCGACGCATCGCCGCCGTGACCGCCACGACGAAGGCCAGCACCAGCCAGCACAGGCAGACCAGCACCGCGAGCAGCGCGGACTCGGCGTCGCCGCCGTAGAGCAGGTGCCGCAGTCCGTCGACCACGTAGCCCAGCGGCAGCAGCCGGTGCAGCGGATGCAGGGCCTCGGGCATCGTCAGCCAGGGAAGCACGCTGCCCGCCGTGGTGAGCTGCAGAACCAGGGCGACCAGCGCGACGAACCGGCCGGCCGGGCCGAACGCGGCGCACAGGGCGTGGGCGATCCCGGTGAACGCCAGCGCGGTGACGACGAGCAGTCCCAGCACTGCCCACGGCCGCGTGGCGGGGAGGCCGATCACCAGCACCGTGGCGATGAACAGCGTCACCGCCTGTGCGAGACCCAGTGCGGCGGCGGGCAGCCAGCCGCCGAGTGCCACTCGCCAGGCCGGGACGTTCGCCGCTAGTGCCCGGACCGACAGCGGGCGCAGCAGGAGATACGAGACCACCGCGCCGACCCACAACGCCAGGCCCAGGAACAGCGGCGCGAGGCCGGCGCCATGGCTGCCCGCCGTGAGATGGGCGCGGTCGGTCACCGTCACCGGCGAGGCGATGGCCTGGGCCGCCGCCTGCCGGACGGCGGGGTCGACGGTGGGGATGAGCGCCGCGTCCTGGGCGAGTCGATCGGCGAGATCGAGGGCGGCCTCGTCGACTCCCTCGGTGAGTTCGAGCAGTTCCACGGCGCCGCCGACGAGCGTCTGGACCCGGTCGGCCGCCGTCTCGGCTTCGACGGCGGCGTCGTCCTGTGCCTCCCGCTGTTCGGCCGCCTCCTCACTCAGCCGAGTCAAGTCCGCGTCGAGGTCCGCCGCCGCGGTCGTCACGCGTTCCCCGGCGGCGAGCAGCTCGTCGACCTCCCCGCTCGCCGCCGATGCCGAGGAGGCGAGCGCGTCCGCCGCGGCCGAGAACGCCGCCGCGGACTCCTGTATCGACTCGTGGGTGCCCGTCCAGCCGGTCAGCGCGTCGGCGAGCCCGGTCGCCGCCTCGTCGACCAGCGCGGAACGCTCCGTGAGCGCGTCGAGCTCGGCCAACAGCGTCTCCACCTCCTCGGGGGCCGCGCCGAGCCGGGTGAACTCCTCGGACAGGCCGTCGCGGACCGAGGGCAGTCCCGCCGCGATCTCGCCTGTCGACTCGGCCACCAGGCCGCCTGCCGCCGTCAGCTCCGCCGCCTCGGCCGCCGCCGCTGCCGTTGACGAGCTCACCTCCTCCGATCGCCCGTCGGCGGCCTCGATGTCGTCGTCGACGCGCCGCATCAGATCGCGGAGCGTGGCGGCGCCCTCCTCCAGCGCGGTGGTGTCCGCGGCGACCGCCCCCGCGGCGTCGGCGGAGTCGCCCGCGGCGTCGGCGAGGTCCACGGCCTGCTCGGCCCGGCTTCTCGCCGCGAGGGCCTCGCCCGCGGTCGACTCGACCGCCTCGTCGAGGAGTTCCCCCGCGAGTACGACGGCCGCGATCAACTCGCCCGTCGCCTCGGTCAGCTCGACGGCCTCGTCGGAGGAGGCGGCAGTCTGCTCGTACACGGTGTTGAGGCGCACCAGCAGCCGGTCGGCCGTCTCCCGGCCGACCTGCGTGGCGACGGTGGAACGGACCCGTTCGGCCAGCTGCTCGGCGACGGTGCCCACCAGATGGTTGTTCGCGTCATTGGTGATCACGGTGAGCCTGGCGGTCTGGGGGTCGACGGCGACATCGGCGATCAACGCGCTGGAGAAGTCGGGCGGCACGACGAGAGCGAAGCCGTATCGACCCGCGGCGACGCCGAGATCGGCTTCTTCGGGGGAGACACGGCGCCAGTCGAAGTCGCCCGCCTCCACAAGCTGTCTCTCCACCTCGGCGCCCGCGTCGAGCGTCCGGCCGTCGGCGTCGACCGCCCCGTCGTCGGCCATCACGATGGCGGCGGGCACCGAGCTGAGCCGCTGGTACGGGTCCCAGTTGGCGTAGATGGACAGCGCTCCGTAGAGGAGCGGGACGAGGGCCGCCGCGACGAGGGCGAGTCGGGTGATCCGCCCGACGGCGAGCCTGCGCAGTTCGAGGGAGGCGAGGCGTCGGGCGCTCATCGCGAGTCCCGCCACGCGGCCTCGGCGACGGGGGACAGCAGGGGCGCGGTGACCTGCTGCGGTGCGAACACGGGTGCGGCGGTGGAGCGTCGGTAGGCGGGGCGGTGGCCGTCATGGGCGCCGATGCGTGCGGCGGGCGCGCCCAGCATCCGGACGGACTCGGATGAGCACAGCACCGCGACGGTCCAGCCCTGTTCGGCGTGGTCTCGTGCCACCGAGAACCATCCGTTCGGGTTGCCGCCGTGGCGATCGGGACAGTCCAGGACGAGCGCGTGGACGCCGGGCCTGGCGGCGGCGAGGTCGGTGAGCACGCGGGTGCGGACGGCGGGGTCGAGCCGATCGGCGCGTTCCTCGGCGTCGGGGAGGAGTCCGCGCTGCCGCAGCCACCAGGTGATCGCCTCCCGATCGTCCGGCCTGCCCGCGGCGGACAGTCCCTCGGCGACGACGTCGCGCAGGAGCGCGCCGGGCTCGGGGGAGCTGATCTCGGGCGCGTCCACCACGGCGGAGCGGCGACGCAGCTCCGCCCGGGACAGCGGCCCGTCGGACTCGATCCGGCCGTCGTGGGGGCGCATCCGTCCGGTGAGCACCAGCGCCAGCGCCGTCCGGCCGGAGCCGGGACGCCCCGAGATCAGGGTGAGCTCACCTGCTCGGAGTTCGACGCTGGTGGCGGCGAGCAGGCGTCCCCTGGTGTCGGCGAGGCTGACCGCACGTGCACGGATGTCTATCGGACGTTCCACACCGAAACCCCCTCGGCCTGTTCGCCTCACCGCAGCGCGGAGGCGGGACGCACCTCCCACACTGTCCACAGAGGACGATAACCCTGTCGCGGCCAGAACACAGCGGAGAGCGGATTGGCCGGGTTGTAGTACAGGTAGGTGCCCGAGGCCCCGGTGGCGAGGAAGTATCGGTGCACCGTGTCCACCAGCATCGACCCGACGCCGGAGCCGCGCAGCTCGGGAGTGACGGACAGACAGTTGACGTATCCCCAGATCCCGGGGCGGAGCCTGCCCTCCCGATCGTCGGAGCCGACCGTGTTCCAGGCGCATTCGGCCAGTCCCACCGGCAGGCCGTCCCGCTCCGCCAGCCACACGGGGGCGTCCCCGGCGAGCCGTGCCCCCAGACTCGCCCGTTTGAGGTCCACCAGATCGGGGCGCAGCATGGTCCCGCCGACGAGCGAGGAGTACCGGGCCTCGCTCACCGACAGGGCCAGCGCCGCGTCGAGATCGGCCGGACCCGCCCGGCGGACCGTCAGTCCGGGAACGACGGTGGAGCGAGTGAGCCTGCCAGCCGAGCGGACGGCCAGGACGGTGAGCGGGACGAGACCGTGGTCGAGCAGGACACGCGAGCCCGCCACGTCCCGGCTCGGCCAGGTGATCTCGCAGGACGAGTCCTGCTCGGGCGGTGCGAGTCGGTCCAGCTCCGCCCGCCAGACCGACAGCAGCGCGTGCAGCCCGGCGGGCTCTGCGACGTCGAGCAGCGGTGTCAGGGAGCACGACCACCGCGCCGACCACAGGGTCGCGGTGGAGCCGGGACGGTGCTCCGTGACGACGCGGACTCCGGCGACGCGGCTCCCGTCGGGCAGCGCGGCGTGGATCGTCGGGCCGGGCGGGCGCCGGGACCGCTCCGGCAGCAGAGGATCGAGGGCGACCAGGTCGGTGGGATGTCGTGTGGGCAGCAGGTCCTCGGTCACGGCGGCCTCTCCCTCCCGGGAGCCGTCGGCTCCCGTCGGTGTCGACCAAGCCTCGATGATCCGGCGGGGCCGCGCTAGCGGGTGCGGCAGCAGAAGATGGCGGTGCCGGGGAACAGCCTGCCGCGCAGCGGGCTCCACTGTCCCCATTCCCGCTCGTGCCCGGCGGGCCATTCCGGTTCGACGAGGTCCGTCAGTCGCAGGCCCGCCTGTTCGAGCGCGCGGACGAAGTCGCCGAGGGTCCGATGGAACTCGACGTAGGTCGGCGTGCCGTCGTCGTCGGCCTCCACGTAGGGCGCCCGGTCGAAGTACGACTGGCGCACCGTCAGCCCGGCCTGTCCGGGATCGTCGGGGAAGATCCAGCGCATCGGATGCGTCACCGCGAACACCCAGCGCGCCGACGGCCGCAGTACCCGGGCGACCTCACGCATGACCCGGTCGAGGTCGGCGACGAAGGGGATCGCGCCGAACGCGGAGCAGGCGAGGTCGAACGAGTCGTCGGCGAAGGGCAGCGCGTCGGCGCTGGCCTGCACCAGCGGGACGTGCGTCCCGGTGCGCCGGGCGCCGAGCCGGGCGTGTCGCAGCATGCCCGCCGAGATGTCGAGCGCCACCGGTGTGGCGCCGTGGTCCGCCAGCCAGCGCGAGCACGAGGCCGACCCGCAGCCCACCTCCAGCACCGACCGACCGGCCACCTCGCCCAGCAGCCCCGCCTCGGACTCCACGAGGCCCTCCGGGCACCACCGGAACTCGGCGTCGCCCAGGAAGTCGCCGTGCGAGGCCTGGTACTCGTCGGCGTCGGCGTCCCACCAGACACGACCGGCGAGCCGGGCGGCGGCGTCGTCGACCTCGGCGTGGCCGTACCTCGTCGCCCCCAGTGCGGCCTGTGCCGCCGCATAGCGATCGCCCTGCTGCGCTGCGGTGTCTCGGGGTGAGTCGATGGTCACGCGGAGTGCTCCGTTTCACGCGGTCGGGGATTAGATCAGATCGAGCGCGTGCCGGGTTTGCTCACCGAACGCCTCTGCGCGTACGATATCGCTGCGTAGTGGGATCGTTCCGCCCACGTTCGACGCCGGTCGGCTCCGAGGCATCGTGAGTCGTGGCCGGTGCCGTTCGGTTCCCGGTTCATGGTCGCCGTACCGGGGTGTCGGTCGTTCCCGCCGAGTGACAACCGCAGAGCCCCCTACCCCTATCCGTACCGGAGCCATCTACCTGATGTCCACCGACACTTCCACCGTCCCCGCCTCGCCCGTCCACGCCGGTGGAGGTGAGTCGCAGATCGCCGTGAACGACATCGGGACGGCGGAGGACTTCCTCGCCGCCATCGATGAAACCATCAAGTACTTCAACGATGGTGACATCGTGGAGGGCACCATCGTCAAGGTCGACCGCGACGAGGTGCTGCTCGACATCGGTTACAAGACCGAGGGTGTCATCCCCTCTCGCGAGCTGTCGATCAAGCACGACGTGGACCCGGCCGAGGTGGTCACCGTTGGTGACCACGTCGAGGCCCTCGTTCTCCAGAAGGAGGACAAGGAAGGCCGCCTGATCCTCTCCAAGAAGCGTGCTCAGTACGAGCGTGCCTGGGGCACCATCGAGGCGCTCAAGGAGAAGGACGAGCCGGTCAAGGGCACCGTCATCGAGGTCGTCAAGGGCGGCCTGATCCTCGACATCGGACTGCGCGGCTTCCTGCCCGCGTCGCTCGTCGAGATGCGCCGTGTCCGCGACCTGCAGCCCTACGTCAGCCGCGAGCTCGAGGCCAAGATCATCGAGCTGGACAAGAACCGCAACAACGTGGTGCTGTCCCGGCGTGCCTGGCTCGAGCAGACGCAGTCCGAGGTCCGCAGCGAGTTCCTGAACCAGCTGCAGAAGGGGCAGGTCCGCAAGGGCGTCGTGTCCTCGATCGTCAACTTCGGCGCGTTCGTCGACCTCGGCGGCGTGGACGGTCTGGTGCACGTCTCGGAGCTCTCCTGGAAGCACATCGACCACCCGAGCGAGGTCGTCGAGGTCGGCCAGGAGGTCACCGTCGAGGTGCTCGACGTCGACATGGAGCGCGAGCGCGTGTCGCTGTCGCTCAAGGCGACGCAGGAAGACCCGTGGCGCCAGTTCGCCCGCACGCACGCCATCGGCCAGATCGTGCCCGGCAAGGTCACCAAGCTGGTTCCGTTCGGCGCGTTCGTCCGCGTGGACGAGGGCATCGAGGGCCTGGTGCACATCTCGGAGCTGGCCGAGCGCCACGTCGAGGTCCCCGAGCAGGTCGTCCAGGTGGGCAACGACGTCATGGTGAAGGTCATCGACATCGACCTCGACCGCCGTCGTATCTCGCTGTCGCTCAAGCAGGCCAACGAGGGCTTCACTCCCGAGATGGAGTTCGACCCCACGCAGTACGGCATGGCCGCCGAGTACGACGCCGAGGGCAACTACATCTACCCCGAGGGCTTCGATTCCGAGACCCAGGAGTGGATGGAGGGCTTCGACGCTCAGCGCGAGGAGTGGGAGCGTCAGTACGCGGAGGCTCAGGTCCGCTTCGAGCAGCACAAGAAGCAGGTCACCAAGGCCGCCGAGGACCACGCCGAGGCTGGCGAGGCAGGCGAGCAGAACTACTCGTCCGACTCGCCGAAGGCCGCGGACACCGGTTCCTCCAGCGGCTCGCTGGCCAGCGACGAGCAGCTCGCCGCACTGCGGGAGAAGCTCTCCGGCGGAGCGTGACGACTGACTGATTCGGGGCTCGGCCCCGGAGCGTGAGAACACATCAGAGGGTGATCTTCGACCAAGCGGTCGAAGATCACCCTCTGTGCATTCATCGCCGTTGTCTCGGGTGTTTCGGTTGCGCTCGGTTCGCGATGGTCACCGGTGAATCTCGGCTGGCGGTCGGCCGGATAACGAACCGGACCCGGCTGTCGTACCGGTGTGTAGTTGTGTCACGTTATACCGCGCTGACGGTTGTCGTTCTCGCCTGGATGTCGCACGGTTGAGACGCACGTCACAGCGGATCCAATGGTAGCGCGGGCACTCGTGATGCATCGCATGGAGAGCCGCGTTCGGCCTACCCGAATCGACCGGTCGACGGTTCCTCGATCAGTCGTCGATCTGGACGAGCCGTCGTGGCGACGAACAGAGGAAGAGCGTGGCGACTCTTAGTCTGACCGATACGGCCGAGGCATCGGGTTCGGTCACCACAACGACGTCTCCGCCGGTGACGGCGCCGCCTGTGGTGCGGAAGTATCGGCCGGAGTTGCAGGGTCTCCGGGCGGTGGCGTCGCTGCTGGTGGTCGTCTACCACATCTGGCTGGGTCGGGTGTCCGGTGGTGTGGACGTCTTCTTCCTGATCTCGGGTTTCCTGATCACGGGCCAGCTGGTGCGCAGCGTGGAACGCTCCGGCGGCATCCAGTTCCGGCCGTTGTGGGGTCGGATGATCAAGCGGCTGTTCCCCGCCGCCCTCACCGTGCTCGCGGTCGTGATGGTCGCGTCGTTCCTGCTGCTTCCCGCGAATCGCTGGTTCCAGACCATTCGAGAGATCGTCGCCTCCGCGCTGTATCTGGAGAACTGGCAGCTCGCCGCCGACTCCGTGGACTATCTGGCGAAGAGCAACGCTGTGAGTCCGGTCCAGCACTTCTGGTCGTTGTCGATTCAGGGGCAGTTCTACATCGTCTGGCCGTTGTTGGTGCTGCTCGTCATCGGCGTCGCGAAGTTCAGCGGAAATCGCTTCCGGCTGACGCTGCTGGGCACGTTGTCCGTGGTGTTCACCACGTCGCTGATCTACTCGGTCATCAGCACGGCGAGCGACCAGGCCTTCGCGTACTTCAACTCGCTGACCCGGGTGTGGGAGTTCGCGCTCGGCGGTCTGTTGATGCTGGCCATCGATCATGTCAACCTCCCGAAGGCCGTGCGGGTGCTCCTCGGCTGGTTCGGGATCGCCGCGTTGGTGGCCTGCGGCCTCGTGTTACAGGTGAGCACGGTCTTCCCCGGTTACATGGCGCTCTGGCCGACGGGTGCCGCGCTGCTGGTGATCCTCGCCGGGGCCTCCGGGACCCGTCTGGGGGTGGACTGGATCCTGTCCTCACGTCCGTTGGAGTATCTGGGCAACATCAGCTACGCGCTGTACCTCTGGCACTGGCCGGTGCTGGTCTTCTACCTGATCGTGCGGGAACGCTCCGACGTCGGTCTGCTGGGTGGTGCCTTCATCATCGGCGTCTCGATCGTGCTCTCGATGCTCACCTACCACCTGGTCGAGAACCCGCTGCGGCGCTCGGCGATCGGCACGCGCACGCCGTGGTCGGGGTACCGCTTCGGGCTGGTTCTGCTCGTTCCGGTGCTCGCCGCCGCGGGCACCTGGCAGTACACCGCCGCGCAGCAGGCCGGTGCCTACGACGGCATCATGGACGACCCCGACCACCCTGGCGCGGTGAGTCTGACACCCGATTTCACCTATTGGGGAGAAGATGACGTGGTGCCCGCGCCGCCCTTCGTCGCCCTGTCCGACGACGCGGTGAAGATCGACCGGGACAACTGTGAGACCTCGCCGCATTACGAGGACCTGCGCGTCTGTCAGAACACGCTCGACGGCCCGGCCGAGCGGCATATCGTGGTGGTGGGCGACTCGCACTCCGAGCAGTGGGTGACCGCGCTGTACCTCATCGCGGAGGACCGGAACTGGCGGATCTCCTCCATGTACAAGGGTGCCTGCCCTTTCTCCGTGGTGTCCGAGACGTTCCCGAACAATGAGGACTGCGTCGAATGGAATGCCGCGGCCGCCGCGCAGACCATCGACATGGATCCCGATCTCGTCTTCACCACGGCGACCCGTGAGGTGCGGGTCGGGCTGACGGAGGAGACGCCGCAGGGTTATGTCGAGCAATGGCGGAATATGGAGGCCGCCGGTATTCCGGTGATCGCCATGCGTGACAATCCTCGGTACGACTACAAGCCGTCGGAGTGTCTGGAGAACTCGGGGCTCGATGTGGCGAGCTGCTCGGTGCCGCGTGCCGAGCTCCTCGCCGAGCGGGCACCCTACGAGTTCCTGCCCGATGTGCCTGCCAACGTCTCCTTCCTCGACTTCAGCGACTACCTGTGCGTCGAGGACGTCTGTCCGCCGGTGATCGGCAACGTGCTCGTGTACCTGGACGAGAACCACATCTCCGCCAGCTACGTGGCTAGCATGGCGCCGATGTTGGAGGAGGCGATCCTCGATGTGACCCGGTGGTGACGCCGTACCGAGATCGGTTCGACGCCTGACCGCGCCCGTCCGCCGCACCGGACACCGACGGGGCCGGCGGGGCAGGCGATGAGTAGAGGAAGAGAATGGTGACTCTCAATTCGGCAGGCGCTGCCGGATCGGATACAGAGGTGACGAAGCCGGTGACCGGTTCCCATCTGGTGGCGCCGCCTGTGGTGCGGAAGTATCGGCCGGAGTTGCAGGGTCTCCGGGCGGTGGCGTCGCTGCTGGTGGTCGTCTACCACATCTGGCTGGGTCGGGTGTCCGGTGGTGTGGACGTCTTCTTCCTGATCTCGGGTTTCCTGATCACGGGTCAGCTGGTACGGGCCGCGGAGCGGCCGGGCGGCATCCAGTTCCGGCCGTTGTGGGGTCGGATGATCAAGCGGCTGTTCCCCGCCGCCCTCACCGTGCTGATCGCGGTCATGGTCGCCTCCGTGCTCCTGCTGCCGGAGAACCGGTGGTTCCAGACGATTCGGGAGGTCGTGGCCTCCGCGCTGTATCTGGAGAACTGGCAGCTCGCCGCCGACTCGGTCGACTACCTCGCGCAGACCAATGAGGCCAGCCCGGTTCAGCATTACTGGTCGTTGTCGATCCAGGGCCAGTTCTACGTCGTCTGGCCGTTGCTGGTGCTCCTGGTCATCGGCGTCGCCAGGCTCACCCGTAATCGACTGCGCCTCACCCTGGCCGCGACGCTGTTCGCGGTGTTCACGGCTTCGTTGATCTTCTCCATCATCAGCACCGCCGCCAACCAGCCGTTCGCGTACTTCAACTCGCTGACCCGGGTGTGGGAGTTCGCCTTGGGCGGCCTGCTGATGCTGGTCATCGACCACGTCAATCTCCCGAAGCTCGCCAGGGTGGTGCTCGGCTGGTTCGGGATCATCGCCCTGGTGGCCTGCGGCCTCGTATTGCAGGTCGGCACCGTGTTCCCCGGTTACATGGCGCTCTGGCCGACGGGTGCCGCGCTGCTGGTCATCCTCGCCGGGGCCTCCGGGACCCGGTTCGGCGTGGACTGGATCCTGTCCTCACGTCCGTTGGAGTACCTGGGCAACATCAGTTACGCGCTGTACCTCTGGCACTGGCCGGTGTTGATCTTCTACCTCGTGGCGAGGCAGCGTGCGGAGGTCGGTCTGCTGGGCGGTGCCTTCATCATCGGCGTCTCGGTCGTGCTCTCGGTGCTGACCTATCACCTCGTGGAGAACCCGCTGCGCCGGTCCGCCGTCGGCACGCGTACGCCGTGGGCGGGGTACCGGTTCGGGCTCGTCATGCTGATCCCGGTCCTCGCCGCCGCGGGGACCTGGCAGTACCTGGCACACCGGCAGGTCACCGCCCAGGAGGTCGCCGTCGGCGATCCGGACTTCCCCGGCGCCGCGGCCCGGACCCCGGACTTCGAGTACTGGGGAGGCGACGACGTCGGGGTGGCCCCGTCCTACATCGCCATCGGCGACGACTGGGCGCAGATCGAGCAGGAGCACTGCGCCTTCTCCGGACGTAATGAGGAGCTGGAGATCTGTCGCAACGCCGTCGGCGACGACTTCGCGCGGCACGTCGTCATCGTCGGCGACTCCCACGCGGAACAGTGGGCGACCGCCTTCTACGAGATCGCCGAGCGCGAGAACTGGCAGATCACCTCGATGCTGCGCGGTGCCTGCCCGTTCTCGGTCGAGTCGGAGACCGATCCGAACGACGACGGCTGCAGGCAGTGGAACGCCGACGCGGCCGAGGAGATCATCGAGATGGCCCCGGACGCCGTCTTCACGATCGGCTCCCGCGACGTCCGGGTCGGGCTCACCGAGACGACTCCTCCCGGGTTCGTCGACCAGTGGCGTCGCCTCGGCGATGAGGGCATTCCGGTGCTCGCGATGCGGGACAACCCTCGGTTCGACTTCAAGCCTTCGGAGTGCGCCGCGGAGAACGGCGTCGACGCGCCGGAGTGCTCGACGTCCAGAGCCGAGCTCTTGACCGAGGTCCCGCCGTACGAGCTGATCGGCGATGTGCCGGCCAACGTGTCGTTCTTCGACTTCAGCGACTACATCTGCACCGAGGACTCCTGCCCGCCCGCGATCGGCAACGTTCTGGTGTATCTGGATCACAACCACATCGGTGCCACCTACATGCGCACCATGACGCCGTACCTGGAGGCCGAGATCCGCGCGGCGACCGGCTGGTGACCCGGCCGTGCCGCGGCCGGCAGGATGGTCCGGTGCTGCGCATCGGACTGACCGGAGGAATCGGGGCGGGGAAGTCGACCGTCGCGAGGCGTCTCGCCGAGCAGGGGGCGGTGATCATCGACGCCGACCGGCTGGCCAGGCAGGTCGTCGAACCCGGCACCGCAGGACTGGCGGAGATCGTCGAGGCGTTCGGCCCGAGGATGCTGACCGCCGAGGGAACGCTGGACCGGCCCGCCATGGGCGAGCTGGTCTTCGTCGACCCGGCGGCCCGGGCCCGACTGAACGGGATCGTGCATCCCAAGGTCGCCGCCAGGACCGCCGACCTGCTGGCCGAGGCCCCGGCCGACGCCGTCGTCGTGCATGACGTCCCACTGCTCGTGGAGAACGGACTGGCCCCCGGCTATCACCTGGTGGTGGTGGTCGACGCGGCCGAGACGGTCCGGGTGGAGCGGTTGCGGCGGGAGCGGGGCATGACGGCCGAGGCCGTGCGTGCCCGCATCGCCAGCCAGGCGAGCCGGGCGGATCGACAGGCCGTGGCCGACGTCTGGCTGGACAACGACGGTTCGCCGGAGGAGCTGATCGCGCGGGTCGACGCGCTGAGCGAGGAGCGCATCCGCCCCTTCGAGGAGAATCTACGGCTGGGCAGGCCTGCACGGCTCGGCGACAGGAGCGTCGGCGAGCACGATCCACGCTGGGCGGCGCAGGCGGGACGACTGATCCGCAGGCTGCGGCACGAACTCGGCGATCGGGCCGCCGGTGTCGAGCACGTGGGCGCCACCGCCGAGCCGGGACGACCCGCGCCGGACGTCATCGAACTGGCCGTGACCGTGCCCTCGGCGGCGGCGGCCGACTCACTCGCTCCGTCGCTCGTCGCGGCGGGCTTTCCGCCGGTGCCCGTGGACGAGGCGACCGCGGCGCCCACGGCCGTCGCGCCCGGTTCCCGCGTGCACCGCTCGGCGGACCCGGGCAGGCCCGCCGAGCTGTACGTCGTGGTCGGGATGAACCGACCGACTGAAGGCCTGCGCGTGTGAGTCGCCCGCGCGGGTCTCCACCCGGCGACGCGACGGCACGGGCGCAGGCGCCCCGCCGGGCACGTCAGCGGGGCGGCCAGCTCTCGAAGATTCCCGAGGACAGCAGCCACCGGGAGAGATCGTGCCGCTGGAGGCTGACCTCCTCCAGCGTCCGGTGCACCGTGCGCAGCGCGAGATCGGCATCTCTCGGCGGTAGGACCCGGCCTGCCACGGCTGCGGCGAACTCCTCGGAGCGGACGATCCGGGCCGTCGTTCCACCGGGAACGGCGAGCCCGAGCAGCAGGTCGGTGGTCCGCCAGACACGGTGATCCCGCTCGACGCGCACGGCCGTGAGGACACTGGGACCACTGCGGCCGTGTCTGGCGCGCGGCCGCTGATGCACCAGCCGCAGCCCGAGGTCGGCGAGAATCCAGGTCACCTCGGAGCCCGCGAAGGGGTCCTCCGGGGTGAGGTACTCCATCCGAAGTCCCCACCGTTCGACAGAACAGGTGGTGAGACGGCGACGGGTACCCGAAGAATAATTACGGACCGAAGTGATCGTATCGACCACATCGACCAACTGCGGAGTGATAACGGCGCCCACAAAACCAGAGCGTAGCGGCGTGGACGCGGTTTGTGACCAGGCTTACTGCTTCTTTTCTGTCACGGATCGCCTTCATCCGGGTTGCTTTCGGTCGGTAGATCACCGGCCTGCCACATCGGCGGTTGACGGGACGTTCGGCGCCGGCTAGTTGGTCGGCGGCAGAGCCGGGCGCGGCGGTGCGATGGTGTCGGTGAGATCGAAGCCCGCGACGCGCAGCCATCGGAACACGTCGTGACCGTTGGCGGCGATGCCCTCCACGGCGCGGTGGGTGTTCTCCATGGCGAGCTGTGCGCTCGTGGCGTCGAGCAGGTCGGCGGCCAGGGCGGCCAGCAGTTCGTCGGAGTCGACGACGGTGACGCCGCGGCCCGTCCACACCAGCAGGTCGAGATAGTGGTCGACGCTCGTCCAGCTGGTCTTCCCCGGTGTGATCGCCACCAGGTCCAGATAGAGATCCCATTCGGGCACGACACCGGGATGCAGATCGCAGTCGGTGATCCGCAGACCCAGCTCGGGCAGCAGCCAGGACCGCAGATACGCGAGTCGATGATGGCCGACGACCGGTCGAGCGAGGAAAAGCCCGAACGGGTGAACCTCGATACGGTCCACGGCTCGGATGATCCCCTTCGGGTCCGTATTGGTCATCCGGACCAGGTCGAACGTCTCGACCTTGGGGGCGTGGACGTGCGACGCGATCTGAACCTCGGCGCTCATACACCCATACTGCCTAATCCGTGACCGTAGCGTGATCCCCCGAACGTGTAAGTGCGCTGGCGACAGGTCAGGCCGGACGGTGACGGGCCGCGTCCGTTGCCGATGATGCGCGACGTACCTGCCGGGACACGAGTGTCCTGCGGTGACCCGGACCGACAGTGGCGTACGGCACGACGGCGGACGATGTCGGAGGTCAGGCCTACGCTGGTCGGCGTGGCAGATGCACCGGTGACCGCCTCCTCCCAGTTCCGTCCGATCGGCGACATCCCCCGCACGGACGGCCGTTTCCGAGTCGTCAGCGACTACGAGCCCGCCGGGGATCAGCCGCAGGCGATCGCCGAGCTCGAGAAGCGCCTGCGGGCGGGCGAGCGCGACGTCGTGCTGCTCGGCGCGACCGGAACCGGCAAGTCGGCGACCACGGCCTGGCTCGTGGAGAAGGTGCAGCGACCGACGCTGGTGATGGCGCCGAACAAGACACTGGCCGCTCAGCTCGCCAACGAGCTGCGGGGATTCTTCCCGGACAACGCCGTGGAGTACTTCGTCAGCTACTACGACTACTACCAGCCGGAGGCCTACGTCCCGCAGACCGACACCTTCATCGAGAAGGACTCGTCGATCAACGAGGACGTCGAGCGGCTGCGCCACTCGGCGACGATGAGCCTGTTGACCCGGCGGGACGTCATCGTGGTCGCCTCCGTGTCCTGCATCTACGGCCTCGGCACCCCACAGTCCTATCTCGATCGCTCCATCCCCCTCGCCGTCGGCGAGGAGGTCGACCGCGACCTGCTGCTGCGTGCGCTCGTCGACGTCCAGTACGACCGCAACGACCTGGCGTTCAGCCGGGGCACGTTCCGGGTTCGCGGGGACACCGTCGAGGTCATCCCCGCCTATGAGGAACTGGCCGTGCGCATCGAGTTCTTCGGCGACGAGATCGACAAGCTGTACTACCTGCATCCGCTGACCGGCGAGGTCGTGCGCGAGCTGACGGACGTGCGGATCTTCCCCGCCACTCACTACGTCGCGGGCCCCGGCCGCATGGAGAAGGCGATCCAGTCGATCGAGGCCGAGCTGGAGACACAGCTGGCCAGGCTGGAGGGTCAGGGCAAGCTGCTGGAGGCGCAGCGGCTGCGGATGCGCACCTCCTACGACATCGAGATGATGCGCCAGGTCGGGTTCTGCTCCGGGATCGAGAACTACTCCCGCTTCATGGACGACCGGGAGCCGGGCTCGGCGCCCGCGACCCTGATCGACTACTTCCCTGAGGACTTCCTGCTGGTCATGGACGAGTCCCACGTCACGGTGCCGCAGGTCGGCGGGATGTACGAGGGCGACGCCTCTCGGAAGCGCACCCTGGTCGACCACGGCTTCCGGCTGCCCAGCGCGTTGGACAACCGGCCGCTGACCTGGGAGGAGTTCTCCGATCGCATCGGGCAGACCGTCTATCTGTCCGCCACTCCCGGTCCGTTCGAGCTGGGGCAGTCCGGCGGCGAGTTCGTCGAGCAGGTGATCCGCCCGACCGGTCTGGTCGACCCGAAGGTGCTGGTCAAGCCCACCGACGGGCAGATCGACGACCTGGTGCACGAGATTCGGCTGCGGGCCGAGCGCGACGAGCGGGTGCTCGTCACCACGCTCACGAAGAAGATGGCCGAGGATCTGACGGACTACCTGCTCGAACTGGGCATCCGGGTGCGCTACCTGCACTCGGAGGTCGACACGCTGCGGCGGGTGGAGCTGCTGCGACAACTGCGTCTCGGCGAGTTCGACGTGCTGATCGGCATCAACCTGCTCCGGGAAGGGCTCGACCTGCCGGAGGTGTCATTGGTGGCGATCCTGGACGCGGACAAGGAGGGCTTCCTCCGCTCGGGCACCAGCCTCATCCAGACCATCGGTCGTGCGGCGCGCAACGTGTCCGGCGAGGTCCACATGTACGCCGATCGCGTGACCGACTCGATGCGCCGGGCCATCGACGAGACCGACCGTCGCCGGGCCAAGCAGATCGCCTACAACGAGGAGCGGGGTCTTGACCCGCAGCCCCTGCGCAAGCGGATCGCCGACATCCTCGATCAGGTGTACTCCGAGGCGGAGGACACCGCGACGACCGAGGTGGGCGGCCGCAACGCCTCCCGTGGTCGCAAGCCCGTCGGCGAGCGGGGACAGCCGAGGGGCAGCTCCGGCGTGCTCGTCGAGCGGGACACCACCTCGATGCCGAGGGCGGAGCTCGCCGACCTCGTGCAGCAGCTGACCGATCAGATGATGAACGCGGCGCGGGAGCTTCAGTTCGAGCTGGCGGGAAGGCTGCGGGACGAGATCGCGGACCTGAAGAAGGAGCTGCGATCGATGGACGCGGCCGGGGTGTCCTGAGGCGGTGCCGCCGCGGGCCGTTTCGCTTCGTCCGGGCACGAGTCCGGAAGCGACGCCTCCCCGGGGCCGGCAGCGGGTGCGCGTCGGGTGGCCGCTCGCGGGCGTCGTCTCGGGGATGAGAGCCGCATGTCGGCGATCGTCCGCCATGTCCTCGGCCGGCGGGGCGGCCGACGAGACCGGGATCGCGGCGGACCGCCACGGGGTGGCGGCGCGGGCCGTCGCCACTCGTCCGCGGCGTGGCGGGCGCGGCATACGCCAGTCGGCTCGCCCCGAGACACCGGCCGGACCGGGCTCCCGACGTCGAGCCGAGCCGCGCGTCGACACGACCAGGGCGTCATGCCGGAGCGGTGCGGCCGAGGGGTCGGACCGACTGGTCTCGCCGGAGCGCACCGTGCCCGCGGGTGTGCCGCCCCTCCGCCCTGGTCGGCGAGGCGGGGGACGACGGGCGGTCCAGAGGAGGTCCGATGCGGCCGTGCGCGCACTCGAACACCCGGCTCGGCCCGAAGGGCGGAACGGGTCAGCTGGTGATGTCCTTGCGCTCGAACCGAAAGCCTGCGGCCAGCAGGAACACGGTGGCGTAGGCCACGGCCGCGAACACGCCTCGCGCGGGATCGGTGAAGTCGGGCTGTGTGCTGAGCAGATCGGTCCAGGCGTAGGCGTAGTGCGTGGGCAGGAAGTTCCGCAGATCCCCGAGCGCGGTGATCTGATCGAGGATCTGCGAGACGATGAACACGAGCACCGCGCCGCCCACGGCACCGAGCGGTGCGTCGGTGGACACCGACAACAACAGCGAGAGTCCGGCGATCCACAGCGAGAAGACCAGCAGGAAGACGATCACCATCGCCAGCGCCGCGAGACCGGTGGCGAACGGCAGCGTCTCGCCTGCCGGTGTGGTCAGCGGTCCGGAACCGTAGGCCGCCAGCCCGACCAGGAGTGCCACGCCGGGAAGCAGGACCAGCGCCGCGAGACTGAGCAGCCCGGACACGAGGGCCTTCTGCCGAAGCAGCCGGGCACGCGGGATCGGCGCGGCCAAGAGGTAACGCAGACTCGACCAGGCGGCCTCGCCCGCCACGGTGTCGCCGAAGAACAGGGCGACGACCACCACGAACAGGAAGCCCACCGAGGCGAACAGCGAGAACAACGCGAAGTTCAGTCCGCTGCCGGTGGCCAGCTCGACGAAGCTGCCCCGACCGGGGCCGGATTCGTCGGTGCCGATCTCGAACGACGCCCACAGCAGCACCGGCAGGGCGACGAGTAAGGCCAGCGTGATCCGGGTCCGTCTTCGCCGCAGCTGCCTGCCCAGCTCGACCCGCAGCCGCAGTGTGTGGGACGGACGGTAACCCGCGGCCGCGCCCTGCCAGGCCTCATACCGGTCACCAGGGGACGCGGCGTCGGCTGACGCGCCCCCGTCGGCTTCCGTTCGGGCGGTCGTCCTGCTCCCGGCGTCGCCGCCGGTCGACCTGCCCGGCGCATGGTCGGCCGAGGAACCGGCGCCGGTCGCGTCCGGCGGGTCCGTCTCGTCCTGCGGCCCGTTCACGGTGCCGTCTCCCCTCCTACGAGCTGGAGGAACGTGTCCTCGAGCCTGCCACGCGGTCCGACCTGGGTGACCGCCACATCTGCCGCCACCAGGGCCGCGACCACCGCCGACGCGGGCGTGTCGACCAGTCGCGCCGTCACGGAGTGCTCGTCGGAGGCGACCTCCTCGACCCCGCGCAGCGTACGCAGGGCCAGACCGGCCGCCACCGGATCGTCCACCACGAAGGTGACCTCGCCGTCGCCCGCGACGATGTCGGTGACCGGGCCCGCCGCGACGAGCCGTCCTCGGTGCATCACCACGAGGTGATCGCAGGTCTGCTCCACCTCGGCCAGCAGGTGACTGGAGACCAGCACGGTGCGGCCCGTGGCGGCGTAGTCGGCGAGCACCGTGCGAAGCCGATGGATCTGCGGCGGGTCCAGGCCGTTGGCGGGTTCGTCCAACACCAGGAGATCGGGCATCCCGAGCATGGCCTGGGCGAGCGCGAGGCGCTGCCGCATGCCCTGGCTGTAGGCGCCCACCTTGCGGTGCACGGCGACCCCGAGACCCGCGATCGCCAGCGCCTCCTCCATCCGGGCGCTCTCCTCGGATCGCCCGGTGGCGGCCCAGTACGACCGCAGGTTGTCCATGCCGGAGAGGTGCGGGAGGAAGCCTGCTCCCTCCACGAAGGAACCCACCCTGGAGAGGACGGGAGCGCCGGGGCGGATCAGATGACCGAAGACCCGCACCGATCCCTCCGACGGCGAGATCAGGCCGAGGAGCATGCGCAGCGTGGTGGTCTTGCCCGCGCCGTTGGGCCCGAGCAGTCCGACGACCTGGCCGGACTCCACCCGGATCGACAGGTCGGAGACCACGGGGGCTCCGCCGCCGTAGGACTTGCTCAGTTTCTCGGTCGACAGGGGGACGTCGGCGAGCTCCGGATCGAAGTCCGCGGTCTGTCGCCGTCGGACGGCGCTCACGACCGCCACCGCGACGCCGAGCGCCATCACCGCGAGGGCCCCGAGCAGCGGTTCCGTGGGCGGTTCGACATGGGTGGGCGTTCCCGCGACGGTCGGCAGGCTGAGGTGCTCGTCGCCGCCGAGTCCGACGAGCGTGACACCGGGCTGAGTCGCACCCCGATAGGCCTGGTCGGTCGTGGCCACGGCGATCTCGATCCGGTCGCCCGCGTCGATCGTGTGCACGATGCCGGGCAGCGTGACGACGACCTCGGTGGGAGCGCCGTCGGCCCGCAGGTCCCCGAGCCGGATCGGGGCCACCGCCCCGCCCGGCAGTCTGCGGTCGTCCCCCGTGCCGAGGTCGTAGAGCTTCACGAAGAGCACCGTCGAGCCCGTCCGGGGCTGGCCGGGGACGGCGGAGACCTGGAGCGTGATCCGCGGCGACCCGGCGATGAGCACCGATTCCGACAGCGGCTCGCTGGTGAAGCGCGCGACCTGCCCGGGCAGGTCCGTGGCCAGACCGCCGGCGGGCCCGGTGGGCAGGGCGCCGATCCCCAGGCCGGGCAGGCTGCTGACCGAGGCGGGCTGCCCGCCGGGCGGAGTGAGCACGGGGGTCGGGTCGCCCGTCAGCCGGAGGTTCTCTCGGCTGGTCCCGTCGTCCGACCCCAGGCCGGGGTAGGCGTCGGTGGTGACCGTCCTGGGCGGGGTCTCCTCGTTCGGGCCGGTCTTCGGCAGGGTGTACTCGAAGCCCGTGCCCGGATCGGGACCGCGATCGGCGAGGTGGAAGTCGAACCAGTCGCCGACCTCGTCGAGCAGGTCCTCGCCGGGCGACTCGGCGTCGTGACCGCCGTCGTACCAGATCACGCGCACGGTACCGCCCGCCTCGGCGATCTCACGGGCGGTGGCGTCGGACTCCTCGAAGCCGAACAGCGTGTCCTGCCTGCCCTGGACGAGCAGCGTCGGCACCCGGATCGACCCGGTCACCGAGGAGGGTGAGCGCGCGGCGAGGAGTTCGACGGTCTCGGCGCTGGGCCTGCCGGTGGTGGCGAGCTCCGTGTAGGCCTCGCAGACCGCGCTGCTGAATCGGCCGCAGGTCAGCGGGCCGTCGGCAGCGGCGGCCGCCGGTGCGTCGGCCTCGTTCGCGTCGTCGGCCTCGTTCGGCGGGGTCTCGCCGTCCTGATCGGCCGGGTCACGCTGGGCCGCCGGGGGCGTGAAGCCCGCGCTGAACAGCGTCGCCGCCCAGGACTGTTTGAACACGCCGGGGCCTGCCTCGGGGCCCGCCGCCGGTGTCGTCGCGTCCGAGGGCGGGTCGCCCGCCGCGTTGGGCAGCAGAGCCCGGTTGAGGTCGTTGTAGGTGATCATCGGCGCGATGGCGTCGACTCGGTCGTCGGTGCCCGCCAGCAGCAGGGCGAGCGCGCCGCCGTAGGAGGCGCCCGCGACACCCACCACGGGATCGTCCGGCCCGTCCGACAGGACCTGCGGCCTGCCCGCCAGCCAGGTGATCAGCTCCCGGGCGTCGTTGACCTCGTGCTCGGGAGAGTTCAGGCCGATGCGACCGGTGCTGGCCCCGAAGCCGCGCGCCGAGTAGGCGAGGACCACGAAGCCGCGTTCGGACAGGCCGCGCGCCTGATCGGCGAGGTCGTCCTTGCTCCCGCCGAAGCCGTGCGCCAGCAGGATCGAGGGCGCCGGAGTGCGTTCCGGGGTGTAGAGCGTGGCGTCGATGCTCACGCGCGAGGCGTCGCCGGGTCCTGCGGGCAGTTCCAGCGTGAGGTCGCGCGCGCCGACCTCCGGAACGGCGTCCTCGCGGGGCCACAGCAGGAACCCGGCACTGATCAGGAGGACGAGGACGACCGCCAGCAGCGGTCTCCTGGTCCGTCGGGTTCGGACGGGCACAGCGGAGACTGTAAGGGAGACGTCACCCTCAAGGTGCGATCTCGTCACCGATCGTCGCCGAACGGGGAGTCCGCTGCGCCGGTCGGTCGTTCGCCGAACGACGAGTCCGGCGCGATGGGTGAGGCGCAGGTCGTCGGCGCCGCGCCGCCGCGCGTCGGGCCGGCTCGTTCACCCGATGGAGTGACTTCTGGTGTGGTGCCGAGGATGCGGGTGGTGTCGCTGCTCACCCCGGGTGGTGTCTGAGGCGACACGTGGTAGACAATTCCCTGGTTGGTGGAGGGGAGTATTCCTTCGCGGCGGTCTCGTCATCACGGTTGTCTCCGGCAGGAGGCGCCCGGGGCCGTCGGTCGATCGAAGAATCGGCGGAAGAGACCTCCGGTGATCGGCGTGTCCTGACACCGGAGGAAGGCTCAATGGACGTCCCCACATGGGTATGGTTCGTCACGGTCGGCGTGCTGCTGCTGCTCATCGCCGTTGATCTCATCATCGTCGGGCGCAACCCGCACGAGGTCGGCATCAAGGAAGCCGCGATCTGGTCGATCGGCTGGGTGCTGGCGGCGGTGGTGTTCGGCATCGGGCTGTGGATCGTCGTCGACGGCACGATCGCAGGCGAGTTCTATGCCGGATATGTGACGGAGAAGGCGCTCAGCGTCGACAATCTGTTCATCTTCGTCATCATCATGTCGACCTTCGCGGTCCCGAAGATCCATCAGCATCGGGTGCTGTTGATCGGCATCCTGCTCGCGCTCGTGCTGCGCGGCATCTTCATCGCGGTGGGCGCCGCCGCGATCGAGCGTTTCAGCTGGGTCTTCTACATCTTCGGCGCGTTCCTCATCTACACCGCGTGGGGGCTGCTGCGGCACGACGACAAGGACGACTCCGCCGCGGCCGACAACCTGATGGTGCGGCTGACCAAGCGCTTCATGCCGGTGACCGAGGAATTCCACGGCAGCAAGTCGTTCGTGCGGATCGAGGGCAAGACCTGGCTGACTCCGATGGCGATCGTGCTGGTGGCCATCGCCAGCGCCGACCTGCTGTTCGCCCTCGACTCGATCCCGGCGATCTTCGGCCTGACGCAGGAGCCCTACCTGGTGTTCACCGCGAACGCCTTCGCGCTGATGGGTCTGCGACAGCTTTACTTCCTGGTCGGCGGGCTGCTCAACCGACTGGTGTACCTGTCGATCGGTCTGTCGCTCATCCTGGCGTTCATCGGTGTGAAGCTCGTGCTGCACGCCCTGCACGAGAACACCCTGCCGTTCCTCAACGGCGGCGAGCCCCTGTCGGTGCCCGAGGTCTCCACCGGGCTCTCGTTGACGGTGATCATCGGCGTCCTCGTGGTGACCACCGTCGCCAGCCTCTGGAAGGTCAGGCGTGACCCCGGCGCGGTGAAGAAGGTCGACGACTGATCGACAGGTTGTCGCCGTCCGCCGCCCGCTCGGCGTGTTCGGCTGGACACCGTCAGGTCTCGGACGGCTCGGTTCTGGCGTAGACCCGCCTGCCGTCCGTCCAGACCTCGCGGACGGCGGCCCGCATCGCCTCTCCCCCCAGAGGGATCAGCGCGGCCGGGTCGCCGTCCAGCACCACCAGATCGGCGAGTCTGCCCGGTTCCAGGGTGCCGAGCCGATCGGCGACGCCCAGCAGCTCCGCGGCCGAGCGCGTCGCGGCGTGCAGGGCCTGTTCCACGCTCATCCCACATTCGGTGAGCAGCCGTAGTTCGTCGAGGTTGTCGCCGTGCGGTCCGACGCCTGCGTCCGTGCCCATCGCGATGCGGACGCCCGCCGCGATCGCCGCGCGGGCCGATTCGATGTGCTGATCGAGCACCCGGCGCGCCTTGTCGATCACTCCGCTGGTCAGCCCCGCGCCGGACGCCGCCCCCGCGAGCAGGGCCCTCGGCGCGTGCAGCGTCGGGACCAGCCAGGTGTCGTGCTCCAGCATCAGCTCGATGACCTCGTCGGTGAGGTAGATGCCGTGCTCGACGGAGCGGACGCCGTTGCGGACCGCCACGGCGATGCCGTCGGTGCCCTGGGCGTGTGCCATCACCGAGAGCCCGGCGGCCGTCGCCTCGGCGACCATCACCGCCACCTCGTCGTCCCGGAAGTGAGCGTGACGCGGATCGTCGCGTGGGGAGGCCACGCCGCCGCTGGTGGCGACCTTGATCACGTCGGCGCCAGCCCTGATCAGCTCTCGGACCTTCTTGCGGACCTCCTCCGGGCCGTCCACGACGGTGTTCGGCTTTCCGGGGTGGGAGGGCATCAGCGGCAGGCTGCCGCCGTTGAGCAGGTGGTCGTCGCCGTGGCCGCCGGTCTGGGACAGCATCGAGATGGCGATCTGCATCCGCGGTCCGGGGATCATGCCTCGGCGGACGGCCTCGGCCACGCCGAGATCGGCGCCGCCCGCGTCGCGAACGGAGGTGATGCCGCAGCTCAGCGTCGTCCGCAGATTCCCGACCGCGGCGAAGAACGGCAGGGAGAAGGGCGTCGTCACCGTCTGAAGCGTGTCGATGCCGCCGAGCATCATGTGGGTGTGGCAGTCGAAGAGGCCGGGCAGAACGGTCGCGCCGCTCACGTCGACGACCCGCTCGCCCGGCGCGGGCGCGGCGGCGGTCGACCCGGGAGGGTCGGTCGCCGCGGGTCGATCGTTCACGGACTCGATGCGATCGTCCGTCACGGTGACGTCGGCCGGCCGGGCGGGGGAACCGGTGCCGTCGAACACCCGGCCGCCGGTGAAGTGGATGCGTGTCATGTGCAGACGGTAGCGGTACGGCGCCCGTCCGGGACGAAATCTTGTGAGGTCGGCTAACGATTTGGTCTGGGCGACCCTTCCCGCCCGACCAGGCGCGTAACTTCGGTCGAATGCGTCCACAAGACCTCTCCGCCCTGCGTGTTCCCAGCGACCTCGCCTTCCACGGCGACCTGCTGCTGGTGGAGGTGACCCGTCCCGACGTCGAGCAGAACGCCTACCTGAGCTCGATCGAGCGAGTGCCGCTCGGCGGCGGCGATCCGGTCCCGTGGACCGCGGGCAGCCGCGATCGCACCCCGCGGGTCTCGCCCGACGGCACGCGGGTGGCCTTCCTGCGCGCCGAGGCCGGGCAGCGCGCCCAGCTGTATGTGATGCCGGTGGACGGCGGCGAGGCCCGTCGACTCACCGCACTCCCGGGCGGCGCCGGCGAGCCGGTGTGGAGTCCGGACTCGCGGCGCATCGCCTTCGCCGCCCGAGTCCCCGAGCCGGGCCGCTACGGCACCGAGGAGGGCGTCGACGCCGCCTCGGAGGCACCGCGTCGGATCACCAGGCTGCTGTACCGGCTCGACGACGTGGGCTTCCTCGACGATCAGCGGCGGCGGTTGTTCGTGGTGGACGTCGTCGACGATGCCGCCGAGCCGGTGGAGCTGACGGACGGCGGGTTCGACGTCGCCACGCCGGTCTGGGCACCCGACGGCACGCGGCTCGTCGTCGTCGCGGAGCGCGACCTGGGCCGTGTCGACACGCTGCACCACGACGTCTACGTGGTCCCGGTCTCCGGGGCGGCGCCCCGGCTCGCGGTGCGCTCGGCGGGGGACGTGTCGGCGCCGGTGATCACCGAGGACGGTCGGCTGTACTACGTGGGGACCGAGTTTCCCGACCGGGAGGATGTCGCGCGCAACGGCGGCCTGTTCCGCGCCACGCTGCCCGCCGACGGCGACATCGAGAAGGCCGTCCGACTGACGGACGCCGAGACCGTCGACGTCGCGCACGGCTGCGCCCCCGTGCCGGTGGCCGGCGGCGTACTGGTGGTCGTCCGGGAACGCGGCAGCGCGCGGCTGCGGTTCGTCCCCGACGACGCGGTCGCGGCCCCGTTGGACACGCTGCCCGCGCTCACCGAGGAGCGAGCCTCGGTGCGGGGATTCGCGGTGAGCGGCGATCGGCTGGCCCTGCTGCGGGCGGACGTCGACGGCCCGGCGGAGGTCGTGCTCACCACGCTGGACACGGCGGGCGGCTCGGTCGAGACGGCGACGATCGCGACCGACTACGGACGTGCGATCCGAGACCGAGGCGTGCGCCCCGTGCGGGAGCTCACCGGCACCGGACCGGACGGCTATCCGGTGCACGGCTGGATCGTCCTCCCCGAGGGACCCGGTCCGCACCCGGTGCTGTTGACGGTGCACGGCGGGCCCTTCGCACCTTATGAGTGGAGCTTCTTCGACGAGGCGCAGGTCTACGCCGCCGCCGGGTACGCCGTGGTCATGTCCAACCCGCGCGGCTCGGCGGGCTACGGCGAGCGGCACGCCCGCGCGGTCATCGGGGCGATGGGGACGGTGGACGTCTCCGACATCCTCGCCGTCCTGGATCTCGCGCTGGCCGAGCCGGAGTGCGACGCGGCGCGGGTCGGCGTGATGGGCGGTTCGTACGGCGGTTTCATGACGAGCTGGCTGGCGGCCCACCACGGCGAGCGGTTCACGGCGGCCTGGAGCGAGCGCGCGGTGAACGCCTGGGACTCCTTCCACGGCAGCTCCGACATCGGCTGGTACTTCACCGAGGCCTACCTCGGCCCGGACCCGACGGTGTGGCGGGAGAAGAGCCCCGTCTCGTATGCCCATCGCGTGACGATCCCCTTCGCGGTGGTGCACTCCGAACAGGATTGGCGCTGTCCCGTGGAGCAGGCCCAGCGGCAGTACGTCGCACTGCACCGGGCGGGCGTCGACGTGGAGCTGCTGCTGTTCCCCGGCGAGGGACACGAGCTGAGTCGCAGCGGCGGCCCCCGGCATCGAGTGCAGCGTTTCGAGGCGGTGCTGGACTTCTGGAAGCGGAGGATGCCGGTCGGCGGCGCGGCCGAGGGCTGAGGCGGACGGGCACGGCGCGGTCGCCCGCCGCTGGTCGCGAGGTCGGCGGCGGGCATGGCCCGCCCGGGGTCGCGCCCGGATGGCATCGGCGTGTCGCGGGGGATGGTCACGCGGCGTGTCGGCGGAGGGGGCGGATGATCGCGACGATGGAAAACCGCTGGCCTGACGGCCGATGAACGCCCATTCTTCTCCGCATGCGATGGACGGTGCGTCGAGCGGTGCCTGCGGATTCCTCTGATGTGTCCCGGATCAACGTCCGGTCGTGGCGTCAGGCCTACCCCGGCATGATGCCGGACAGCTTCCTCCGCGGCCTGCGGGAGGAGGCCAAGGAACCGGGCTGGGCGCGATGGTTGGCACAGCCCGAGCCGGGCGCGGTGTTCGTGGCGGTCGACGAGACGGGCCGGATCGGCGCGTACTGCGCCGTCGCACAGGCGCGCGACGACGTGGACCGGCTCCCCGGGACGCGGGTCGGGGAGCTGGTGGCGCTGTATGCCGACCCGGACGTGTGGGGGACCGGCGCGGGCCACGCCCTGTCGCAGGCGGCGACGGACTTCCTCGCCGCTCAGGGCTTCGAGCACGCGGTGCTCTGGGTGCTGCGGTCGAACCTCTCCGGTCGCCGCTTCTACGAGCGCCACGGCTGGTCGGACGACGGGTTACTGCTGGACCTGGAGATCGCGGGAGAACGGATTCCGAAGATCCGCTACTCCCGCAGTCTCGTCCCGGCATGATGACCCGAATGCGATGGACACTGCGACGCGCCGTGCCGGACGACGCGGCCGTGCTGGGCAGGATGAACGTGGCGGCCTGGCAGCGGGTCTACCGAGACCTGATGCCCGCCGCCCTGCTCGACGGCCTGTCGAGGGTGGACCAGACCCCGAACTGGCGACGGACGCTGGCCTTGCCGGAGCCGCACGCGGACTTCCTGGCCGTGCGCGCGGCCGGACCGGATGACGCCGAAGCCGCATCGGGGGGCGGGTCCCCCGCCGCTCACGCCGCCGATCACCGGGGCGCCGGTCAGCGGGCTGTCGGTGACCAGGTCGTGGGCGGCCAGGGTGCCCGCGGCCAGGGCGCCCGCGACGCCGTCGCAGGCCCCGCCGTCGACCTGGGGGCCGGCGGGTCCACCGAGCTGATCGGGGCCTACTCCACCGTGGGGCCGCCGGCTGAGCCCGCCGACGCCCACCCGATTCGGCGCACCGGCGAACTGATCGCGCTGTACGCCTCGCCCGCCTGGCTGCGGACCGGTGCGGGCAGGCTCGTCCACGACGCGGGACTGGCGTATCTCGCCGAGGCGGGCTACGAGCACGTCGTGGTGTGGGTGATGGAGGGCAACTCCGAGGGCCGCGCCTTCTACGAGGCCGTGGGCTGGGACTGCGACGAGGTGGTGCGGCCGTTGGAGCTGCCCGGCTTCAGCCTGCCGGAGATCCGGTACTCCCGGCCGCTCCCGCCGCCGGTCGACACGCCTCGGGCCGCCGCCGGTCGCTGAGAGCGCGGGCCCGCCGCCGCATCGCCTGCCGGACGGCCGAGACCACGCTGCCGGACGAAGGCCGTCTGCGGAGCACGTCGTTCGTCGTGTACGCCGCCCGTCGCGCCGTGCTGCCGCAGAGCGCGCCGCCCGTCTAACGCGGCACTGACAGGCCGGCGCGCCATCGGCCGAGGGCGAGCACGGTCTGTCGAGGCCGCCGACCGCGGCCGAACCCGCCCTCGGCGGCCCAATCGCTCGCCGCGACCTCGGCTGCCCGCAGGCGGTCGACGCACGCCCGTTCCACCCCGTCGAACCACCCCGGCGACCGGCCGGCACGGGCGGTCAGTCCAGCAGCGTGTAGTGCAGCTGCTCGCAGATTCGCCCCAGCGGCAGGTCGAGCCCCGGATGGTCGAGCGGCAGCAGTACATCGGGTGACTCGGGCAGCGCGCTGCCCGACGGCGGGTCCCACAGACACACCGCGGGGCTGCCCGAATCCATCGACGACCGGTACCACAACCCGTCGAGCCGCGGATACGCCTCTCGGATGACACGGGCCCAGGCCTGCGTCCTGTCTTTGGGTCCGCTGCTGATCGCCTGGGACGCCCCCGCCCTGGTGGGCCACAGCCCCGCGATGTCCAGCAGTCGCAGCGGCCGGACGGGGCGCAGGACCACCAGGTGCGGCGCACGGGTACGGCGGTCGACGATCGAGGCGGCCTGGAACACCTCGGCGATACTGGTGCGCACCGACAACCCGAAGTACAGGACGCCGTCGTCGGCCTGCGCGGGAGTCGGCGCGTCGCCGTCGGTCACCGGATGCGGGTCGAACCGGGCGTGTGCCAGCGGGCCGAATCGGCGGAAGGTGTCCCACTGTTGTCGATGTCTGCCGCCGGTCGTGAAGACGCGGACGAGTCGTGTCGCCTGGTGAACGGCCACCACGTCCTCGGTCTCGCGCAGCATCGCACGCAGGACGTCGGGTTCGGGCGGCTGGGGAAGCCGAGCCATCGTCAGTCGTTCGTCTCTCGTTCAGGCGGTACGGGTCGGGCCGCTCAGACGGGTTCGCCGAGCCGGGCGGCGAGCCTGGCGACCCGCGCCGGGTCACCGCCCGCCAGCAGCCAGTCCCGAGGCGCCGCGTTCGCGGGACCCACCTGGAGATCCTCCTGCACGGTCGACATGAACGCCGCGACGACCAGCGCAGGCTGGTCCGCGGGCACCGAGGCCAGCACGACGTCCAGGCCGGGGAGCACCCCGTGGGTGGTGAACTGCCAGGCAGGCAGCCGCCAGCCGCGCTGATCCTTCCAGCCCGCGAGGCGTCCCTCCGCGATGCGGTGTCGGACGCGGCTCGTGTCGATGCCCAGGGCGGCCGCGGCCTGCGGCACGGTCAGCGCCGAGTCGTGCAGCACCGCCTGCTGCGCCACGGCGCGCGCGCGGTGATCGATCTCGGTCTCGCCGCGGTGGCTCAGATCGAGCCCGACCTCGGCGAGAGCCTCGCGCTCGCCCACCGACAGGTGCGCCGCCGGGTCGGGGCGCGGCGGCGCGAGTTTGCGCACGGCGTCCTCGACGAAGGTCAGGAACTCCCTGGGGGACACTCCCAGGCCCGCGTTCGCCAGCACTGACTCCAACCCCGTACTCACGCCTCCAGCGTAGCCCAGCTGTGCGGGTGCGTGCGGGACGCGATTCCATCGACTGCGGTGCGTGACGCGGTCTTCGACGAGGGGGCAGTACGGCCACTCGTGCGGGTGATAGATGATACGGAGATCCGGGGCGGACTTCGTGATGAAGCAGTCCCTTCTTCACCGATTGAGCGCTGAGGAGGAGATCGGTGAACGTGATGCGGTGGCATGGCTCCACCCGAGAACGTCTCATCGAGGCCCTGCCGGAGGGGATGGTGATCCTCCCGGTCGGCGCCATCGAGCAGCACGGCCCGCACCTGCCGACCGGAACCGACACGCTGATCGTCCAGGCGGTCGTCGAGGCGGCCGTCGCGCAGGCGGCGGAACGCTGCCCGCGGCAGCTGATCATCACCCCGCCCGTGGCCTTCGGCTCTTCCGATCATCACCTGCCCTTCGGCGGCACGCTCTCGCTGACCTTCGAGACCTTCACCCAGGTGCTGCTGGACATCGTCCGCTCCATCGCCATGGGCGGCGGGCGGCGCGTGGTCCTCGTCAACGGCCACGCGGGCAACAAGGGCCCGTGTCACTCGGTCGCCGAGGCCGCCGCGATCCGGTTCGACCTCTCGGTCGGCTATGCGGACTACTGGGACCTCTTCCCCGCCGAGGCAGGCGGCAACAGCCCGCTGGTGCCGGGACACGCGGGCGTGTTCGAGACCGCCATGCTGCTGGCGCTGCGGGAGGAACTGGTGGAGGAGCGGCCCGGCGCCCGCGCCGTCAGCGAACTCCAGGCGATGACCGGCATCACGTTGCACAGCCGCGAGCGGTGGCGCCGCATCGACGGCTTCACCGACGAACCCGGTCGTGCCTCCGCCGAGAAGGGCAGGCGATGGCTGGACGCCTGCGCCGCGGCCCTCGCCGATCGCCTGCTGTTGTTGTCCAAGACGCTCTAGCTCGCAGTGCTCGCCCGCCGTGCCGTACCGCGGCGCGTCGCGACGGCGGCAAACCGTGCGGTGTCGGCGCGACGGCGCCGGATAGCATCGGAGTCCGCACCGTGCCCGGTGCCTTCCGTCATCGTCAAGGAGTGACCGTGTCCCGACCGCAGTTCCCGCCGCCCGAGTCCGCATCACCCGTCAGGGTGCAGGCCGGGACCACCGCGGGGACGACGGTCCGGGAGGCCGGCCTACCCGCCAAGGGCCCCGACGCCGTCCTCGTGGTCCGCGACCCGGCGGGTGTCCTGCGTGACCTGTCCTGGACGCCGGACGTCGACACCGACGTCGTTCCGGTGGCGGCCGACACCGAGGACGGCCGGGCCGTCATCCGCCATTCGACGGCCCACGTGCTGGCGCAGGCCGTTCAGGATCTGTTCCCCGAGGCGAAGCTGGGCATCGGCCCGCCGGTCACCGACGGCTTCTACTACGACTTCGACATGCCGCGCCCCTTCACCCCCGAGGACCTGCAGGCGCTGGAGAAGCGCATGAAGCAGATCGTCAAGGGCGCGCAGCGATTCTCCCGGCGGGTGGTCGAGTCCGTCTCCGCCGCCAAGGAGGAGCTGGCCTCGGAGCCCTACAAGCTCGAACTCGTCGACGTCAAGGGCGGGCCGGGTCAGGGCGAGGCCGCCGTGGACACCTCCGAGGTGATGGAGATCGGCGGCGCCGAGCTGACGGTCTACGACAACCTCGACCCGCGCAGCGGCGAACGGCTCTGGGGCGACCTGTGCCGCGGCCCGCACATCCCCACCACCAAGCACATCCCCGCGTTCAAGCTGATGCGCAGCGCCGCGGCCTACTGGCGGGGCAGCGAGAAGAACCCGCAGCTACAGCGGGTGTACGGCACCGCGTGGGAGTCCACCGAGGCGCTGGAGGCGTACCTGGAGCGGCTGGCCGAGGCCGAGCGCCGCGACCACCGCAGGCTCGGCGCGGAGCTGGACCTGTTCAGCTTCCCCGACGAGATCGGCTCCGGTCTTCCCGTCTTCCACCCCAGGGGCGGCGTCATCCGCCGGGAGCTGGAGGACTACTCACGGCGTCGACACGAGGAGGCCGGCTACCAGTTCGTCTACACCCCGCACATCACCAAGGGCACGTTGTTCGAGATCTCCGGACACCTCCAGTGGTACGCCGACGGCATGTACCCGCCCATGCACCTGGATGCCGAGGTCGACGCCGACGGCGTGGTGCGCAAGCCCGGCCAGGACTACTACCTGAAGCCGATGAACTGCCCGTTCCACAACCTGATCTTCCAGTCGCGGGGACGGTCCTATCGCGAACTGCCGCTGCGGGCGTTCGAGTTCGGCTCGGTGTACCGGTACGAGAAGTCCGGCGTGGTGCACGGGCTGACCCGGGTGCGCGGCCTGACGATGGACGACGCCCACATCTACTGCACCCCGGAACAGGTCGGCGAGGAGATCCGCTCCCTGCTCACCTTCGTGCTGGATCTGCTGCGGGACTTCGGTCTCGACGACTTCTATCTGGAGCTGTCCACTCGCGACGAGGAGAAGTACGTCGGCTCGGACGAGGTCTGGGCCGAGGCCACCGAGACGCTCCGGGAGGTGGCCGTGGCGAGCGGGCTCGAACTGGTGCCCGACCCGGGCGGCGCCGCCTTCTACGGACCGAAGATCTCCGTGCAGGCCAAGGACGCGCTCGGCCGCACCTGGCAGATGTCGACCATCCAGCTCGACTTCAACCTCCCGGAGAAGTTCGGCCTGGAGTACACCGCCTCCGACGGCTCTCGGCAGCGGCCGGTGATGATCCACCGTGCGCTGTTCGGCTCGATCGAACGCTTCTTCGGGATTCTGACCGAGCACTACGCGGGCGCCTTCCCCGCCTGGCTCGCGCCGGTCCAGGTGGTGGGCATCCCGATCGCCGACGAGCACGTCGAGCACCTGACGGGCGTCGCCTCGGCGCTGCGTGCCAAGGGCCTGCGGGTCGAGGTGGACACCTCCGACGACCGGATGCAGAAGAAGATCCGCAACCACACGACGCAGAAGGTGCCGTTCCTGCTGCTGGCGGGCGCCAAGGACGTCGAGGCGGGGGCGGTCTCCTTCCGTTTCCGCGACGGCAGCCAGATCAACGGCGTTCCGGTGGAGCAGGCCGTCGATGCACTGGCGGGCTGGGTCGGCCGACGGGAGAACTCCTCGCCGACCGCCGAGGCCTTCGACGCCGCCCGCACGGGATGACCGAGTTCGCCGAGCAGCAGGGCGTCGGCGTTCCCGACGCCCTGCAACGGCTCTGGACCCCGCACCGGATGAGCTACATCCGAGGAGAGAACAAGCCTGAGGGTCTGGACGAGGCCGGCTGTCCCTTCTGCCTGCTGCCTGCGCTGGACGACGCCGACGCACTGATCATCGCGCGCGGCGAGCGGGTCTTCGCCGTGCTCAACCTGTACCCGTACAACCCGGGTCACCTCATGGTGCTGCCCTATCGCCACGTCCCGGACTACACGGACCTGACGATGGCGGAGACGGCCGAGCTGGCCGCCTTCACCCAGCGCGCCATGCGGGCGATCCGGCGGGCCTCGGGGCCGCACGGCTTCAACATCGGGATGAATCAGGGCCCGGTCGCGGGAGCCGGGATCGCCGCGCACCTGCATCAGCACGTGGTGCCGAGGTGGGGCGGCGATGCCAATTTCATGCCGGTCATCGCCCATACCAAGGTGTTGCCGCAGCTGCTGGGCGAGACCCGGTCACTGCTCGCCGTCGCCTGGGCGGAGAGCGGATGAACGCGGGCCCGTACGGAGCCGACGTCGTCGGGGGCGACAGGCCGGGGAGACAGACCATGCCGCCGCCATGCATCCGGGCGTCGCTCGTTAGTCTGCTTTCCGGTACCTGACATGTCCGTGGGCATGGCCCGCCCGGGTTCACGCCGTCGAGGGAAGGCCTGAGTCGACCAGTCCCATGCTCAACATCTTCGCGCGTGCCTCCGTCGCCCGCATCACCGACCCCGTGGGCGGCTGGCTGGTGCGCCGCGGACTCTCGCCGAACACCATGACGGTGCTGGGCACCGCGGGCACGATCGGCGCGGCGCTGTGGTTCCTGCCCAGGGGCGACCTCTTCGTCGGCGCCGCGGTGGTCACGGTCTTCGTGCTCTTCGACCTGCTCGACGGCGCGATGGCGCGGGTGAGCGGCGGCAGCACCGTGTTCGGCGCCGTACTCGACTCGTGCTGTGACCGGCTGGCGGACGCGGCGCTGTTCGGCGCCATCGCCTACTGGTGCTTCGTCGGTGCCGACGACCGCGTGACCGGCATCGCCGCCCTGGTCTCGCTGGGCTGCGGCCAGGTGATCTCCTACATCAAGGCCAGGGCCGAGGCCTCCGGGCTGTCCGCCGACGGCGGGCTGGTCGAACGGGCCGAGCGGCTGATCATCGGGCTGGTGGGCGTCGGCGTGCACGGTCTCGGTGTGCCGTACATCCTGCAGGCGAGTCTCTGGCTGCTCGCGGTGCTCTCGGTGATCACGGTGGTACAGCGGCTGCTCGCCGTCCACCGCTCCGCCTCGGAGCAGGCGGCATGAGCGGCGGGACGGGCGAACCCGCCGTGTCCCCGGCGCTCTCGGTGCGGGACCGCCTCGTCGACGGCGCCTACACGGCGGGGTGGCGACTGGTCAGACTGCTGCCGGAACGAGCGGCGCGCCTACTGTTCCAGGCAGGCGCCGATCTGACGGTGCGGCGGGGCGGGCGTGGCGTCGAGCAGCTCCGCCGGAACCTGCGTCGGGTGGCGCCGACATTGAGCGAGCCGCAGCTGGACGACCTCGTACGGCGGTCGATGCGCTCCTATCTGCGTTACTGGCGGGAGGCCTTCCGTCTGCCCGCGATGGACCTGCGGGCCGTCAGCGTGCGGGTCGACGCGGGGGTCGAGGGCCGGGAGCACCTCGACGCGGCCTTGGCGCGGGGGCGGGGTGCGATCGCGGTCCTGCCGCACAGCGGCAACTGGGACATCGCGGGAGTGTGGGCGGTGAGTCGCTACGGCGGATTCACCTCGGTCGTCGAGCGGCTGCGCCCCGAGCCGCTGTATCGGCGGTTCGTCGCGTATCGCGAGTCGATGGGCTTCGAGATCCTGCCGCACGACGGGGGCAGACGGATGATGTCGACGCTGCTGGCCCGTCTGCGGGAGAACCGTCTGCTGTGTCTGATCGCCGACCGCGATCTGAGCAGGCGGGGCGTGGAGGTGGAGTTCTTCGGCGAGACCACGCGGATGGCGAGCGGCCCGGCTCGGCTCGCGGCCGCGACCGGGGCGGCGCTGGTGCCCGCCGCCTGCGAGTTCACCGAGGACGGCTGGTCGATCCGGCTGCACGAGGCGGTCCCGGTGTCGGGCTCGAGCCCGGCCGAGATCAAGGCCGCCACCCAGCTCGTCGCGGACGCCTTCGCCGCCGACATCGCGGGTCGGCCCGAGGACTGGCACATGCTGCAGCCGCTCTGGCTCGCGGACCTCTCGGCGCGTCGCCGGGCGCTCCTCGCAGGCGACGGGAACGAAGCCGCGGGTGCCCCGCGTGTCGAGGGGGAGAACGCCGCCACTCAGGCCGACGACGTCACGAGCGGGGCCGCCCCGGACGACGACATCGAAGAGTGGGACGCCGTGAGCGGACAGGCCGGGAGTGGGCTCGCCGCGGGGGAGGACACGGGGCAGGCCGTCGCAGGGCAGGACTCCGCCGCCGAGGGCGCCGCGCCGGGGACGGGCCGCGCCCGCCGATCGGCTGCCGCGGAGGGTTCCGACGCGCCGTCCGCATCGCCCGCGGTGCAGGCGTCCGCGGCCGACGGCCGGTCGGAGCGCGAGTCGGGGCGCGCGGAGCCTCCGTCGTGAGGGTCGGACTGGTCTGTCCCTACAGCCTGGAGGTCCCCGGCGGGGTCCAGGCCCATGTCATGGACCTCGCCCACACCCTCATCGGGCTGGGGCACCGGGTGAACGTGCTCGCCGCGGCGGACGAGGACGGCGACCTGCCGAGCTTCGTCACGCCCGCGGGTCGGGCACTGGGCATCCCGTACAACGGGTCGGTCGCCCGGCTCTCCTTCGGACCCGTCTCCTTCGCCAGGGCACGCCGATGGGTGCGCGATCACCAGTTCGACGTGCTGCATCTGCACGAGCCGGTCGCGCCCAGTCTGTCTCTGCTGGCCCTGATGGTGGCGGACGGCCCGATCGTGGCGACCTTCCACACCTCCACTCAGCGGTCCCGCACCCTCGCGGCCTTCCACTCGGTCCTACAGCCGTTCCTGGAGAAGATCACCGCGCGGATCGCGGTGTCCGCGCTGGCCAGGCGGGTGCAGGTCGAGCATCTCGGCGGTGACGCGGTCCTCATCCCCAACGGCGTGAACGTCGACTTCTTCGCGGGCGCCGAGCGGCTCGACGGCTATCCGAGGACGGGCGGCACCGTCGGCTTCGTCGGCCGGTTCGACGAGCCCCGCAAGGGCATGCCGGTGCTGCTCGACGCGATGCGGCTGCTCGTCGAACGCCGACCTGACCTTCGGCTGCTGGTCGTCGGCCGGGGAGACGCCGACGAGCTGCGCGCGCGGGCGGGCTCGGCGCTGGCCGAGCGACTGGATCTGCTCGGCCAGGTGGACGACGTGGACAAGGCACGGGCGCTGCGCAGTGTGGACGTCTACTGTGCGCCCAACACCGGCGGCGAGAGCTTCGGCATCATCCTGGCCGAGGCGATGGCGGCGGGCACCGCCGTGCTGGCCAGCGACCTCGACGCCTTCCGGCGAGTGCTCGACGACGGCAGGGCGGGTGTCCTGAGCCCCGTCGGGGACGCCGAGGCGCTGGCACTGCGGCTGGCCGATCTGCTGGACGACGACTCGCGTCGTGCCGAGTTCGCCGCCGTCGGGCGCCGCTTCGTCGAGAACTTCGACTGGCCGGTGGTGGCCCGACAGGTGCTGCGGGTGTACGAGACGGCGATGGCGGCCGATCCTCGCCGGGTCGCCGAGGCGGACGGCGGCGATGTCGAATGAGTCTCACCACGCTGTTGGTCGTCGTCCTGATCCTGCTCACCCTGCTGCTGCTCGTCGGCGGCTGGTCCGTCCTCATCGCCAACCGGCTCAATCGGTTGCACGTCCGGACCGACGCGGGCTGGGCGGCTTTGGAGTCGGCTCTGGCGCGGAGGGCCGTGGTGACGCGCGCGGTGGCGGCCGTCGGCCCGGTGGCGGCCGTGGCGGAGCCGCCGCGCGGCCCGGCCCCGGCCGACCGACCGCCGGGCGCGTCGGGTGCCGACCCCGGGCAGCGAGACGTGTCCGCACCGGGCGCGGAGCCGCCGAGGGTCTCGCCGCTGGACGCCGAACGCCTGCGGGCCGCGGCGCTGGACGCCGAACTGACGCCGAGGCCCGGTCGGGAGCACAGCGAGAACCTGCTGGGCAGGATGCTGGGCGAACTGGACCGCTCCCGGCTGCCCGTGCCGCTGGCCGCCGAGCTGACCGAGGCCGAGGAGCGGGTGATGCTGGCCCGTCGGGTCTACAACGACGCGGTCCGGGACACCCTCGCCCTGCGGTCCCGGCGTCCGGTGCGGTGGCTGCGGCTGGCGGGCGGGGCGCCGCCGCCGACGTACTTCGAGATCGTCGAGCGGGCGGGCGAGCCGGAGCCCGCGACCCCGGTGATCTATCGCCCCTCGGCGCGCGTGCTGCTGTTGGACGCCGCGGACAGGCTGCTGCTGTTCGAGTCCCTCGACCCCGGCAGGCCGCAGGAGACCTTCTGGTGCACCGCGGGCGGGGGAGTCGAGTCGGGCGAGGAGCTGCGGGCGGCCGCGATCCGCGAGGTGGCCGAGGAGACCGGGCTGGCACTGGCGGAGTCCGACCTGGTGGGGCCGGTGTGGCTCCGGCGCGCCGTCTTCGGCTTCGACGGGCAGGTCTTCGACAGTGAGGAGTGGTTCTTCGTCGCCAGGACCGACGCCGAGGACGTCGACGTCTCCGGCTTCACCGACCTGGAGCGGCGCACGGTACGCGGCCATCGGTGGTGGACGGCCGCCGAGCTGAGGGAGACCGAGGCCACCGTCTATCCGGTGCAGCTCGCAGAGTTCCTGCCGGACGTGATCGTCGGCCGATGGGACGGCCGGGTGCGCGGCATCCGTTGATGCCGCGCACCCGCGTGCCTGCTCGTCCGCCGCCCACCCGGCCGCGTGCAGGCGGGCCGGACCGCCGCCGTCCAGCCGCGAGAAGAGCTCCGGTGACCGGGGCCTCGTCCGTCCTCCCGCTTCGACCTCCGTCGGGTGCGTCGGAGGGTGACGGCGGTTCAGCCGCCGAAGACGACGTCGGAGCAGTTGTAGAAGGCCTCCGGGCTGTCGGAGCGCTGCCAGATCGAGTAGATGATGTGCTGCCCGGACTTGCCCTCCGGCAGTTCGGCCGTCCACTGGTACGAGCCGTCCACGATCGGCGGGTCGGTCACGGTGGAGAACGGCTCCGGTTCGAGGTCCGACCACTTCAGCGGCTGGTCGGGATCGAAGCCGTCCTTGGTCACGTACAGGTCGAAGTCGCCGGGGTGCGGTGCCCAGGCCACGTACTCGAAGGTCCATTCGCCGCTGGTCGGCAGGGTCGTGGTCTGCCAGTCGCGGGGAACGTCGTAGGCGGCGTACTTGTCGGTGCCCGCGCCGCAGAGCTGCCCGTCGGGGATGAGTTCCTGATGTCTGCCCGCGGCGTCGCTGATGAGAATGGCGAACCAGTCGTACAGCGGTTGGGTGCCGCCCTGGGCGATCGCGTCCGCGCAGGCCTCCGACTGCGGGTTCTCCGGCCCCTCCTGGAAACAGAAGTACGTGCGGGTGCCCGGCGAGGACATCCCGCCGTGCGCCAGCGCGCTGCTCGCGGGCAGCAACGCCGCGAGCAGGCCGACGACTCCGGCAAGTACCCCGACCAACGCGCCCTTGCGTCGTCTCGTCACGGTGATCTCCTTACGTGATGCTCCCGACTGTCGACGGTAATTAACCAGCCGACGGGAGAACATCCGCTCGGCGGACCCACCTGGGCGGTGCATCCGGTCGAAGCCGCTGGCCGAGACGGCGCAGCCTGCCCGCCGTTCTCCCAGGCGGGGAAGGCCCTTCGAGTGTGGCCGGCGCGCGCCTGCCTCCCGGCGCCTCCCCACCGCGGGGAGGCCTCGATTCGGGGCTCGCGTCGCGGAGCCCGGGCACCGAGCCGCCGGGGCGGCGCCGAGGGGCGTGCACGCCGGACGCCGGGGGCGCCGGTCGGCAGGCGCCGTGCGGCGACGAACGCTCACGCCGGTACCGCCACGCCGACCCGACGGCCTAGTCCGCGGCCGGGGTCTCCCGCTCACCGCGCCGGGCGGGCCCACCCCGCGACCCGGGTCGGGCGCGGCCGGAACGACGAGCGCGCCCGGTCGCGCGCCCGCTCCGCCCCGCCACGCCCCGCCGCGGCCTCCGAGAGCGCGCGGGCCTGCTGAGCAGGGTGTCGACGATGATCCGGGCGGCCTCGTCCACGCTCTGCCGGGTGGTGTCGAACACCAGCAGCCGGGTGTGCCGGGCGCCCATGCCCTCGATCAGCACGCGGGTGAACTCGGCCGCGAACGCGGCGTCGGCGACCGAGTGTCGATCGTTGGCGTCGGCATCCGAGCGTTCGGCGAGCCGGGCGGCGCGCTCGGCGGGCGGGGCATGCAGATAGACCGCCAGGTCGAAGGGCACGAACCAGGCGGCGCTGCGCAGCGCCCAGCGGGCGGGCCGGTAGGGGCCTGCGGCGATGCCCGAGGCCACACAGCGGTCCACATAGCCGTCCTGCACGAGCACCACCTCGGGATGCCGATACGGCAGCACCCTGGTGAGCAGCGCGTCCAGCGCGTAACCGGCCAGCAGGAACGTGGTGCTCGCCAGAGTGCGGCGGGGCAGCCGGAAGGGCCGCAGCGGTCGGCGCAGCGGCTCCAGCAGCGTGCCGATGCTGATCAGTCCGCGGTGACGTCGGGCGGGGACCCCACGGGCGGCGAGCATTCTCACCACGACCTCGGTGAGAGTGGACTTGCCGGTCATGTCGAGCCCGTCGACCAGGATGCGCATCGAACCTCCGTTGTCGTGACGGCACGATATGCGACGTAGGAGAGGTCTTGATCACGAGTCACGCCCAACGGGAAGTGGACTGGTCAGATCGAGGTCGATTGGCCTGGGGCGCCGGTCCACGTCAGTCGTAGACTAGCGGGACCGCACTCGTACGAACGGGTGATTCACTACTCGACGTTCTGTGAAAGGCGCACGCTGTGACCTCGGTCGACCTCACCCCCTCCGACTCCGAGCAGCCCGCCGTGACCCCGGTGACCGGCACCGCGCGGGTCAAGCGCGGCATGGCCGAAATGCTCAAGGGCGGCGTCATCATGGACGTCGTCACCCCCGAGCAGGCGAAGATCGCCGAGGACGCGGGCGCCGTCGCGGTGATGGCGCTGGAACGGGTCCCCGCCGACATCCGGGTGGAGGGCGGCGTCGCGCGGATGTCCGACCCCGACATGATCGACGGCATCATCGACGCCGTGTCGATCCCCGTCATGGCCAAGGCCAGGATCGGTCACTTCGCCGAGGCGCAGCTCCTGCAGGCCATCGGCGTGGACTACGTCGACGAGTCCGAGGTGCTGACCCCCGCCGACGAGGCCCACCACATCGACAAGTGGAACTTCACCGTTCCCTTCGTGTGCGGCGCCACCAACCTCGGGGAGGCGTTGCGCCGCATCTCCGAGGGGGCGGCCATGATCCGATCGAAGGGCGAGGCGGGCACCGGCAACGTCGTCGAGGCCACCCGGCACATGCGGCAGATCCGGGCCGACCTGCGCAGGCTGACCGTGCTCGACGACGAGGAGCTGTTCGTCGCGGCGAAGGAGCTGCGCGCCCCCTACGAGCTCGTCCGGGAGATCGCCGAGGCGGGCAGCCTGCCCGTGGTGCTCTTCACCGCGGGCGGCATCGCGACGCCCGCCGACGCGGCGATGATGATGCAGCTCGGCGCGGAGGGCGTCTTCGTGGGGTCGGGCATCTTCAAGTCCGGCGACCCGGTCAAGCGGGCCGAGGCCATCGTGAAGGCGACCACCTTCTACGACGACCCGGACGTGATCGTGAAGGTGTCGCGCGGGCTCGGCGAGGCGATGGTGGGGCTCAACGTCGACGACCTGCCTGCGAGCCAGCGTTACGCGGGCCGGGGCTGGTGAGTCGCGGGCGCTGACCGACGTCGGCTCGGCACCGCCGGGGCGCGGTGCCGGGCCGTGGCAGGAGCGCGGCTCCGGTGTGAGACCTGGAAGGCTCAGTCCTGCGCGAACAGCTCGATCTTCGCGTTGTGACCGTTGCTCCCGGCCAGCTTTGCATCGCAGGTCAGCAGGGGGACGTCAAGGGCCTCCGCGAGGGCGATGTACATCGCGTCGTAGGCCGTGACCGAGCCGCGCAGCTCCCACACTCTCGGCACGAGGGGTTGATGAGGTGAACGGCTGATCGGGGAGTCTCGGATGTCCATCAGGGTGTCGTGTGCGTCCTGTTCGGACAACTCTCCACGTCGGGCCATGCGGCGCAGTACGTGAGCGACCTCGGCGTCGAGCAGAGCCGGTGCGGCGTTCCCACTGGCCAGGAATCTGGTTCTCAGGCCACGAGAGGGCTGCGCTGCGGTGAACAGTTCGAGAATGGCCGACGAGTCCACGACCGATTCGATCACGTTTGTGGCGTCCTGACTGCTCTGGGGTCGGTGAGGGAAGGTAAGGACCTGGTTAGTCGTGACGGGCCGCGCGCACCCCGTCGGTGATCTGCTCCGGGGTCGTCCCCATCCCGTGTGCTCGCCGTCGATCCGCCCGCGCCAGCAGCTCCTCCATCGTGAGGCTGTTCGCCTGTGATTCGATCTGTCTCCGCAGGTATGCGCTCAACGACAGATGCTCGCGTGCCGCCCGGGTACGCATCACCGTGTAGGCCTCGTCATCGAGGTCTCTGATCTGCACTGTCTTACCCATGTATGCAGGATACTGAGAAGTGGCGCTCCTTTGCATGAACTGCCTCTTTCTTGACCAATCGGGTGATCATGACCGTCTAGACGTGCTCCATCACCAGGACGATCCGCGTGTCCGGCGCCGTCGCCTCGTACCGGTGGGGGACGTCGCCGGGGAAGCTCAGGTAGTCGCCCTCGCTCAGCTCGACGACCCGGTCCAGTGGTCCCGCGCGCAGTGAGCCGTGCGCGACGACGAGGTGCTCGACCGTGCCGGGCAGGTGGGCGTCGGCCTCGCGGGTGGCGCCGGGCTGGAGGACGACGGTGAAGACGTCACGCCGGGCCCCGGGCGGGCAGGCCGACAGCAGCCGGGCGTCGAAGTCGGCCTGTTCGGATCGCACGCTGAGCCCCTCGTCGGCGCGGACGACCTGCACCGGGCGGTCCGGCGGGTCCACCAGTCTGCTGAAGGGCACGCCCAGTGCCACGCCCAGTGCCCAGAGCGTCTCCACGCTGGGGTTGCCGTTGCCCGCCTCCAGCTGCGACAGGGTCGACTTGGCGACCCCGGCGCGACGGGCCACCTCGCTCAGCGACAGTCCCGCCCGGCTGCGTTCGCGGCGTAGCGCCGTGGCGATGACGGCGAGGGGTGCGCCGGGCTGCTCGTTCTCAGTCATGATCGCTCCAGTGAACATTCGTTCTTCTTGACGAACGAACGATGCTTGTTCAGGATGTGAGTCGATGAGTTCGATATGGCGAACGATAGACAGGGCGCTCCTGCGGGACGTGGGCGCCTTGGCCGCCGCGATCGCCGTGGTCGGTGCCTCGTTCGGCGCGGTGGCCGTCGCGGCGGGACTGTCGATGTGGGCCGCTCTCGTCATGTCGCTCGTCGTCTTCGCAGGCGGCGCCCAGTTCATGGTGGTCGGGGTGCTCGCGGCGGGCGGCGGCGCGGTGGCCGCCGTCGTGGCGGGCCTGCTGCTCAATCTGCGACACCTCCCCTTCGGGCTCGCCTTAGGCGACACCATGGGGCGCGGTCTGCTCGCCAAGCTCGTGGGCAGTCACATCCTGATCGACGAGTCGGTCGCCTTCGCGATGGCTCAACGCGATCCCGAGCGCGCCAGGGCGGCCTTCTGGGTGTCCGGCGTGGCGGCCTTCCTCACCTGGAATCCGGCGGTGGTGCTCGGCGCGATGGCGGGAGAGGCGCTCGGCGACACCTCCGTCTACGGCGTCGACGCCGCGTTCCCCGCCGCGCTGGTCGCGCTGGTCCTGCCCTCGCTGCGGGTGGCGGCGACGCGCCGGGCCGCACTGGTCGGCGCGCTGGTGGCCGTCGCAGCGACACCCGTGCTGCCTGCCGGGATGCCCGTCCTGCTGGCCCTCGTCGGCGTCGTGTTCGCCCTTCCGCTGCCGCGGTGGGCCAGGCGGGCGGAAGGCGAATGTGAGCCGGTCCAGGCGGACCCGCCGTCGGGATCGATGCCGAATCCCAGCGAGGTGGCGGCGGTGCCCGCGAGCACTCCAGCGGGTCCGGACGGCACCTCGGCGGCAGGCGGTGGGCAGTCGGCGACCGTCGGGCCGCCGATCGTGACGGACCAGGCAGGCACGACGGGACCCGCGGCCGGGGCAGGCACCCGGGCACAGGCCGGGCAGGCCGGCCCCGGCGCGGAGTCGCACCGCACGCCGGGTGCGGACACCGCGGCCTCGCCGCCGGGCTCTCGGGGCGGTCGGCCGAATTCCGAGACCGGGTGCGACCGCCGGGCCCGGCCTGTCGCCGAGGCAGGCAGACGTCGTACCGATGCCGATGAGGAGACGCCATGTCCATGACGACGGTGCTCGTCCTGGCGGTGGGCACCTATCTGCTGCGCGTCGCCGGACCGCTGCTGCGCGGCCGGATCGAGGTGTCGGAGCGGGCCGGGCGACTGCTGGCCACCGCCGCCACCACACTGCTCACGGCGCTGCTGTTCACCGCGGCCCTCACCGAGGCGGGCGGCTTCGCCGGCTGGGCTCGCCCGGCGGGCGTCGCCGTCGGAGCGGTGCTGGCCTGGCGGCGCGCGCCGTTCGTGGTGATCGTCCTCGCCGCGGCGCTCACCGCCGCCGGGCTTCGCCTGCTCGGCGTGCCCTGATCAGGTGTCCTCCAGCCCGCCGGCTCTCGACGTCGTTTCGCGCCCGCCCTGATCCCGTCGTCGCGGAGGGCCCGGCGCCCGCCGCTCGCCCCGGTGTCGACTGCTCTGGTGCCGGCTGCTCTGGTGCGCCGCCGTGCCCACGTCGTCCCGCAGGCCCGACCTGCCGTCCGTGCCGCCGCCCGCTCGCGGGCAGACCGGTCTCGGCGACCGCGACGGGTCGAGCGGTCGAGGGGCGGATCGGCGGGTGCGCCGCCTGACTAGGCTGGTCGGCGCAGCGCACCACACTCCGGCATCGCAGGCGGTGGCTGCACTCGGCCGTGCCTCGGCCCGCTGTCCCCTCGTCCGCTTCTCAGGAGGTCGCTCGTGTCCGCCGCGCCCGTCATCGGTGTGCTCGCCCTGCAGGGCGATGTCCGAGAGCATCTGCTCGCCCTCGCCGAGCAGGACGTGCTCGCTCGGCCGGTCCGCCGGGCCGAAGAACTGGCCGAGGTCGACGGGCTCGTCCTCCCCGGCGGGGAGTCGACCACGATGAGCAGGCTGTTGTCGGTCTTCGAGCTGTTCGAGCCGCTGCGGGAGCGGATCGCCGACGGGCTGCCGGTGCTCGGTTCCTGCGCGGGCATGATCCTGCTGGCTCGCGAGGTGCTCGACGGCAGGCCGGACCAGCGCAGCCTCGGCGGCGTCGACATGGTGGTGCGACGCAATGCCTTCGGGCGGCAGGTCGACTCCTTCGAGGCCGACCTCGACGTCACGGGCCTGCCGGGCGGCGCCCTGCGGGCGGTGTTCATCCGGGCGCCCTGGGTGGAATCGGCCGGTTCGGACGTCGAGGTGCTGGCGCGCGTGCCCGAGGTGCCCGAGGCGGGGGCCGCCGCCGGTAGGATCGTCGCGGTTCGGCAGGGGGCGGTGATCGCGACCGCGTTCCATCCTGAGCTGCTGGCTGGTGATCGGCGGGTGCACGAGATGTTCGTCCACGCCGTGCGCGAGCGGTGAGCACACCCTGCCGAGTGCGTCGCCGCAGCAGGCACGGGTGCGATCGGGTCCGCCCGTGCGACGCGGCGCGATGATGAGGACGTCGACGATGGAGGAGACATGAGCGGCCACTCCAAATGGGCCACCACGAAGCACAAGAAGGCCGTCGTCGATGCCAAGCGAGGCAAGCTCTTCGCCAAGCTGATCAAGAACATCGAGGTGGCGGCCAGAACCGGTGGCGGTGATCCCGACGGCAATCCCACCCTCTACGACGCCATGCAGAAGGCGAGGAAGAACTCCGTCCCGCTGGACAACATCGAGCGGGCCCGTAAGCGGGGCGGTGGCGAGGAGGCGGGTGGTGCCGACTGGCAGACCATCATGTACGAGGGCTACGGACCCAACGGAGTCGCGATCCTGGTCGAGTGTCTGACCGACAACCGCAACCGGGCCGCGTCCGAGGTTCGCACGGCCATGACACGCAACGGCGGTTCGATGGCCGACCCCGGCTCGGTCTCCTACCTCTTCTCCCGTAAGGGCGTCGTGCTGCTGCCCAAGAACGGGCTGAGCGAGGACGACGTGCTCGGCGCGGTGCTGGAGTCCGGCGCCGAGGAGGTCAACGACCACGGGGAGAACTTCGAGGTCGTCTCCGAGGCGGCCGACCTGGTGGCGGTGCGTTCGGCGCTGCGCGAGGCGGGCATCGAGTACGACTCGGCGGAGGCCGACTTCGTGCCCTCCGGGACGGTGGAGTTGGACGTCGACACGGCGCGGAAGGTCTTCCGGCTGATCGACGCGCTGGAGGACTGCGACGACGTGCAGAACGTCTTCTCCAACATCGACGTGTCCGATGAGGTCATGCAGGCCGTCGAGGCCTGATCCACCCGCCGCCGACTCGAAAGGGCTGCTCGGATGCTTCCTGGGGACGAGGAGGCCCGCAGGCGACTGCTGGCCGACGCGGAGGAGCACGGTGCCGCGGTCGTACATGTCGGGGGTGACCGGAACGGGCCACCGTTCGCCTTCACCGTCGGGTTGTGGCGGCGATGCGGCAGCCCGGAGGCGGTGGCGGTGGGCATGCCGCCGAAGGTCGCACACGCTGTGTTGAACCAGTTCGTCCAGCGCGTGCTGGGCGGAGAGACCTTCGGGATCGGGCAGTGCTATGACGGATTCATCCAGGACTGTCCGATCACCTTCGAACGAGTGGCCAGGGGTTACTACGCCGAGTACTTCGGACATGCACTCCTGATCTATCGCAAGGGTGACTTTCCGGCCGTGCAATTGATCGCGGCCAGCCCGGACGGCGCCTGGCCCTGGGAGCCGGACGCGCCCAGCGGCCTCGTCCGATGGCAACGCATCCTCACGGACAGTGGCCGGCCGGAGAGTTGGATCCCCGGCGACACCGGGCCTTGACGGCCCCGGCGGCGTAGCGCGCGACCGTGCGTGACGGCGCGCTTCCCCGCCGCTCGCGTCGCGACCTGGTCTGCCCTGACAGGGCGTCCCCTCGCGCGCGTCGGGGTGCTCCGCCGGGTGGGTGCACTGTCGGTCGACCAGCCTGGTGAATATCACGCTGAGCAGTGAACTGAGCAGGACGTTGGGTCTTCTGGGTGTATTCGGCGTCGTTTTCCTGGGCCATGGGACTAAACGGCGCAATGGAGTAGGCTGGCTCCGCCCGAGTCGGATTAGTGGATTCCTGGAATGGTGACCTCTCGGTGGGCTTTTGTTCGTCTTCTCAGCCGACAGGGCGGTCCCTTGTCGATCACCTTCGCCGGGTGCCTTGGTCCGTTCGGGCGACGACTGGGGAGGATGCATGGCTGTACGGTTCAACACGCTCGGTCCGCTGGAAGTCCTCGTTGACGATCAAGATCTGACCCCGACGGCACCCAAGACCCGACAGGTTCTCGCACTACTGGTCTCCCGGCACAATACCCTCGTTCACACCAGCGAACTGGTGGATGAATTGTGGGGGGAGCGGCCGCCGTCGAGCGCATTGGCGACACTGCAGACATACATTTACAAGCTGCGCAAGCTCCTGTTCGCGGCACTGGCCGACGAGACACAGGTCAGCCTCCGGACACGCTACTTCGGCTATGTGATCACCACTCCGGTCGAGAGCGTCGACCAGTATCGATTCGAGCGGCTCTCCCGGGAGGGCCGCAGCGCGCTGGACGTGGGAGAGGCGGAGGTCGCCGCCGAGCGGCTTCGCGACGCGCTCGCGCTGTGGCGTGGACCCGCGCTCGGAGGCATCGACGTCGGCACCCTCTTGAGCGCGCACCTGACCAGGCTCGAAGAGAGCCGACTACGCACGCTGCAGTCCCGGATCGAGGCGGACCTCCGACTGGGCAGGCATCGTGAACTGATCAGCGAACTGAAGGAGCTCACCGTCGCCCGCTCGCTCGACGAGGGCTTCCACGGGCAGCTCATGACCGCGTTGAACCGATCCGGCAGGCAGCACGAGGCCCTGGACGTCTATCGGCGCTTCCGGCAGAACGTGATCGACCAGCTGGGGCTCGAGCCGTCGCCCGCGTTGCAGCGCGTCCACAACGACCTGCTCGCGGGCGAGACCGAGGAGGGTGGGACGCCGACTGACCGGCTGGTGCTCGGCAGACGTCCGACCGAGGGAACCGAGATCGGCACGCCCGCGCAGCTGCCACACGACATCGCCGACTTCGTCGGCCGGGAGGACAGACTGACGGAGGCGCTGCACCGGATCGCCCCCGCCGAGTCCGATGCGACGACCGGCCCGGGACTCCGCGTCCTGGCGGTCAGCGGGATGCCGGGCATCGGCAAGACGGCCTTCGCGGTCCGGGTGGCTCATCGGCTGCGGGATCGGTTCCACGACGGACAGCTCTTCTGTGACCTCGGCGGTTCCGGCACGCCGCGCACCCCGCTCTCGGTATTACGCGGGTTCCTGCGTGCGGCGGGCTTCGCCGCCGAACAGCTGTCCGGTGAACTGGACGAGCTGGCGACGCTGTTCCGCACCTGGAGCGCCGAACGGCGGCTGCTCGTCGTGCTCGACGACGCCGCGAGCGTCGAGCAGATCCGACCGCTGCTGCCCGGCGGCTCGCGCTGCGCCGTCCTGATCACCGCGAGGGTCGGCGTGCAGAGTCTGCCCGGCGCCAGGGTGACCGCCCTGGAACCCCTGTCGGCCGGGGAGAGCCTCGAACTGCTCGCCGGGATGATCGGTGCGGAGCGCGTGGAGCGGGAGCGTGTCGAGGCACAGCGGCTCGTCGAGCTCTGCGGTCACCTGCCGCTCGCCGTGCGCTGCGTCGGAGCCCGGCTCAGCGCGGCCGTCGGATGGCCGATCTCCAGCATGGCCAGACACCTCGGCGAGAGTGACCGGCCGCTGGATCTGCTGCGCTTCGACGGCATCGACGTACGGCGCAGCCTCGTCAGCGGGACACGAGGCCTCCCGGTCGCCGTCTGGCAGACCTTCCGCGATCTCTCCACGCTGTCCGCGCGATTCACCGCTCCCGACGCGGCCCGTCGGCTCGGCTGCGATCCGGAGCAGGCGGAGGCGACCCTGGCACAGCTGGTGGGACGCGGGCTGCTGCGCATCGCCGAGCGCACCAGCGAGGAGGAGATGCGCTTCGAGTTTCATCCGGTCAATCGCTGGTTCGCCCGCGAGCAGTGGGAGGTGTCGGTGCGGCGTCGGTCCGGTGCCGCGCCGCACCTGCCCGGCTGCTGCGATCAGCGCGGCGGAGAGGCCGGAGACTGCCCGCAGGGACACGGGCAGCTCCCCGGAGACCTCACGCCTCGCTGGCGGCCGAACGAGGGGCCCACCGCGGGCTCGCTGCCCGTTGTGCTGGCGGGCCGCTGACCGAGGGCACGAAGACCTCGTCGTGTTCCGGCGCCAGTTCGAGCAGGCCCGCTGCGGCGCGCAGGTGAGTGGGGAAGCGATAGCGAAAGCCTCCCGGCTCCTCGGCGGCGGGCTCCGCGTCGCACAGCCGGAACTCGACGAGTTCCTCCAACAGTGATTCGGCCGAGAACTCCGTGCAGCGCAGCACCGCCGCGGCTGCCTGCGGGGAGACCGGCTGTTCGTGCAGGATCGAGACGAGGCGGAAGGCGGTCCGGACGGCGGGCGAGGCGAGTCGGTAGGTCTGTTCGATGCTGGCAGACAGCTCCAACGCCTTGACCGCCAGTTCCGGACCGCGCCGCTGTTCACGACGCACCCACTCCACCAGGCGCGTGATCGACCAGTGCGGGCGCAGTCGGAGTCTGCTGGCCGAGGCGTGCAGCGCCAGGGGCATCCCCTCGCACAGCTCGACCAGCTCGTGCACGGCGTCGATCTCGCCCGCGATCCGATGTGCGCCCAGCGTCGACCCGAGCAGCTGCAACGAGTCGCCGACGTTGAGCGGCGTCATCTCCAGAGTGGTCGTGATCATCGGATGGGAGAGTCGTCTCCTGCTGGCGGCGAGCACCGCGCACCCGCTGCCGGAGGGCTTGAGCCGGAGGAGCTGTTCGGCGCTGACGAGGTCGTCGAGCACGACCAGGACCCGTCTGCCCGCCGTGCGACCCCGGAACATCTGACTGCGTTCCTCCAACGAGCGAGGCAGCGACGTCGGTGCCACGCCCAGTGCGCGAAGGAAGTGCGCGAGGACCTCGGAGAGGTCGACCGGCTCGCCCCTCGGGTCGAGCAGCTGCGCGTAGAGCTGGCCATCGGGGTAGTCGGAGCGCACGAGGTGTGCGGCATGGACGCAGAAGGCCGACTTACCCGTGCCGGGCGCGCCGACGCCGACGACCACGGGCGGGGCCTTGCGCTCGGGAGAGGTCAGGGCCTGCAGTGCCGTGGTGAGCGAGGCCTCTCTGCCGACGATGGCCGGCATGTCCGACGGCAGTTCGGCGGGCGGCTCGATCTGCGGGGACGCGCGGACCGTCTCGCGAATCCGCGGCGCCTCCAGCGCGGGATCGGCCGACAGGACCGCCGCATGCAGCTTCTGCAGTTCGGAGGAGGGGTCGAGTCCGAGTTCGTCGGCGAGCACCTTGCGGGCCCGCTGATAGACCTGAAGCGCGTCGGATCGTCTGCCCGAGCGGTAGAGCGCCAGCATCAGGCGGGCCTGGAAACCCTCGTGGGTCGGCTCCCTGGTCACGGCGGTGGTCAGCTCGCCGAGCAGCTCCCGATGTCTGCCCAGGGAGAGCGCGCTGTCGATCCGCCGTTCCAGGGCGTTCTTGCGGATCTCGTCGAGCCGGACCACCTCGGCCTGGAGCACCGGGCCCGGACTGACGTCGATCAGCGCCGGTCCCCGCCACAGCTTCAGCGCGGCGCCGAGGGTGTCGGCGGCCTCTGCCAGCGAGCCTGCCTCGAACTCCGCCCTGCCGCGCTCGGCGAGTTGTTCGAAGCGGTGCGAGTCCATGGCGTCCGGCGGGAGTCCGAGGAGATAGCCGCTGGGCGAGGTCAGCAGCACGGCCTCGGCGAGGGGCTCGTTGCGGTGGACGGCGGGAGCGCCGGAACCGCTGAGACGGAGAAGTTTTCGTAGTTGGTAGACGTAGGTCTGCAGCGTCGTGGTGACGCTCTTAGGAGGATGGTCCTCCCACAGCTCCTCGATGATCTGGTCGGTGCGGACGATGCTGTTGGCGTGGGTGACCAGCAACGCGAGCACTTGGCGGAGCTTGGGGGCCGACGGCGTGGCGAACCGACCGTCCCGCAGTACCTCGAAGGGTCCCAGTACATGTACCTGCACTACTACCACTCTCCTTCCGGTCGACCTTGTCAGGCGAGCCCGTGCCCGGACCGACGAGTACCGCGCGCGGTGATCATTCCGGCTTGCTGCGATGTCGTCGGGAGGACGAGAAGAGTTGCTACAGCCTTGACAAGTCCCCTCACAACCTCGGTATCGATGGATCTCAGCTCATTCAGGCGGATTTCCCCTGAGGCTCTGTGCTTCCACCAGTGGGGACATTCGTCGCCTCGGCTGGAGGCTCGCTGGAGTCTGACTAGAGCAAGTCTAGAAAACGACTGAGCGTCATATTTCTCGGTCGTGGCCGGGACGGCGGACCGGCGCGGGCATGGCGGTCCTCGCGACGAAGAGAGCGTGGTCATATGCCCGTCGTACCTTATGAATGTTTGGATCTCCGGTGTTCATGGCTGCACGATCGAGTGAACGGTGGACACCGCCCATTCTCGTGTGACCTTCGAGTGGGGAATTTTCGGTGAATGTGCAACCAATTGTTCCGATCTTCGTTGAACGCAGGACGAATTCCCCGTGTCGGGCCGGCGTGCGAGGGCGCGGAGCGACTCGGCGGCGACCGGAGGCGGCGTGTCTCGGCTTCAGCCGCGGCGTCGGGATGCGTTCCGCCGTCGTGCGAACCCGACGTCCGCGGCAGGCGTCCGCACAGGTGGCCCGCGCGCGCGGAGGCACCGGCGGCGCGAGTCCGCCGGTGCCCTCTCGTTGATCGCGACGTGTGCCGGGCGTCAGGCCCAGGCGATCGACGTGGCCAGATTCCGAACGCCGTACAGCCCCCAGCCGTAGGGATCGAACGGAGGCGTCGCGGTCACCCGCATGCCGCGAAGGCGATCGAACAGGACGTTCATCGCCACTCGGCCCTCCAGTCGTGCCAGCGGCGCCCCCAGACAGAAGTGGATGCCTCGGCCCAGCCCCAGGTGCGGGTTCGGATCACGTCGGATGTCGAACCGATCCGCCTCGGCGAACTGCCGCTCGTCCAGGTTCGCCGACAGCAGCCAGGGCATGATGAGCTCGTTCTTCGGCACTCGGACGCCCGCGATCTCGGTGTCCTCCACGGCCACTCGCTTGGTCTGCATGAAGGGCGCGCGGTACCGCAGCACCTCTTCGACCGCCGTCGGGATCAGCGACCGATCCGCCCGCAGTTCGGCTTCGGCGCTCGGCTCGTCCCGGAGACACAGCAGTGCGTTGCCCAGCAGGATCGTGGTCGTCACGTGCCCGGTCATCAGCAGCAGCCCGGCGAAGGTGGCGATCTCCTGATCGTCGAGTCGTTCGCCGTCGACCTCGGCCTGGACCAGCCTGCTCATCAGATCGTCCTGCGGGTCCCGTCTGCGTGACTCACAGTGACGGAGCATGTAGTCCCCGGTGTTGCGAACCGAGTCGCCGAAGGAGGTGATGAAGGCCTCATCGCCCATGTCGGAGTGATCGGCGAGCAGGATGCTGTCGGCCCACTGCTGGAACAGCACTCGGTCGGCGGGCGGGACTCCGAGCAGTTCGGCGATCACGATCACCGGCAGCGGATACGAGAAGTCCTGCACGATGTCGATCTCCTCGGCGCCGTCCATCGCGTCGAGCAGGTCATGGCATATTCGATGAATTCGACCCTCCAGCGCGTTGATCGCCCTGGCGCCGAAGGCCTGACTGACCAGGCCGCGAAGCTTCCGGTGGTACGGGGGATCGACCATCGTGATGTTCCCCGGTCGGAATTGCTGGTTCTCCGCGTAGGCCTTGCTGTAGTCGGCGGAGAAGATCGAGTAGTCAGTGATCACGCGGCTTACGTCTTCATAACGAAAGACGTGCCATACTCCGATGCCGTCCTGCCAGACGGGAGAATGCTCTCGCATCTCCTGGAGCCAGTCGATCAGCTCGGTGCCGCCGTCCGATTCGATGCCGGGTACAGGTCGTAATTCACTGCTTCGTGTCACGAGTGGCCCCTCCGGGACGGTGTGGGAACTGGTATCCGCTTCCATGGCGCCGGTGCGGGCGGTCGATCGGCCGACACCGGTCATGCCAGCCGTCGACGCTACCCTCGGTGATCCCATCTTCACTCGAAATCCGAGCAAGGACGCGTCGGGCGGAGTCACTGGAGCGCCGGGGGCGTCGACGGCTCCGCGAAGCGGACGCCGGTGAGCTCCTCGGACACCGTCCAGAGTCGACGGGCGACCGCCGCGTCGTAGGCCTGCTCCGCGGCACGCACCACGACGGGGGGACCGCTCTGCTCTCCTCGTTCGGAAGGCCCGAAATACTGCCCGCCCTCGACGTCCGGCGCGGTGGCCGCGCGCAGCTGGGGCAGCGCGCCCGCCTCGGCAGACTGGGCGAAGCGCGGCACCATCACGCGGCCGAAGAAGCCGAACAGCCCGCCCGCCGCCGTGAAGAGGTTCGTCGCGGCGAGCCCGGGATGGGCGGCCACGCTGACCACGTCGAGGGACGACGCCCGGCAGCGTCGATCGAGTTCGAAGGCGAACAGCAGGTTGGCGAGCTTGGACTGGGAGTAGGCCGCCATCCGGTTGTACCGGCGGGTGAAGTCGAGGTCGTCGAAGCGGATGCGCCCCGCGCTGTGCAGCCTGCTGCTGACGGTGACCACGCGCGCCGCCGCGCCTCGGACCAGCGCGGGGAACAGCAGGCCGGTCAAGGCGAAGTGCCCGAGGTGGTTGGTGCCCCACTGCCGTTCGAATCCGTCGGCGGTGCGCTGGCGTGGGACGGCCATCACTCCGGCGTTGTTCACCAGGACGTCCAGCGTCGGGTGGTCGGCGTGGAAGCGATCCGCGGCGGCGCGCACGGAGGCGAGGTCGGCCAGGTCCAGCAGGAGCCGCTCCGGAGCGGGCCCGGTCGCGTCGGCCGCGACGGCCTCGGCGGCGGTCGCCAGCCGGTCCTCGTCTCGGCCTGCGAGGACGACCAGGGCGCCTCGCCGGGCGAGCTGGGCGGCGGTCTGCCTGCCAAGTCCGCTGTTCGCCCCCGTCACCAGCGCGGTACGGCCGGTCAGATCGGGAATGTCCGCCTCGGTCCACTGTGTCATGACGACTCCTCGGTGTCGGTGTGATCGTCGGGCAGGGTGATCGGCCTGATTCGGTCCGTCGTCGTGAGACCTGCCGTCCGGTGCGGGGATCTCGGGACCAGGCCCGGCCGGAGCGACAGGCGGTCGGACGGAGCGGGTGTCGCCTGCGGTCGTGACGACGCGAGGCGCTCTCGTTCCGACGTCGATCGATCGAGCCTGCCGGGCGGCCCTCGAACCTGGCAAGGACGACGGGACCCCGACCTGTCGACCGTCGGCGACGACCCGGCCGCCTGCGTCGGGACGCCGCCTGACTCGCGTGGGCGGCCGTGGATGTACGGGCCGGTTGCAAGGCCGGCCGGGCGAGTCCGGCCGCGGTTCGACATCGTGACGGCTCCCGGGGGTATCGCACAGGTGGACACGCTCTGTCGGATGGATCGGCCGATTCGGTGGTGAGGTGTCTCCTCCGAACGGGCTCAGGGCTTGCCCCTGACGATGGGATCGGGGGATTCCCCGGCGTGGCCCGGAGAGGCCGAGGGTTGACTGGGCGCCGTGCCTGCCGCCGTCGCATGGTCCGGCCTCGCCGGTGTGATCGCCGCCATCCACTGCAAACGCGGATATTTGGTACTTCAGTCCGACAGGTTGACGAGCGGCTGATGCCGTCGTCGGTGGCCGCGGCGGACGAGCCGGGATCGATCTGCCTGGAAAGTCGAGGTCCCCCGACCGGCCAGGCGGGGCCGTCGTCGAATTCGGACGGGCGTTCAAGTGCGCTGTTCGATGATCTGCCCGAAGCGCGTCCCCCACGTCGGCACCCGGTCGCGGTCCCGGGGAGTCCACCCGTCGCCTTGTCTCGCCCAACCCTGAGACACCCCTTGTCTTGCCCCTGATATTGCTCGCCTCGAATGCTCGGTTTCGTATAATCATGCTAGGTTCGCAGCATGACTTCGAGCGAAGGACGACGCAAGCGCGCACTGGTCATCGGCTGTGGCATCGCGGGACCGGTGGTGGCCCTCTACCTGAAGAAGGCGGGCTTCGACCCGGTCGTACACGAGCGGCGGGCCGCCGACGCCGCCGACGACGGCGGCTCCTTCAACCTGGCGCCCAACGGACTCTCGGTGCTGCGGACCCTCGGCCTGGCCGACAAGGTCGTCGCCATCGGCCAGGCGACCGAGCGCACCGAGTTCCTCAACCATCGGGGCAGGCGGCTGGCGCTGCTGTCCGAGTCCACGGTGCTGCTGCACCGAGGCGAACTGCATCGCCTGCTGGTCGCGGAGGTGGAGGCGCAGGGCATTCCCACGACCTTCGGTCATGAGGTGACCGAGGTCGAGACGACGGACGACGGCGTCCGGGTCCGTTTCGGGGACGGCACCGAGGATCACGGCGATCTGCTGGTCGGCGCCGACGGCATCCGGTCCAGGGTGCGCCACGCGGTGGTCAAGGGCCTCCCGCAGCCGCGTTACACGGAGATGATCGACTCCGGCGGCGTCGGCTACCTGCCGGGGCTCAAGGCCGACGGCACCATGCGGATGACGTTCGGGCTGAAGGGGTTCTTCGGTTACCAGGTCCTGCCCGACGGTCACGTCTTCTGGTTCCAGAACTATCACCAGGCCGACGAGCCCAGCAGGCATCGACTGCGCGGCATCCCCAACGCCGTCTGGCGCGAGCATCTGATGGAGATGCATCAGGGCGACCGCTCTCCCATCGTGGACATCATCGCGTCCACCGACGAGATCGACCGCTACCTGCTGTTCGACGCGCCCACCCTGTCGCGGTGGCACACCGACCGCATCGTCCTGCTCGGCGACGCGGCCCACGCGATGGGGCCGCACACCGGTCAGGGAGCGTCGATGGCTCTGGAGGACGCGATCGTGCTGGCGCGGAGTCTGCGTGACGCGACCAGCATCCCGGCGGCGTTCGCGGACTACGAGCGTGTCCGCAGGCCGAGGGTGGACCACGTGATCGAGCAGACCCGACACAACGGCAACTCCAAGGCGGCGCCCGGCCCGATCGGCCGGGTCGTGCGCGATCTCGTCCTACCGGTCTTCCTCAAGGCGGGCGTGAAGAAGGGCGCCGCGCTGTACACCCACCGGATCCCCTGGTGAGACTCGTGTGCTGACCGTCGTCGAGACGCCCGACGGCGGCCGATCGAACCGGGCGCGTCACGGATGAGGCAGACGAATTCGCTCGGTTCGGGACATAGGGTCTCGGGAGAGCGCGGGTCCTCGGGCGGCGGCCGAACGCGTCACTGCCGCCGTACCTGGTACGAGCCGCCGTCTCGCTGTCCTTCGGCGCGGCTTCAGTCACCGAACGGACTAGTCGATCGACGGCGCTGGATTACCCGGTATGTAGTAATCTGCGCTCGGTCTGCCCGGACGCCGGGTGAGATCGAACTGACGAGGTGCGCCCGAGCGCGACGCCCGCGCCGGGGCAGCGGCGATGACGGCGGGCGGCCCGACGAGAGTCGCCCGGTCTACAGGAGATCGGAGTAGCCGATGGCGAACCGGGTGGAACCGGACTCGGCCGACATGACCACCACGACACCGGACAGGCGGCGTGGACTGCGCCTCGTGATCGCCCTGACCATCCGGGTGCTCGTGGTCCTGTACTTCTTGAGCACCTTCCTGCAGGCCGTGTTGGCCGGACTCTTCGTCACCGGCGACGTCGGCATGCTCGCGATGCACGAGATCAACGCGCACACCAACCTCTTCCTCGTCTTCCTGCTGATCATCGCGGCCGTGCTGCTGCGTTGGCCGGTCGGCGGGCCCGGCTGGCCGATCATCGCCTTCGTGCTGCTCGCCGTCCTGGTGTTCACCCAGACGGAGATGGGCTTCATGCGCGTCGTCGACCTGCACATCCCGACGGGCGTGCTGCTGTTCGGAATCTCCGTCGCACTGCTCATCTGGGCGTTCGGCAAGAGCTTCGACGTGTCACGGCGGACCGCGAGGAGGCGGGGATGAACCGTCGATCCGGTCCCGCGGTCTCGCGTCGCGGCTTCCTGGCCCTGACGGGCGGGCTCGGCCTGGTCGTCCTCGGTGGCAGCGGCTGCGCGAGCGTGTTCGGCGAGAACGCCGGGGCACTGCTGCGCAGCGACCTCCCGCTGCCCGAGCCCTTCCGGGTCGGGCTGCCGATTCCGGCGATCGCCGAGCCGGTGCGCAGCGAGGACGGCACCGACTATTACGAACTGGTGCAACGCGCGGCGGCGCAGGAGATCGTGCCGGGCACCACGACCACGATCTGGGGCTTCGACGGGACGTTCCCCGGCCCGACCTTCCGGGTCCGCGCCGGGCAGCGCTCGGTGGTGACCCTGCGCAACGAGCTGCCCGTGCCGACGTCGACTCATCTGCACGGGGGCGTGACGCCGCCGGACTCCGACGGCTACGCCACCGACCTCGTCGTGCCCGCGGACTACCCGCACGATCCGCGGCGGCACTCACACGACGTGATGCAGGTGCCGCCGGAGGCCTGGACGCTCCACGAGGAGGTCAAGGAGCACGAGTATCCGCTGGAGCAGCGGGCCGCGACCCTCTGGTACCACGACCACCGGATGGACTTCAGCGCCCCGCAGGTGTGGCGGGGCCTCCTGGGCGCCTTCCTGCTGCACGACGACGAGGAGGACGCGCTGGGCCTCCCCTCGGGCGACAAGGACGTCCCGCTGCTGATCTGCGACCGGGCCTTCGGCGCCGACGGCGAGTTCAAGTACCCGTCGCTGGACGCGACGCTGACCAGCGTCCCCGGCGTCGAGCCCGACTATCACTCCGGGGTGCAGGGCGACGTCGTCCTGGTCAATGGAGCGCCGTGGCCGGTGCTGGAGGTGGCGAACACGAAGTACCGCTTCCGGCTCGTCAACGCCTCCAACGCGCGCCGCTACCGGTTCGGGCTCTCGCCCGCGCCGGAGAACGGCCCGGCGTTCGTGCAGATCGGCACGGACCAGGGGCTGCTGGCCGCGCCCGTGGATCGCGACGAGTTCGACGCCGCCCCGGCGGAGCGCTTCGACGTCGTGATCGACTTCTCCGCCTACCCGGTCGGCACCCAGGTGGTCCTGGAGAACCTCCTCGGCGAGGAGGGCACCCGACAGGTCATGCGGTTCGACGTGGTCCGCGAGGAGGCCGACGAGACGGAGATCCCCGAACGCCTCTCGGAGATCGAACGGCTCACCAGGGACGAGGCCGTCGCCGAACGGGACTTCGACTTCCGGCTCACCACGGTCAACGGCCACCAGACGTGGACGATCAACGGCGAGCCCTTCGACCCGATGAGCAACATGGCGACCCCGGCACTGGACACCGTCGAGCTGTGGCGGTTCACCAGCGACTTCCACCATCCCGTCCACATTCACCTCGCTCACTTCCAGGTCCTCACTCGCAACGGCGCCGAGCCGGAGCCCGCCGAGCAGGGCTGGAAGGACACGGTCGACGTCCGGCCGTACGAGGTGCTGGAGGTCTTGGTGCGCTTCAGCGGCTTCCGGGGCCGGTACCTGGTGCACTGCCACAACCTCGAGCACGAGGACATGGCCATGATGGTCAACTTCGAGGTGGTCTGACCACTGTCGTGTCCGGGCGTCGATCCGCTGATCGGCGCCCGGGCGGCGGTGCCGTTCCTCCGCGGCGCCCTCGAATCGAGGCGGACACCGGCACCGCACCGCCGCCATGGCACCACCACGACACCGACACGGCAGGGTAGGCACGAGCACATCCGCCGACGTGTCGAGGCCGTGTGCCGAACGCCGGTTCCCGAGGACCTCGCCGCTCCGATCGCTCCGAGTCCCGACGCGGGCGCCGAGCTGGGCCGTAGCGCCTGTCGGGCGATGTGAGCCGCACCCTCCTTCGCCGTCACGGCCTGTCCCAGATCGACTTGAGTCGTTCTCGATGGACCGTTGCCAGTCTGGGCCCGACGAACGGACGACCCTGGCCGTGGCGACGCCTCGGCATCCGGGTTTCCGCAGGCCGGAGTGGAGACGCCCATGCGTGCTGCGACCCAGATCCTTGTCATCGGAGGTGGGCCCGGCGGGTCCACCGCCGCGGGACTGCTTGCCCAACAGGGTTTCCAGGTCACGTTGTTAGAGCGTGACCGGTTCCCGCGTTACCACATCGGCGAGTCGATCCTGCCGTCGTGCAAACCGATCTTCGAACTGCTCGGGGTCTGGGACAAGGTCGACCAGCACGGCTTCCAGCCCAAGGGCGGCGCCTACTTCCTCTGGGGGCCCGAGGAGTGGGAGGTCGTCTTCAACGATCTCGGCAGCGACGGGACCAACGCCTTCCAGGTGATCCGCTCCGAGTTCGACGAGCTGCTGCTCAACCATGCCCGCGAACTGGGCGTCGAGGTCGTCGAGGGCACCTCGGTGAAGGAGCTGCACTTCGAGGACGGTAGACCGGTCGCGGCCACCTGGGCCGAGACGAAGAACGCCGACGTGTCCGGGCGGATCTCCTTCGACTACCTCGTCGACGCCTCGGGCCGAGGCGGGGTGATGGCGACGAAGTACCTGAAGTCGCGGCGCTTCCACGACGTGTTCCGCAATGTCGCGGCCTGGTCGTACTGGAAGGGAGCGAAGCGGCTGGACCGGGGTTCCGAGGGCTCGATCGTGGTGGCCTCCGTCCCGGACGGCTGGTTCTGGGCGATCCCGCTGCACGACGGGACCATGAGCGTCGGCCTGGTGACCGGGCGCGACGACTTCAACCGGCGCCGCAACGAGCTGGGCAGCATCGAGGCGGTGTACCGGCAGTCGCTGGAGCAGTGCCCCGGCGTGCTCGGCCTGCTCTCCGACGCGGAGAAGGTCAGCGAGATGAAGGTGGAGCAGGACTACTCCTACGCCGCCGAATCCTTCCAGGGCCCCGGCTATCTGCTCGTCGGCGACGCGGCCTGCTTCCTCGACCCCTTGTTGTCCACGGGCGTTCATCTGGCCACCTACAGCGCCATGCTCGGCGCGGCGAGCATCGGCAGCGTGCTGCGTGGCGAGACGACCGAGGCCGAGGCGTGGGGCTTCTTCGACACCGTCTACCGCCAGGCCTACGAGCGGATGCTCGTGCTGGTCTCGGTCTTCTACGACAGCTACAAGGGCAAGGAGCACCACTTCTACAACGCGCAGCGGCTGTCCAGCAAGGACCACCAGGAGTTGAACATCCAGGCGGCTTTCGATCGGATCATCACCGGGATCGAGGACATGGACGACGCCCAGTCGGTCTACCGGAAGGTGCACGAGCACCTGACCGGCGCGGAGAGCGGGAACCCCAACCCACTGGCGAACCTGAACAAGGTTCATGAGCAGAAGAAGGCGCCCATGCACGCCGGGAACGCCGTCGACGGACTCTACCTGTCGTTCCGCCCGCAGCTCGGCCTCCAGCGCACCTCGGCGGCGACGCCGTCGGTGAACCAGGCCTGACGTCCGCCGCAGCACGACACCCACGGGAGTTGCTCGATGAGTTCCGCGACACGGGAGTCCTCGGCGGAGTCCGGCCCGACCCGAGCTCTGCCCCGCTGGTATCTGACTCTCTTCTCCACCGACGCCCTGGAGCGCTTCGGCTTCTTCGGCATGCAGGCGATCCTCGTGCTCTATGCCTCGGCGCCGCGTTCGGAGGGCGGGTTGGGCCTGCCGATCGGCGAGTCCGCCGCGTTGTTCGGCGCCTGGATCGGCTTGATGTTCATGCTGTCGCACCCCGGAGGCTGGGTCGGCGACCGAGTCCTCGGCCAGCGTCCCACCCTGGTGCTGTCCTCCTTCCTCGGCATGACGGCGTATCTCCTCCTCGCCGTGCCCGCGGGCTGGAGCACGGCGGTCGGCCTGAGCATCCTGGCGATCTCCGGCGGCCTCTTCAAGCCGAACCACCAGGGCATGATCAACCTGATGTACCCGGACGCCAGACGTCGGGAGTCGGGCATCTCCCTGATGTACGTCGGCATCCAGGTCAGCGCGCTGCTGGCCCCACTGGTCACCGGCTACCTCGGGGAACGGGTGAACTGGGGGCTCGGCTTCTCCGTAGCCGCGCTCTCCATGTTCCTGTGCGGACTCCAGATCGCCCTGAGCGGCAGGCAGTTCGGCGGCGTCGGCGCCGGCCCGAGTCGACCGCTCGATCAGCAGGAGCGCACCAGGGCGCTGCGGATCGTCCTGAGCCTGGCGGGCACCATCACCGCCCTGCTGCTGGGACTCTGGGCGTCGGGCCTGCTCAGCCTGATGGTCGTGATCGCGATCGCCGGGATCAGCGCCGTGATCGCGCCGATCTTCGGCTACACCCTGCTCTACCGGAACAAGGAGCTGGGCGGCGGCGACCGACGGCGGCTGCGGGCCTTCCTGGGCGTCTTCCTCGGCGCGACGCTGTTCTGGATGATGAACGCCCATGCATCGTCGCTGCTGAACCTCTTCGCCCGAGACCACACCGACCGGGTCATCCTCGGCTGGGAGATCCCGGCCAGCTGGCTCCAGTCGGCGACCCCGATGTTCATCCTCGTCCTGGCGCCGGTCATCGCCATGTCGATGCCCCGGATCGGCGGGAAGAACAACCTCGCGGTGAAGTTCTCCATCGGCCTGGTCCTGATGGGCGGCAGCTTCCTGCTGATGTCGGTCGCGACGACCCTGGCCGCCGACGGCACGCTCGTCTCGCCGATGTGGCTGCTGATCGTCTACCTCGCCCACGCCTGCGGTGAGGTCGTGGTCGCCGCCGTGACCATCGCCGCCGCCGCGGACGTGCTGCCCCGGCAGTACACCTCCCGCGTCCTCGGCCTGCTCTGGTTGTTCGCGGGCATGGGCGGCGGCTTAGGCAGCGGGGTCGTGCAGCTCGCGACCGTCATGCCCGAACCGCTCTACTACCTGATGCTCGGTTCCGTCGCCACCTCGGTCGGCCTGTTCTTCGCGCTGCGGCGACGGGCGCTGACCAGGGCGTTGGGCCCGGATGGGCCTGACGAGAGCGGCCCGGGAAGGGTCGAAGAGCCCCCGGCCCCGATCGCCTCCGCCCCCTGACGCCTGCGCGGTCGGTCAGCCCCGCGTGCTCGGCGGCACACCAGGGGAGTTCACACCACGGCAAGCACGCACCGCGGCCGCGAGAGGACTCGGCTCGGCCGCCCCGATGAGAGGAACTTCGGTGGATCAAGGACTGTCCGGCAGGAAGGTCGTCGTCACCGGCGGCACGCGAGGAATCGGACGCGCGACCGTCCTGGCCTTCGCCCGGGAGGGCGCCCAGCTGATCATCGTCCATCGCAGCCCCGGAGAGGCCGCGGAAGACCTCGGCAGAGAGCTGAAGGAGCGCGGCGTCACCCACCGGCTCGTTCAGGCCGACGTCACGGTGGCCGCCGACGTGGAACAGCTCGCCGAGGCGGTGCGCGAGACCTTCGGCACGGTCGACGTCCTGGTCAACAACGTCGGCGTCGACGGGGCCGTGCCCTTCGGCGAACTGGCGGAGGACGAGTGGCGTCGGGTGCTGGAGCACAACGTCACCGCCGCCTACCTGGTGACGCACGCCCTGCACGATCTGCTCGCCGACGGCGCCTCGGTGATCGGCATCGGCTCGTCGGTCGCGCTGCGCGGTCGCTCCGCGGGCGTGCACTACACGGCCTCCAAGGCCGCGCTGATCGGTTTCACCCGTGCGTTGTGCAAGGAACTCGGCCCGAGGGGTATCCGGGTCAACGTGGTCGCCCCCGGTCTCACCGAGACGACCGAGGGCGCCGGGCTGCCGCCGCAGGCGGTCGAGCGCATCGTCGGAATGACGGCGCTGGGCCGGATCTGCCAGCCCGACGACGTAGCGGGTGCCGTGATCTTCCTGGCAGGCGACACGTCCCGCTACATCACCGGAGCGACCCTGAACGTGGATGGAGGAGTCTGATGCCGTACGCCGCGATCACCTACAAGGTGCAGCCGGGCCACGAGGACGAGATCGCCGAGATCTTCGCCGGCTTCCAGCGGGTGGACACGCCCGAGTTCCAGTCCGAGGACGGTGCCCCCGCCGGCAGGCTGCTGGGCACCGCCGTCTTCATCAAGGACGAGTTCATGGTGCGGGTCATCCACTACGAGGGCGACTTCCGTGCCATCGCCCGCCACATGGCCGCGCAGAAGGGCGTGCACCTCATCGAGGATCAGCTGGCGCCCTACCTGGCGGAGCAGCGGGACACCTCGACGGCGGAGGGCTTCGGCGCGTACTTCAAGAACGCGAGCATGCGCTGCATCTCCCAGCTCTCCGTCGACACACACCCGGTGGGGAGTTGAGCGCCGTGGCGGTCCGATCGGTCGCCGTCATCGGCCTCGGCGGCATGGGCGGCGGGATGGCGCATGCACTGGTGGCCGCGGGCTTCCCCGTGACGGTCTACAACCGCACCAGGGAGAAGGCCCTGCCACTGGTGGAGGCGGGCGCGACCCTCGCCGAGTCGGCGGGTGACGCCGCGTCGTCGGCCTCGGTGGTGCTGCTGAGCCTGGCCGACGAGGTCGCCGTCGAAGAGGTGCTCTTCGGCGAGGTCGTCGGGCGGCTCGCCGAGGGCAGCACCGTCGTCGACGCCTCCACCGTGGCCCCGGACTACGCGAGGTCCGCGGCCGAGCGGCTCGCCGCGCTGGGGATCGCGCGGGTGGAGGGATGCGTCGTCGGCAACCCGCAGATGGCCAGGCTCGGCAAGCTGCGGGTGTTCGCCTCCGGCGACGAGGCGGCGGTGGAGTCGGTCTCCGACGTGCTCGACGCGGTGGGGCAGGAGGTCCGCTACCTCGGCTCCTGGGGGCGGGCCAGCTCCCTGAAGCTGGCGTTCAACCTGATCCTCGGTGTGCAGACCGCGGGCCTGGCCGAGGCGTTGGCCTTCGCCGAGTCGGCCGGGCTGGAGCGGGACATGGTGCTCGACGCGCTGGACGGCAGCGGGTGGAGGTCGCCGGTCCTCAGCTTCCGAGCGGAGTTCATGCGCAGGCGGGACTACACGCCTGCCGGCTTCCGCACGGAGCTGATGCGCAAGGACCTCCGGCTGGTGCAGGAGGCGGCGGCGCAGCGGGGCTTCGGGCTGCCCGTCGTCGACGAGACGGCCCGTCGCTACGACGCGCTGATCGCGGCGGGCCGGGGCGATGACGACGCCGCGGCGGTCGTCGACGCCGCCGCGGTCGACCTCACCGGCGACGGCGTCGCCGCCCCGAGCGCCCTCGACCCGCCGCCGGGCGGAACGGTCCATCGGGCCGCCGTCCCGCAGGAGGCCACCGGCTGAGCGCCTCCTCGGGCAGCGGGGGCGGGGGACACCGACAGGACAGGAAACGGAGAGTCACGATGGACATCGGAGTCGGCCTCCCGACGACGGTACCGGGGGCGCGCGGTCGCGATCTGACGGAGTTCGCGCGTCGGGCCGACCAACAGGGTTTCAGCACCCTGGCGGTCCTGGACCGGTTGGTCTACGACAGTTACGACCCGCTCGTCGCCCTCGCCGCCTCGGCGGCGGCCACCGAGCGGATCCGGCTCGCGAGCACGATCCTGCTGGCGGCCTATCGTCCGAGCGTCGCCGTGCTGGCCAAGCAGTTGGCCAGCATCGACCGGATCTCGGACGGCAGGCTCGTCGTCGGGCTGGCCGCGGGCGGCCGAGAGGATGACTTCCTCGCCTCCGGCGTGCGCTACGGCGGTCGTGGTCGCAGACTCGATGAGATGATCAGCGAGTTGACCAGGACCTGGCAGGGCGAGGGGCCGTTCGCGGGCGTCGGACCTCGACCCGCCGCCGAGGGTCCGCCGTTGCTGTTCGGCGGACACTCGCCCTCGGCCATGCGCCGAGCCGCGGAGCACGGCATCGGCTGGATCGCGGGCGGCAGCTCGGCGACCGCGTATCCGGAACTCGTCCGCCAGGCACAGGAGGAGTTCCGTCGGCACGGCCGCGCGGACAAGCCGAAGATGGTGTCGTTGAGCTACGTCTGCCTCGGCCCAGAGGGCAGGGAACGCGGTGGTGCCTATCTTCGTGACTACTACTCCTACATCGGGCCGAAGGCGGAGCGGGCTGCCTCGGCGGTCATCGTCGACGAGGATCGACTGCGCAGGACGGTCGACGAGTTCGCCGAGGCGGGCTGCGACGAGCTGCTGCTCTTCCCGTGCACCTCGGACCCCGATCAGGTCGACCTGATCTCGAAGGCGGTCCTGGCGTGACGGCGGCGGTGCTCGGGGTCCTCGCCGTGCTGGGCAGCGGCGTGGTGGCGGGGGTGCTCTTCGCCGTGGCGTTGAGCGTCCTTCCCGCGTTGACCGCCATGCCGCCGGATCGCTACGTCTACACACACAAGCTGATCGGCCGTAACTGGGATCCGACGATGCCGATCATCGTGTTGTCCTCGATGCTGGTCTGCATCGTCCTGGCGGTGCTCGTGCCCGCGGGGACGGGGCGCATGCTCTACATCGTCGGGGCGGTGCTGCTGCTGGCCGTGTCCGTGGTGTCGCACTTCTGCAACGTGCCGATCAACCGCCGGGTCAAGGGACTGGACCCCGAGTCCATGCCCGCCGACTGGTCGGATCCTCGGCCGCTGTGGCGGCGATGGCACACGCTGCGCACCACGCTCGCGCTGCTCGCGGTACTGGTCAACGCGGTGGCGATCAGCCTGGCGTGAGGACGGGACGACCAGGGCCGGGCCCGTGTGGCCCGGCCCTGTCGCGTCTGTGCTCGGCGTTCGGCGCCACAGCGTGTCCGGCGCCTGCCGGTCCAGGGGACGACGGCCACCGGCATGTGCGGCTCTGGCATGTGCGGCCCCGGTGTGCGCGGTCCCGACGTGGGGGCGTGGTCCGATGTGGCCGCCCGAAGCGAAACGGCGGGGATCGTGTGCTCGGACCGAGCGGCCCGGCTGCGCGAATCGCACCGAGCGAATCGGACGGAAAAGGCAAGACCTCGGGCCGTGCCGTCGTCCGCCGAAGTGTCCCCCATGCCTGTTCTGGCCGGAAAGACCCCGGAGCGCAGCCGCCGGAACCGTCGACGGTCACCCGTGCTATGGGCGTGAGCCGCCGTTGTCCGCTTCGCCGGGGACGCCGTGTGCCGGGGGCCGTGTCGCGGTTGTGTCGCGCTGGTGTTCCGCCGAGTGCGTGTGTCGTGGCGTGACCGTCCACTCCGTGTGGGACGCCCGTCTCCGTGTCTCCGTGTCTCCGTGTCTCCGTGTCTGTCGGAGCCCGTCTCCGTGGTCGACGGCCGCGCCGAGGAGCTGCGTGCCGTTCACCGGCCCGGGGGGCAAGACTGGAGGGACGAGCGGCGCGGCCCAGCGTCGGTGGAGCGTCGCGTGTGCCGCCACCGGCGATCCGCGGCGTTCCGGTGCCGTGGGACCGACCTCCTTCCGGGCCCCTCGGCGGCCGAGCAGCCTCGCCCTGATCGATCACCACCTGAGACGACACCGGCCCGCATCGCCGCACCGCCGCCGGCTCGGGTGGGCACGTCGCCTGCCCGCCCGCGGACAGGCGGGGTACGCCGCGCCGAGAGACGACCGTCGGAACCTCCGCCGATCGGCAGGCCGACCCGGAGACCGCGGCGTCCCGCCTCCCGAGACGGCGGCGGGGCGGGACCCCGGAATCGGACTCCCGCCCCGCCCGCGCGTCGAATGATCAGCCGCCCACGGTCGTGGGAGGCGTCGCCTCGACCTTGGGCCCGGCGATCAGCCACAGCGAGTCCGGGCCCGTCCGGCGCGGCCGCAACAGCTCCAGCAGCGGGCCGGTGATCGCCGTGGTGATCAGGGTCATCACCAGGAACGCCGCGAACAGGTCGGGCGAGATCACCCCGAGGGACAGTCCCAGTTGAAGGACGACGATCTCGGTCAGGCCTCGACAGTTCATCATCGTGCCCAACGCGAGCGCGGATCGTCGATCGACGCCCACAGCCACCGCGGGCAGCACCACCCCGACGAACTTCCCGCCCATGGCCACGATCAACACCAGCAGCACGACCAGTACGCCCGCGCCGGAGACGGCGTCCCAGATATCGGTGCTCAGCCCGATTCCCGCGAAGAACAACGGCAGCATCAGCCAGTGCGTCGGGCCCGCCAGCCGGAACGCGAACTCCTCGGCGCCTCGCGACCCTCGGGGAGTGATCACGCCTGCGAGGAACGCGCCGAAGATGGCTTCGACGCCGATCATCGCGGTGACGCCCGCGGACAGCAGCACAAGCAGCAGGATCGCGATCATCAGCATCGGCGATCGCTCCGGTCGCGCGTCGGCGTACCGGGCGATCCGCGCCATCAGCGGACGGATTCCCCACCACATCACCGCCGCGTAGATCACCGAGAGCAGAACGGTGGTTCCCGCCCCGCCGAGCGAGTCGCCGCTCACCCCCGCCACGACGAGCGCGAGCAGACACCACGCCGTGACGTCCTCGATCCCCGCGGTCGCCATGCCGAGGGCGCCGATACCGGTGTCCTTCAGCTTGCGGTCTTTGAGGATTCTCGCGAGCACCGGGAAGGCGGGGACGCTCAGCGCCACGCCGAGGAACACCGCGTAGGGACCGGTGCCCACACCGTCAGGACGAAGACCCGCCAGCGGCCACAGCGCGAAGGCGACTCCACAGAGGAAGGGAATCGCGATGCCGGCGTGGCCCACGACCAACGCGGTCCCTGCATTGCCTTTGAGCAGGGCGAACGGTAGTTCGCGGCCGACCTCGAACATGAAGAAGATGACGCCGAGCTGGCCGATGGCGGTGAGGAAGAACTGGACGTCAGGAGGGAAGAGGAACTCGGCGACCGTCGGGGCCAGCATCCCCAGCACGGTGGGGCCCAGCAACAGGCCTGCGGTGATCTCCCCGATCACTCTCGGCTGGTTCAGGCGAGCGGCCAAGGAGCCCGCCAGCTGGGTGACGACCACGACGACCGTGCAGGCGACGAGCACCATGCCGAGCACGTCGTGCAGTGGCGCCACCACATGCCCGACGGACTCCCCGGCGTCCGCCTGCCTACGTGTCCAATCAGTGTGCTCGTGGATCAGGACGAGCGCGGCGACCGAGGGCGGGACGACGATGAGGAGATAGATCAACGTGCTTCGCCGATCACGTCGACGTCCGTTCGACGGTCTGTCGTGCCGGCTCTGAACTGTTGACATGTTGACGGTCACTCCTGACTGGATCGTTTCCCAGAACACCCTGAGACAGAAGTCCGGGCTCGCCGATCGCACGGCGAGCCCGGAGTCGGGTAGTGCAGTGTCGGTCAGGGCGCCTTGTGCCCGATGACCAGCGTGACATCGTGGCCGAGCGAGAGGTGCGTGACCGTGGCGAAGCCCGCGTCCGTCAGCCACTCGACGCACTCCTGAAGGCGGTAGCCGGTGCCGTGCGGCGTCATGAGCTGGAGGTTGAGGCTGGTGACGAGGTTACGCAGGTACCCTTCCTCGCCTTCCACGATGATCGGGTCCCAGATCAGGAAGGCGCCGCCCGGCTTCAGCGCCGCGAAGGCGTTGGCGAGCAGTCGTCGCCGCTGCGCGTCCTCCCAGTCGATCAGGGAGTGGCCGATCATCATGACCTCGGCCTCGGGGATCGACTCGAAGAAGTCGCCGCCCTCGAAACGCACGGTCCCCGTGGTGCCGAGGGCGGCCATGTGCTCGTCGAAGGCGGGCCGCAGCTGTGGCAGGTCCAACACGGTCCCGTCCAGATGCGGGTGCGCCCGCACGAGCTGGGCCAGGACGTTGCCCCGACATCCGCCGAGTTCGACGACGAGGGTGCGGTCCGACCAGTCGAACCGTTCGATCAGCGCGGGGATCAGCGGCTTGCTGGCCGCCTCCGCCATCCCGATGAAGTCGACGCGCTTCTCGTCGTTCTCGTAGAGCTGCTCGAACATGGTGTCGCCCGTGTACGTCGCGGCCTGCGGTCTGCCGGTGCGCAGCGCCTCGGCGAGCCTGCCCCACGCCGGATACATCACCCGGTTCGCCATGTGCAGCAGGCCGCCCATGTACTCGTCATGCGTGGGGACGAGGAAGAACTCGGCGGCCTGACTGTTGCTGAAGACGTCGCCGTCACGGTTGAGCATTCCGAGCGCGGCGAGCGCGTCCAGGAAGTGCCCGGTGCCACGCGGATGCAGACCGAGTCGCTCTCGGATCACGGACTCGGTGGCGGGCGCCTCGGCCAGCAGGTCGAACAGGCCCACCTCCAGTCCGGCCAGCACCATCTTCGACGGCTGGAACGCCATCGCCTTGTCCAGGAAGTGCCGCGGATGCGGCCGGGTCACCGGTTCCAGATGAGTCGTCATGTCCGTCCTTCTCGGTAACTGTCGTCAGCCGGAGTCGTTGTGCGTCGTGGTCGTCGACGCCCCGCCGACCGAGCGGTCTGGCCAGGGATCGGCGGCGGGAGCCGGATCGCGCGGAGCAGGCGTCGATCCGTCCCCCGCCGGTCAGGTGACGACCTCCGATCGGAGGCCGCGGTGCTGGTCGCCTCCTCAGCCGATCACGTCGGGATCGAGTCCCGCGGCGGCCGCCACGACGGAAGTCAGCGTCCGGTCCGCGTCCTCGACGGCATCCTGCTGCCGCCAGGCGACGAAGGCGTCCGGTCGGACGAGCACCGCCCCTTGAGGTCCGACGCCATAGGCCTGTGCCCAGTTCCGCCCGTCCGGCAGCAGATCGCCGTCCGGCCCGATCACCTCGCAGCGCAGCGGGACGCCGAGCTGCTTGGCGACCCGGTCGGCCGCCTCGGCCCACCCACTGGTGCGTGAGCCGGTGAGCAGCACGAACTCGTCCCAGAACAGGTCCACAGTGGAGATGCGCTCGCCGTCGCGCCGAAGCCAGACGTGCGGGGCACGAGTGCCGGGCGCGCCGGTGAGGGTGAGCTTCGGCGAGAGCACCCTGGCGTCGGGCTCGACTCCCTGGATCGAGGTGGAGTTGTAGCGGTAGCCCAGGGTGATGATGACGTCGTCGACCATCAGCGCCCGGGTCTCGTCGTCGGCGTATCCGTGCCGGATGCGGTTGCGGACCATCGCCTGCTCGGCCATGGCCTCGCCCACCCGGCGCCGCTCGGCGTCGTAGGTCTCCAGCAGCGCGTCCCCGCTGACGCCCTTGAGCACCGAGGCCAGCTTCCAGGCCAGATTGTGGGCGTCGTGGATGCCGGTGTTGGCTCCGAAGCCGCCCGCGGGCGGGTGCAGGTGCGCCGCATCGCCCGCGAGGAACACCCGCCCGCGGCGGAAGGTCTCCGCGACCAGCTGCGCGCCCTGCCACGGCACCTTGTCCATGATCTCCACGTGGAGGTCGTCCTTGCCCGCGGCGGTGCGCACGATGTCGATGCACCGCTCGTCGGTGAAGTCCTCCGGCTTCTCGCCCTGATCCGGGTGGTAGAGCGGCGCGGCGAGCCACGGATCACAGCCGTGCAGCCGGGACAGACCCATCAGGGTGCCGGGCGCGGCGGTGGCATAGCAGAGGATGAACTTGCGGTCCTTGAGGAGGGCCTCCAGCTCCGGGGCACGGAAGTAGATGCTCAAGGCGTTGAACACGGTGCCTCGGCCCTCGCGTTCCACGCCGAGCGTGGTCCTCGTCCTGCTGTTCGCCCCGTCGGCGCCGATCAGATAGTCGGCCCGGACGGTGGTGCGAGTACCCGTGGCGAGGTCCTCGATGATCGCGGTGACGCCCTCGGCATCCTGCTCGAAGGACTGCAACGAGGTGTTGAACCGCACGTCGGAGCCGTTGTCCTTGGCGATGTCGACCAGCACCCGCTCATAGCGGTCCTGACCGCAGCCCATCACCCGTTCCGGGCTGATGTCGGGTCCGTCGAGCGAAGGAGACTCCAGCACCACCGCGTCGTCGATCTCGGCGAAGGTGTTGACCTGGATGATGCCGCCCTCGAAGTACGGGTGCGAGTCGCCCATCTCCAGCGCCCGCACGGCCTCGTGGAAACCCGCGGCGCGGAACAGCTCCATGGTCCTGGCCTGGAGGCCGGGCGCACGCGGCAGTCGGGAGGTGCCGTCCCGCTTTTCGACCAGCATGGTCTTGATGCCATGGCGACCTAAGAAGAGTGCGGACGACAGGCCGACCGGCCCACCGCCCACGATCAGCACCGGGATCTTCACGTCATACATGCCCGTTTCCTCTGTTCGAGATCCAGCGGGACAGGGTCGAGGGGCCGACCGTGCGGCCCCGAATGAAGCCACACCATCGGGTAACCCTGATGCAGGATTTACCGGGGTGACCTCGAATATCTCTGAACTCAAGAGCAGGACGGCCGCCCGGCCTGCGACTCGAACGTGTCTTGAGTGTCCCTCCAAGCGGTGATGTGAGGCTCGACCGCGAAATCGGATCGGCAGCCTCGCCATCCGCCGTCGGAAAAGGAGTCGTGCGAATGACGAGCACAGCCCCGGACACCAGCACTCCGGCAGGACTCATCCGTCTCGGCAATGCCTTCTGTGACGCGAAGGCGTTATTGACCGCGGTGGACCTCGACCTCTTCAGCCTTCTGCGCAAGGGGCCCGCGACCACGGAGGAGATCCGGACGGCACTGGACCTTCACGGTCGCGGGCTGTCCGACTTCCTTCAGCTGTTGGTCGCGCTCGGGCTGCTGGTGCGTGAGGGCGACCGTTACAGCAACGCCGAAGGAGCCGATCGGCACCTGGTGCGTGGCGAGAAGGGCTACGTCGGCGGCTTCATGCTGCGTTCGGATCGCAACCTCTACCCGGCGTGGGGCAAGCTGGCCGAGGGCCTGCGCACCGGGCGACCCCAGTCGGTCGGCGACTTCGACGCGGTGCTGGCGAACCCGAAGTTCCTGGCGCAGTTCGTGCACATGATGGACGCGCTGACGCACGTCCTGGGCCCGGAGCTGATCGAGCGCATCGACTTCACCCCGTACCAGTCGATCCTGGACATCGGCGGCTGCCGGGGCAACATGGCCGGTCAGATCGTCAAGGCCAACCCGCATCTGGTCGGGCACGTCTTCGACATGCCGCAGATGGAGCAGTTCTTCGACAAGCACATGGCCGAGTACGGCGTCACCGGCCGGGTGCACTTCCACGGCGGCAGCTTCTTCGAGCAGGAGCTGCCGAAGGCGGACCTGGTGATGCTGGGCCACGTCCTGCACGACTGGGATCGCGACCAGCGGGAGTTCCTGGTCAACGCGGCGTACAAGGCGTTGAACCCGGGAGGGACGCTGCTGGTCTACGACCGGATGCTGGACGACGACCCGCGCCATGTCGAGAACCTGGTCATCAGTCTCGACATGCTGCTGGTCACCGACGGCGGTTCGGAGTACCCGGTCTCGGAACTGCGCGGCCACGCCGAGAAGGCGGGCTTCACGTCGATCACCGACGAGCCGTTCAGCGACTTCGACACGCTGCTCATCGCGAAGAAGCCGTAACGGCCTGACCGGCACGCCCGCGCCGCCGTGACCGTGCATGGCGGCGCGTGGTCGTGCGGTCGGCGGGCTGGACAGGGCCGGGCCGATCCGTCCACCCCGCGGAACCCGCCCCGGAACCCGCGGCGGATCGGCGCCGTTTCCCGAAGAGCCCCGAACCCGGTGGACGCCACGGTGCGGAGGCACTCCGGCCGCCGCGACCCCGATCCGCGGCGGTGACCGCGCCGACACGGGCTGACAGGTTCGCGGAGCCGTCGTGTCCCGAGGGCTCCGCGTCACCGACGAGTGACTCAGACGAAAGGGAGCTGGCATGACGACACCTGACGAGCGGGTACCGGTGCTCATCGTGGGCGGGGCGCTGGCCGGCCTGTCGACCGCGGTGTTCCTCGCCTCGCACGGGGTGAAGGCGCTCGTGGTGGAGCGCCATCCGGACACCCTGCTGCATCCTCGGGCGCGGGGCATCAATCCCCGCACCGTGGAGGCCTTCCGACAGGTCGGTCTCGAAGCCGCCCTGCGCGCCGAGGCGAGCATGAACGCCGACTTCGGGTCGCTGCCGATGCTGCGGGCGGAGTCGCTGGCCGGGCGGGAGATCTTCTCCGGGCCCGCCGACCAGCCCGACCCCAGCGGCGACGTCAGCCCCACCACCTGGGTGCCGATCGACCAGGACCGGCTGGAGCACGTCCTGCGGGCCAAGGCCGTGGAGTCGGGGGTCGAGCTGCGGTTCTCGACCGAGGCCGTCTCGCATCATCAGGACGTCGACGGTGTCTCGGTGGTTCTGCTCGACCGCGAGTCCGGACAACGGCGCACCGTCCGCGCCGACTACCTGATCGCCGCCGACGGCGGTCGCAGTCCGCTGCGCGAGGCGCTGGGCATCGGCGTGCAGGGGCCGGGCATGTTCGCCACGACGCTGTCGGTGCTGTTCGAGGCCGATCTCGAACCGGTGTTACGCGGCCGCCGATTCGGCATGTCCTACCTGGATCAGCCGCATCCGCAGACGGTGATCTACCCGCACGACGGCGAGCGGCGGTGGATCTTCGCGACCAGCATCCCGCAGGGCCGCACCCTCGAGGAGATGACCGACGACGAGTTCCAGGCGCTGATCGCGGCGGCCATCGGCCGGGACGACATCGACGTCACGATCCTGGCCCAGCTGCCCGCGGGCGGGGTCAAGGCGCTGCGGTTCGACCTCGGCGCTCAGGTGGCCCAGCAGTACCGCTCCGGCCGGATCTTCCTCGTCGGCGACTCGGCGCACCTGGTGCCGCCGACCGGCGGCTTCGGCGCCAGCCTCGGCATCCAGGACGCGCACAACCTGGCCTGGAAGCTGGCCGCCGTGCTGACCGGCACCGCAGGGCCCGCTCTGCTGGAGACCTACGAGCGGGAGCGGCAGGCCGCCGCGTTCCTCACGTTCCGCACCTCGCTGTCGCTCATGCACGACCGGACGGGGTCCGACGCGGACAAGGACCACTCCGCCGACTACGGGGCGACGGTCTTCGGCTACCGCTACGACGGCGGAGCGCCCGTGCCCCCCGGCGACCTGTGCGGCCAGCCCGGCACGCGGGCTCCGCACGTCGTGCTCACCGACGGTGCGGCGGAGTCGTCCTCGCTCGACCTGTTCGGCGGGTCGTTCGTCCTGCTCACCTCGGGTTCGGGGGAGTGGGCGGAGGCCGGAGCGAAGGCCGCGGCGCGAACCGATGTCGCGCTCGCGGTGCACGTCGTCGACGGGGCGGGCTCCGACCTGCGCAGCGTCGCGGGCGGATTCGCCGCCGCGTACGGCATCGAGGGCGGCGGCGCGGTCCTGGTCCGTCCGGACGGATTCGTCGCCTGGCGGGCCGAGACGCCGAGCGGCACGGCCGAGGACGACGTCGTCGCGGCGTTGCTCGCGGCGACCGCGCGCGCCGAGGCCGGCTGAGGGGCTTTCGTTCGTCGGGGCGCCCTGGTCCGAGAGGCCGCGCGACCTCGCCGTGCCGACGGGAATGGCGAGACTCGTCGACGGTGTGGCGCCGATGGGTGTCGCCGGCAGCGGCGGCGCGGGGTCGAGGCGGCCGAAGACGGTCCGCGGAGCGGCGCACGGCCACGTGCGGGATGAGATCTCGGACTCGCCTGCCGACCGCAGGCAGGTGGGGACCGACGGACCCGCAGGGGAAGACGACGCCTCCGTACCCGGCGCGGCCGAGAGACGACGAACGCGGTGGTCGGCGGACCACCGCGTTCGTCCGGTCCTGGGCAGGACGCCGTCCCGACGCCGGGAGCGCTCAGCGCAGCTTGGCGAGGCGACGACGCTCGAGGTAGGCGGCGAGGGCGTACGCCCCGCCACCCGCGACGGCGAGGACCCCGAGCGCTCCGGCACCGCTGAAGAACAGCGCACCGGCGCCGACGAGGGTGAGCCAGCTGCCGAGGCTGTAGTGCAGCGTGTTGCGGCGGATGGCGCCCTCGGCGATGTTGATCATTCCGACGACGAACACGGCGCCGGTGGGCCAGAGCACCGCCTGCGCGTCGGCGGACATCTCCATGGTGCTCGTCATGCCGCTGATGGCCATGGTGAGCGCGATGAAGACGGTGCCCCACGCGGTGCCGACCAGCTTCTCCCGCGCGACCGAGGCCTCGTCGGCGCCGAACTGGGCGAGCTTGGCGGCGATGAGGGCGAGGATCACCCCGGGCACGATGCCCAGCCCGAGCAGGACGAACGGCAGCCAGCCGGGCAGCTCCAGCAGGGGGTCCGGCCCGGTGGACACGGCGAACGCGCCGTGCCCGAACACGAAGGCGAAGGCGAAGGCGGTGTAGCTGGCACGGTTGTCCACCGGAAGGGGATGCTGGTCCCCAGGGGCTGCGTCGGCGTTGTCGTTCTTGCCTGCGGTGTCGTTCTGCACGGTGGTGTCGGTATCGGTCATCTGAGTCTCCGGCAGGGGTCTCGTTGATCGGGCGTGGATCGATGGCTACAGGGGAGGGCTGATCAGGAGGTCCGCGTACGCTCTCGCGACTTCGATCGACGTCGATCAACGTCGGGACCCGTGTTGCGCGGTGGTCTCCTCTCGGTCAGGAGGCGCGTCGTCGTCGCAGAGCGGAGGTCATGAAGAAGGAGGCGAAGCGGGCGAGCGCGCGCAGCCTGCGGGGGAGGGTGAAGGCCCGGCCGGTGAGCGACATCCCCAGCCGTGCCAGATCACGGGGGCCGATGGTGATCACGAAGCGCTGAGTCTCCGCAGGGTCGCCGTCGACGGGAGAGATCTCGGTGCGCAGCGTGGTGAGGCCCGCCAGCAGGTCCATCGGGTGGCGGGACCGGACGACCTTGGTGCCCGAGAGCCGCCAGGGGCGTCCGTGATCGTCGTCGAAGCGCAGGGCGTAGACCATCGCCTCGGCCCTGCCGTCCGGGAACAGCGACATCGACCCGGAGATCTCCATCTGCGTGGCGACGTCGTCGACGTCGATCACGCCCCGCATCGGCACCGTGTGCGCCTCGTCGGTGAGGAACGGGTCCATGCCGGGAATCTCCGCGCGCAGCGACACGACCATCCTCGGGTGCTCTCGTGGACCCGTGGCCATCTGCTCCTCGAAGACGACGCCGTCGCCCCTGGTGGTGGCGTGCAGCCGGGACTGCGACACGTAGGCGGCGTCCTCGGGGATCTCGCCCGGCACCACCGAGTCCCATTCGGACGCCCGCCACTCGGGTCTGCCGGATCGACGGATGATCGTCTCCACCGACCGCTCCGCGGTCGCGAGGATCGTGGCGGAGGGGTTCACGCCGGTCGCCGCCGGAATCACCGAGCCGTCCATGACGAACAGACCCGGATAGCCGTGCACCTCGCCCGCGTCGTCGACCACGCCTGCGGCGGCGTCCGGCCCGGAACGCACCCCGCCCAGCGCGTGGACGGTGATGGTGCGACGCATCAGCGACCAGGTGAAGGGGTTGTACAGGCGCGCGTCGAGGAGATGCGCCACCGCCGGACCCACCCGGGTCTGCGACCGGTACAACTGTGCCTGCCACCGGTTGTTCCACGCCAGGGTGGCGTCCCCCCTGGCATCCAGGCGGAGCGTCCCCTTGCCGGAGTCCTTGCCCATCGCGAGGACCGTGAAGGTCTGGCGCCGGTCGGTGTGCCGCACGCTGCGCTGCCACCAGTCGCGTACCCGGCGAGCGGGAAGGATGGCGTCGAACAAGGCGTTCAGCGGCGGGGGGAAGGCACCGTCCTGCACCTGATACCACACCGGCCGTCGGCCTTCCGGGACGTCCAGCACGGTGTTGGTGGTGATGGTCGGTCCGGTCGTCATGTCCGGCCGCCGGCCGCGGAGCTCCGCCAGCGTGAGGAAGTCACCGTTGCCGGAGAACCCCTTGCCGAGCTGGTGAGACAGGCGGGGCAGGGTGCGGTGGACGTCGCGGGATCGGAGCAGGAGTTCGTTGGTCGCCACCGCCCCGGCGGCGAGGACGACCTTGGGCGCGGACCACGCGCGCGGCGGTGCGTCGGGCTCGGAGGGGGTCGAGGCGAACACCCTGTAGCCGTCGCCGTCACGCTCGATGCGCGTGACCTGCGCGTCGGTGACGGCGCGAGCGCCCGCGTTCTCGGCCGCGGCGAGGTAGGTGTAGTCCAGGGTGTTCTTGGCTCCGTGATTGCAGCCGATGACGCACTCGCCGACGAAGGCGCACCCTCGGCGCGGGGCACCGTGGATGTTCGGCCGCCAGGTGTCCGGATCGCCGAAGGTCACCGCCAGATTGGGCCGCACGGTGGCCTCGTCCTTGTCCGTGTTCTTGAGGAGCTGTTCCATGAGCTCCGTGCGAGGCGGGAGCTTTCCGGTCCGGGGATCCTCGCCGACCGGGGAGACTCCCATCATGTGCGCGGCCAGGTCGTAGTACGGGTCGAGCTGCTCGCGTCGGAGATGGGCGGGCCAGCGGTCGTCCAGCGTCTCGCTGAACGGCCGGGCGAACACGTTCGCGTACACAAGCGATCCGCCGCCCCAGCCCGCGGCCTGGACACTGCCCATGTTGTCGAGCCACCGGATGTCGAAGAGCCCTCGGTCGAGATCCCACAGCCAGCCGTCCTTCAGTTCGGGCTTGCGGGGGAAGTCACCGAGTCTCCAGCGGCGGCCGCGTTCGAGGACGACGACCGAGAATCCCGCCTGCGCGAGGCGAGCCGCGGCCACGGCACCGCCGAACCCGCTGCCGACGACGATGGCGTCGGCGTCGAATCGTTCAGTCATGATCGTTCCCTTCAGTGCGGGTGTCGTCGTGGGTGTAAAGTGACGATCCGCCGTAGACGGACGTCGGATCCGCCACCGAGGCACCCGCAGGTGCTGGGTATTCGAGGTGCTCGACGGGCGGCCGCGGCCTCGACACCGGGCGCACCGCACCCGTGTTCTTCTGGTTCGACAGGGATCAGGACGACGGCCCTGGTGGGCGCGAGGCATGGACCCGGGTGCGGTGACCAGAGACCTCGCGCTCCTCGGCGCGAGGACGTTCACCTGTCTGCCCGCACGACGTCGCAGGTCAGTGCGTGGCGCAGGCGAACGTCCTCGTCCCGGTGACGCTCAGCTGGTCGCGTGCCTGCCCGGTGCCGCGCTGCCGATGTACTCCTTGAGGTTGGAGATCAGCTCGACGAGGTCGGGGTGGGCGTCGAATCGGCGCTGGTGGATGGCGGCGATCTTCTCGCCCATCTCCGGGTCCTTGTCGTCGGTGACGTCGAACGAGGCGAACCGCTCGATCAGAGGCAGCCCCATCCGGTCCACCTGAAGGTGCGCCGGGTCGTTCATCATCTTCTCGTACTCCTCGAGGTCGGCGACCGAGGAGACGGCGGCGTACTGGTACTCCCCGCCGAAGTCGCGGCCGAAGACCGCGCCCGGGCTGTCCGCGTTCTGCGCGCCCATCCCGTCGATGATGGCGTCCACCGTCTCCTGCGGGACCTCCGGCTTGATGGTGAAGCGAATGCAGTGGTAGATCATCGATGTTCCCCTTCCTTGGTCTTCCTCGGTGGCCGGCCGATCGGCCGGCCGGGCGGTCTGGGCGATGCCGTCGGTCAGGCCTGGCCGAAGACGGCGGCGTGATCGCGGGCGAACTCGTCGATGTCGCGGGCGGGCCTGCCGGTGAGGTCGGCGACGGAGGTGTGCACCTCGGCGGCCTCACCCTTGGCGTAGTGGGAGTAGTCCTCGACGAGGCCTGCGAGCTGCCACGGCGGAATCACCTGGGCCAGCGCGGCGGTGAACTGCTCGGCGGGCACGTCCTCGAAGGCGATCGCTCGGCCGGTGGCCGCCGACAGCGCCTGGGCGATCTCCTCATGGGTCACGGCCCGAGGGCCGGTCAGGGTGTACGTCCGACCGGTGTGTCCCTCGCTGGTGAGCACGGCGGCGGCGGCCTCGGCGATGTCCCGTGTATCGATCAGGCTGACGGCGGCGTCTCCGATCGGTGCGCCGAACGAGCCGTAGGCGATGGTGGGCGCGAAGCCGAGCAGCGCCTGCATGTAGAGGTTGGGACGCAGCACCGTGTGATCGAGCCCGAGCTCCTCGACGTGGGCCTCCACCTCGGCGTGCCAGCGCAGGAACCGCACCGGCGAGTTCGTGCGCGCCGCGTACTGCGAGAGCAGCACGAGTCGGTGCACGCCCGCCTTGACGGCGAGGTCGGCGAAGCGCTTCTGCAGCTCGGCTGCCTTCTCTTCGGAGGGACTGTTCAGGAAGACCGCGTCGACGCCGTCGAGCGCGGCGGAGACCGCGTCCGGGTCCCGCAGGTCGGCGACGACGTTCTCGACTCCGGAGATCGCCTTGGCGGAGTCGCGGATCATCGCGCGCACGGTGGCGCCGCGGGCCTGGAGCGCGGGGATCAGGGCCGATCCCACGGTTCCGGTCGCTCCGGTCACGAGCACGGTGGGTGCGTTCATCGGTTCAGTCGTCCTTGTCTCGGTATCCGTCGGGGACGTTCCTCGACGGGGTCGTTCTCACGGTCGTGTCCTGCCGCGCCGAGGGCTGTTCCTCAGCGGGGTCTGTATCGGCTCATCGCGTTCCGACGGTGGTCGCGGCGGTCGGCGACTCGACCCCCGGTGTCCGGCCGAAAGGGATGAGCGACACGGCGAAGGCGGCGGCGATCAGCGTCGACTGGGCGAGGAACGCGGTCGTGAACGAGATGTCCTCGCCCGCCGTCGCCGATCCGATGGCGATCCCGGCCAGCGCGGCGAGTCCGACCGCGCCGCCCAGCTGTTGGGCGGTGCTGATCACACCGCTGACCAGGCCGGACTCGCCTTCCCTGCTGTCGCGTACCGCCATCGTGGTGGTGGTGATGGTGCCGATCCCGAAGCCGGTGCCCAGCAGGAGGAACGCGCCGATGAGGCTGAGGGAGATGCCGCCTGCCGTCGGTTCCGGTGCCAACAGCAGCAGACCGGCCAGCAACAGGGCCAGTGCGACCTGAAGCGCGCGCTGCGGCCCGATCAGCCTGGCCAGCGTCGGTGCGACGGCGCTACCGAGGATGATCATGCCCGCGAACGGCGTCTGGGCGAGGCCGGTCGCCGGCGCACCCATCCCCAGAGCCTCCTGCTGATACAGCGGCAGGAAGAAGAGCAGGCTCGTCATCGTGGCACCGAGCATCATGATCAGCGATCCGGGAAGGATCACCCGTCGGTCCCGGACGATGCCGAGCGGGACCAGCGGATGCGAGCAGCGGCGTTCGACGATCACGAAGCTCAGCAGCGAGACGACGCCGAGCCCGAAGCCGATCACGGTGCCGGGGGAGCCCCAGCCGACCTCGGCGGCGAGGATCAGGGACACGGCCAGCGCGGAGATCGCGACGGTGATGGTGACGGCGCCGAGCACGTCGAAGCGGCCGGGCCTGCGCGGGGATGCCTGAACCGCGTACCACACCATGAACGCGCTGACGACGCCGAAGGGCACCGGTGTCCAGAACACCGCCTGCCAGCCCAGCAGCTCGGTCAGCGTGCCCCCGAAGAAGACGCCGAGCAGGCTGCCGAGTCCCGTGACCACGCCCCAGACGCCCATGGCGCGGGTGCGTCCCGCCGGGGACGGGTGGAGCGAGAGCAGCAGTGCCAGGGACGAGGGCATCAGGACCGCCGCCCCGATTCCCTGGACGACCCGGGCGCTGATCAGCATGAAGCCGTCGGCGGCCAGGGCGCAGAAGACCGAGGCCGCGAGGTAGCCCGTCATGCCTGCCAGGAAGATCCGGCGTGGCCCGAGCAGGTCGGCGAGGCGGCCGCCGAGGAGCAGCAGGCCCGCCAGGGCCACCAGATACCCGCTCGCGACCATCGTCAGTTCGGCGGCCGAGAGCCGCAGGCTCTCCCGGATCGCGGGCCCGGCGAGATTGACCATCGCGGTGCTGAACACGACCAGGAACATGGCGACCGCCAGGCCTGCCATCGCCACACCTCGCGGTACCCGTGGTCGGGTGACCGTCGTGGCGGGTGCGGTGTCGTCGCTCATCGCCTCGTCCTTGTCCGAGTGGGTGTGCCCGCCATGTCGTGACGCGGGCGCCGACGGCCGTGGCGGCCGGGGTGGTCGAGGCTTCCGGGCCTCGACCTCGGTGCATCCGATAGTGATTGATCACTATCAATAGGCGCGTCAGAGCTCCTGCTTCACGGGTGGATCAGGAGAAGCTCGCGCCCGTGGTCGGGCGTCGGGGTGTGACCCGATGGAGAGACCGGCTGTCCGACCTGTGTCGCTCGCAGGCACATCGCCTCGCCGGACGACCTCTCCCTGCCCGACCGCGGCGGTCGGGTGCTCCCGACCTGACCGCCTCCCGCGAGAGCTGCGCCGAGTCGAGACGCCGCCTCTCGTGGTGGTGCGGCCGGTGCTCACCGCCCGACCATCATGGTTGATAGTTAACAGTCACTACCAAGGCGCTGTCAAATCGCGTCGTAACGCGCTCGGCGGCCGGGCCTGGTCGGTGACCGCACCCGCGCCGACCTGCTGAGACGGCCTTCAGCCACCAGACGACGGGCGTCCATCGCCCAGTGGCGGCCGCGAAGACCGGGAGGTCGGCGCGGCATGCGTTGAACTGGCGTTTCCCCCGTCATCGACGTCGGCGGACCGCCATGTGCGCGAGTCGAGGCGAACCGACACCTCGGCACGTTCGTCATCGCTGTGATCCGCATCGCAACTCTCCGGGCGCCTGGCTGTCTGGAGGCCTGGATTCCCGCGCCGGCAGCGATCGGTGCCGGTTCTCGCGACACACCGGATCGGAGTGCGTGCGGACTCTCACTCCTGACGGCGGGGACGCGGTGACGGGCCTGACGGGTTCGGACGCGGAGCCGAGTGACCCGGATGCTTCGGCGGGGCGCACGGCACGTCGCCCGGAGGCGGTTGTCTCGGTGATCGAGCCGAGGCAGCCGGTGCAGCCGGGCCGGGCCAGGTGTGACGCCCCCGCAGCGGAGATCGGAGAGGGTCCACGCCGAGCATCACGCCGACTCGGCGTACTCCTCGGTCGTGGGGCACCGCCGCCGCACCGGCCACCGGGGAGCAGAGCCGGCTCCGCCGGGCGCCCGGCGGGCCTGCGTGCGAGGGAGAAGCCGTCGAATCGAGCGTGTGGTGCCCCGTCGAGTCAGGCCGGGAGAGTGACCGGACACATCCCGCCGCCCGCATCCGGCAGGACCTCGGCGGTCGGGCCGTACGCACCCCGGCGCGCACACTCGGACGCACGGCACCCGGCCACCTGCCGCAACACCGTGCCTGTCGGGTCGGAACCCGGGCCGGGTTCCGAAGCCAGGCGCCGCCGTGTGCGACGGCGCGAGCGCGGCGTGGCCCGTCGTTCGCCCGGGGCCACGCCGCGGCCGGGCCGGTCGCCCCCCGACCGGTCCCGTCGTGCGGTCCGCCGTCAGGGCGCCGCGGACGCCGCCTCGGCCTGGCGGGGCACGGAGATCTGAGTGACCGAGCGCAGCATGCTCTGCTTGAAGGTCTCCACGAAGCCCTCGACGGTGCCCGTGTTGCGAGGATTGTTCAGATACGGCGCGAGTCTGCGCTCCACCTCACGTACACCGGGCTGCACGGCCATGAACCGCGCGACGGCGTCGAGGTCGCCCTCGTACTCGATGAAGCGGACCAGCAGACCGTCTCGGATGAAGACGGCCGTGGCCAGGATCTTCGCGGCCTCCCGACCCTCCTCGTCGGGGACGGCCGGGGACTTGACCCGGCGGAAGCCGCTGAAGACCTCGGCGACCTCGTCCTCGTGGCCGGGCTTGATGTCGTAGGTGATCGCGACGAACGGCATCGGACTTCTCCTCGTCATCTGTCGAGCTGGGTGTTCTCGGCTGTGTCACCGCGGTTCTCGGCTCCGGTGTGCCGCGGGGGAGGCACGAGGAGACGGCAGGCCCGACCGCCGCACCGGACTCGCCTCGCCTCGCTCGGTGAGCCGGACGAGCCGGGGTGACGATCCTGCGGGTCTCGCGGCTCTACCCGGTCACACCGGCCAGCCCGCGCGAGACCACGCGGTCTCGGCGAACGCCCATTCGTAACGGATACTGAGCGAGAACTGCTCGACGAGCTCTCGGCGCTGCCTCTCCGAGGCCTGCTCGGCCACGGCGTCGACCATCGCCAGGAAGCCCTTCACCGCGTAGCGGTACCCCTCGCCGGGGTGATAGACCTCGATCCAGGGTGCGTACCGCGGCGAGGACCGCCGGGCGAGCAGGTCGTCGGAGACCTGATGGTTGAACCAGACCATCGGCAGCAGCGCGCCGACCCCCGCGACGAACGAGGTCGCCGAGGCGGCGGCGAAGAAGGCGGCATGCGCATGGGTGGCGGGGTCGACCGGCGCGTCATCCCGCGCCGCCCGCAGACCCAGCTCACCGGCCAGCTCGCCGTAGGCGGTGCGCAGCCGGTCGCGTGCCTCCAGCGAGCTGAACGCCGAGCGGCCGAAGAGCGCGGTGTGCGCGTCCGACGGGGCCGCCGCCGCCGTCCGGGCCAGCGCTCGAGCGTAGGCGGGCAGCAGATGACCGGTGTCCTGCTCCACGAAGTGACTCAGACACTCCGGCGGCAGCGTCCCGTCCCGCAGTCCCGACCAGAACGGATGGTCCTTGACCTTCGACAACAGCGGCTCGGCCCGCTCGATGAGCTGCTCGTGGAACATGGTGCATCCTCCTGGACAGACTGTGGACGTGATCGCGTTCGAACGGCGGACCGCACCGTCGTGCTCGCATGAGACGACCGGCGTCGGATCGCCGCCGCCCGGTGGACCCGCCGCCCCGCCGCGGCCGAGGACGAGTCCTGCCGCGCCGCGGCCGGCCCCGAACCGGGCTCACACCTCGAGCCGCACCTGGTACTGCCGCAGCCAGCTGTCCAGCTGCAACACCATCTCGACGTCGCGTCGCTCGCCCCAGCCGGTGCTCTCGACAGGACGGCGTGCCCGGAACAGCTCGGTCGAGGCCTGCTCGTTCAGCAACGGGCGGACCGGACTGGACGGATCGGTCATCACCGCGTCGAACTGCTCCCGCAGCAGCTGCCCGTAGCCGGGGTCCTGCGTCACCGGGAACGGGCTCTTCTTGCGCTTCAGCACCGACGGCGGCAGCAGGTCCGCCACGGCGGCGCGCAGCACGCTCTTCTCCATCCCGTCGGCGTTCTTCATCTGCCACGGGATGTTGAACACGTAGTCGACCAGTCGATGATCGCAGTACGGGACCCGCAGCTCCAGCCCGACGGCCATCCCGAGCCGATCGTCGCGCGCGAGCAGCAGCGGCAGCCAGTGGGTGAGATGCAGGTGGCCGGTCTGCCGCATGAGTCGGGCCTGCTCGTCCTCGCCGTCGAGCCACGGCGTGGCGGCCACGGCCGTGGCGTAGTGATCACGAGAGAAGCCGGGCACGTCGACCCGGGTGAGCAGCGACGTGTCGAGGAGCCCCGTGCTGCGTCCCAGCGGCGACTTGCGCAGCCCCATCGCCACCCAGGGGAAGTTGCCGGAGCTGAGCAGACTCGGATCACGGAAGGACTGATAGCCCCCGAACAGCTCGTCGGCGATCTCGCCCATCAGCGCGACGGTCGAGCGCTCCCGCACCGACCGCAGCAGCAGATACAGCGACCGGTCCATGTCCGGAATCGGCGTCGGCAGATCCTGGGCGTGCAGCGTGGCCAGTGCGACGATCGGGTCCACCATGTCGGCGGTTCGCAGCCGCACCGGCTCGTGATCCGTGCCCAGGTGTCCGGCGACCTCCAGCGCGAAGGGCGCGTCGTTGTCCTGATGCCAGTGGTCACGGCGGAAGGTCGTCTCCTGGCCTTCGAACTCCACCGAGAAGGTCCGTGCCTTCTCCGGCGACGCCATCCCGGCGAACGCCGCGATGGCGCTGGAGTCCAGCCCGCCGGAGAGCAGCGTGCACAGGGGGACGTCGGACACCAGCTCGGCGGCGACCGACTCCGACAGCAGGTGGCGCACCGTCTCCACCGTCGTCTCGAAGTCGTCCGTGTGCTCCCGACTGGTGACCGACCAGTAGCGCCGCTTCTCCATCGCGTCCCGCCGGACGAGGACGACCTGGCCCGGCTCGACCTCGGCGATGTCCCGGTAGACGGCCTTGCCGGGCGCGGAGATGTAGGTCAGCAGCTCGGCCAGTCCTTCGGTGTCGACCACCGCGTCGATCAACGGGTGGGCGAGCAGCGCCTTGGGCTCCGAGGCGAACGCGATGCCCTCTCCCAGGCGGGAATAGAACAGCGGCTTGATGCCCAGTCGGTCGCGCGCCAGCATGAGCTGTTCGGCGCGCGGGTCCCAGACGGCGAAGGCGAACATCCCGTCCAGCCGATCCACACAGGCGGGCCCCCACTCCAGATAGGAGCGCAGGACCACCTCGGTGTCTCCGGCGGTGCGGAAACGATGTCCCCGGCTCGCCAGCTCGGCTCGCAGCTGACGGAAGTTGTACACCTCGCCGTTGTAGACCAGCACCGCCAGCGTCCGGCCGTCCTCCTCGGCGCGTGCGGGCTGCCTGCTGCCTGCCAGGTCGATGACGGCGAGCCTGCGAAAGCCGAGCGCGGCGCGCTCGTCGGCCCACACGTCCTCGTCGTCGGGGCCCCGATTGGCCAGGGTCGCGACCATCGTCCGCACCGTGCTGACCTGTTCTCGTAAGTCGCGCTGGAAGTCGACCCAGCCCGCGATTCCGCACATCTCGTCGTCAACCCCGTTCCCGGTGGGCGATGGTCATCTCGGTTGTGTTCAGCCGACCGACAGCGGCGCGGCGGCCAGCTCGGCCAGCTGCTCGACGACGTCGGCGGGCGGAGCCGCGGCGCGCATCTCGTCGGCGACGGCACGGGCCCGCTCGGTCGCCGGGCCCGCGAGGACGCGGTCGACGGACTCGCGCAGGCTCGTCGCTGTCAGGTCGCCGGGATCGAGCACCTCGCCGACGCCCGCGGCGCGGACCTGACCGGAGTGCCCGGCGTGGTCGGGAAGGCGGGGCACCAGCAGCGCGGGAAGCCCGTGACGCATCGTCGTCAGGATCGTGCCCGCTCCGCCGTGGCCGACGAGCAGGTCACAGCCGGGGAGCAGCGCGTCCACCGGTGTGTCGACGAAAACGGTGACGTTGTCGGGCACGTCGCCGACCAGCGGGTGCTGCGCCGAGGACACGGCGGCGACCACCTCGACGTCGGACTCGCCCAGCGCGGTGACGATCTCGGGCAGCAGGAACAGCGAGGGGTCCAGCTTGGCCATCGTGTGACCCCAGGTGACACAGATGCGAGGGCGGGCGCCGCGCACGGGCAGCGGCGTGACGGCCGGGCCGGACCCGTTGAACGGCACGTAACGCATCGGGATGCGGTGGTAGTCCGTCGCGACCTGGAGGCTGGTCGGCGTCGGGTCGACTGTGGCGACGCCGAAGGGCTCCAGGTCCGTCAGCTCGTGTCGTTCGCCGAGCGGAGCGAGCAGCTCCGGCAGGATGCCCCTGGCCCGCAGCAGCAGGTCGGTGCCGTAGAGATGCCGAACCGAGGGCACCCCGACCGCGGACGCCGCGACGGGCCCGGCTAACGCGGTCGGCTCGTGCACGATCAGGTCGGGCTTCCAGTCACGGGCGAGCGCGACCAGTCCGTCGACCATGGACTCGGCGTGCGCCAGGAACATCCGCATGGCGCGCGGACCCTTCCCGGTCGACTTCGCCTGCCCGGTCAGCTCCCCGCTGCGGGCGGAGGGCAGCACATAGCCGCGGACCAGTCCCGCCGCGTCGACGTCGTCGCCCACCGTGGTCGACGGCAGCCCGGTGCTGATCATCTCGTCCGCCAGCTCCGGCTGGCTGACGATCAGCACCTCGTGTCCCGCCGCCCGGCAGGCCCACGCCAGCGGCACCATCGCGTAGAGGTGTGACGGCCATGCCCACGTCGTGAACAGCACCCGCATGCCTGCTCCCATCCCTGCCCGGTCGGTGGTCGAGTTCGAGCGCGGATCACCGTGACCGACCCGACTCGCACGGCGCTCGAAGAGCGATGAAGGGCGCGGGACGTTCTCGCGGCGTGGGGGGCGGCGTCCCAGTGATCGTCGAGCGGCGGCGACCACCATCTGCGTCGACGATCTGTCGGGTGGCGAACCGGCGGGCGTCGTGCCGGCCGCGCGGCGCGACGCGGGCAGGTCACGGGCGTGACTCGTCGGCAGGCGGCGATGCGCGCCGGACACGACTCGTCGACGGCACCGAGCGAGGAGGATCAGGTGAGCACTGGACGAACCGCGCTGATCACGGGCGCGAACAGGGGACTCGGTCGGGCGGTGGCCGCCGTGCTGCACGCGAGGGGCCTGCGAGTGGTGCTCGCCGGACGCGATCGCACGTCGGTGGCGGAGGCGGTGGCCGAGATGGGCGGGCCTGCTTCGGGATGCGTCCTGGACGTGACCGACGCGGCGAGCGTCGCGGCCGCCCGTGCTCTGATCGGCCCCGTGGACGTGCTGGTGAACAACGCCGGCGTCCTGCGCGACGGCGGCACCGACCCCCTCACGGTCGACCTGGACCTCGTGCGGGACACCCTCGCCGTCAACGTCCTGGGCTCGTGGCGCGTGTCGCAGGCGTTCGTTCCGGACATGGTCTCCCGGCGCTGGGGTCGGGTGGTGTTCGTCTCCAGCGGAACGGGTTCGTTCGCCAACGGCCTCTTCACAGGCGCACCGGGATACTCCGTCTCCAAGACCGCGTTGAACGGACTCACCACGATGCTGGCCGCTCAGACCGAGAACACGGGGGTCCTCGTCAACGCCGTGAATCCCGGCCCGACCAGAACCCGGATGATGCCCCGTGCCGAGCGCACGCCCGAGGAGGCGGCCGAGCTGATCGCCGACGCGGCGCTGCTGCCGGACGACGGACCGTCCGGACGGTTCCTGCGGGGCGACCGGGTGCTTGCGTGGTGATCCGCCCTGCTCGTGCCGGCACCAGACGGAGCCGGTGAAGGCGGCTGTGCCGCGTCGTCGATCGATGCGCTCGCCTGGCGTGGCGGGGCGAAGCAGTCATACGCGGTTCGGCCGATGACGTGGGCGGGAGCCGTCGCGTAACGTATGAGTAGCACGGCTACTTTCAGTTTCCCCTGGGCATGAGGCCCGGCGCGGGAGGACGGTACCGCTGGTATGGACGGCGACCGGGGCGAGTTCGCTTCTGGCGGGCTGCTGGTGCTGCCGATCACCGAGAGCCGCTGCCGTGAGTCGCGGTACGCGGGGATGGAGCTCGCCGTGCAGGCGCGCAGCCTCGGGCAGGTCGTCAGTCCCACGACCGTGGTGCTGACCGGATTGCTGTCGCGCTGGTGCGCGGGCGGGCCGCTCCGATCGGCCGCACTGGACCACGTCGTCGAGAAGTCGTTCTCCGTGCGCGCCTGGCTGGTGATCGACGGCGAGCCGGATCGGCGCGTCGGTCCCGTGCTCAACAATCTCGACGCGGACGTGCTGTCGGAGACGCTCTTCGAACTCGTCATGGTGGCCGCGGGCACGACGTCGAGCCCGGAAGCCCGGCTCGTCGTCGCCGTGCAGCGGTTCGTCGACGCGGAGGCCACGGTCCTCGCGGACCTGCGCGAAGGTTCCATCCGGCTGCGTGCCTGCTGGGGGCTGGCCGAGACGGTGGAGAGTCCGCCGTACTTCGACGAGTTCTGGTTCTCCGCGGACCGCCTGCGGGTGCTGCGGGAGCATGTGATCGACAAACCGACGGCGACGCGCGCGGCCTTCGGCGGCACCGAGGGTCGGTCCGTGCCGAGAAGCCGGCGCAACCTTCCCGTGTTGGACGCGGCGCGGGCCCGGTTGATCGCGGGCCTCACCGAGAAGCTCGACGCGGGTGTCCCGATCTCCGTCGAATGGGAGTTCGGACTGCTTTCGCACGAGATCGTCCTATTGTCGTGTCCCCCTAACGAGTGGTCTTCGCCAATCCGGTGATCCTTCGCTCCTGAGCTCCTGAGACCCGCCGTGGGGTCGAGAGACCTGCGGGACGGCGGAGGCATCCGGTCCGTGTCGACCTGCGCCGCACGGCAGACGTGGTCGACGCGCTGGTGGAAGGGCTGTGGGCGGGTGGGCGGGTCGTGGGCCGCCTGACGACGTCTTTGCGCTGTTCCGAAGGGGTTTCACGTCGGGCCGCCTGCGGCCCGATCCCGGTCGACCAGGCCTCCAGTTCGGTTCGAGGCGCCGTTGAGAGTCGATTGACACGCTCGTCTGGTCCGCACCGCGCGACCGCAGGAGGCCGACCGTGCATCGCACTCTGATCGTCGCCAAGCTCAAGACCGACGATCCCGCTCATATCGCAGAGGTGTTCGCCGAATCGGACGCGACCGACCTTCCCAGGATGGTCGGGGTGTCCAGACGCACCCTCTTCAACTTCCACGACCTCTACTTCCATCTGGTCGAGGCGGATCAGGACATCCAGCCAGACCTTTACCGGGCGCGGTCGCACCCCCTCTATCAGGACATCAACACCCGGCTCACCGAGTTCGTGTCGCCCTACGACCCGAACTGGAAGGAACCGAGGGACGCGATGGCCTCGCCGTTCTACGTCTGGACTTCTGAGCAGGGGAGGATCGCATGACCGCGACGCAGTCACTCAAGATCAACGCTTCCGACGCCGTCCCGAACCGCAAGCGCGGCGGGGACCTGCGGGTCACGTTGAGCCCGAAGACCGTCGGCTGCACCTCCGGCTTCGGCGGCGTCCTCTGGCTGGAGCCCGGCGAGTTCGTCACCGAGCACTATCACCCGCACTCCGAGGAGTTCCTGCACGTCGTCGAGGGACAGCTGGAGATGAGCCTGGACGACGCCCCCGTCGTGCTCGGGCCGGGCGACTCGCTGCTCGTGCCGATTGGTGTACGCCACCGACTGGTGAACATCGGCGAGGGTCGGGCGCACGCGGTGTTCCACCTCTCTCCGTTGGCGCCGCGCCCCGAACTGGGTCACGTCGACACCGAGAAGCCCACCACCCCCGACGCGCCGAACCCCGATGTCGGAGGGCCCCGGTGAATCGCAAGGTCGTCGTCACCGGCATCGGAGTCGTCGCTCCGGGCGGGGTCGGCCGGGAGGCCTTCTGGGACCTCCTCACGGCCGGGCGCACCGCCACCCGGACGATCACCATGTTCGACCCGTCGAACTTCCGATCGCAGATCGCCGCCGAGGCGGACTTCGACGCGACCGCGGCGGGGCTGAGCGCCCGGGAGATCCGCCGGATGGACCGCGCCGCACAGTTCGCGGTGGTCAGCGCTCGCGAGGCGCTGGCGGACAGCGGGATCGACCTGTCCGGCGACCCCGGTCGCGTCGGCGTGAGCGTCGGCAGCGCGGTCGGCTGCACGATGGGGTTGGAGCAGGAGTACGCGGTCCTCTCCGACAACGGTCGCAACTGGCTGGTCGACCACAGCTACGGCGTGCCGCACCTCTACGGCTACATGGTGCCCAGCACCCTGGCGGTCGAGGTGGCCAGGGACGTGGCCGCGGAAGGCCCGGTGAGCCTCATCTCCACCGGCTGCACGTCGGGGCTCGACGCGGTCGGCCACGGCGCGTCGCTCATCAGGGAGGGCACCGCCGACATCGTGATCGCCGGTGCCACCGACGCACCGCTCTCCCCGATCACGTCGGCCTGCTTCGACGCCATCAAGGCCACCTCGCCCCGCAACGACGACGCGGAGCACGCCTCCCGGCCCTTCGACGCCACGCGCAACGGCTTCGTCCTCGGTGAGGGCAGCGCGATCATGGTGCTGGAGGAGGCCGAGTCGGCCCGACGGCGGGGCGCTCACGTCTACGCCGAGCTGGTCGGCTTCGCCGGGCGGAGCAACGCCTTTCACATGACGGGCCTGAAGCCCGACGGTCGGGAGATGGCCGAGGCGATCCGCGTCGCGCTGGACCAGGCGCGGATCAACGCCTCGGACGTCGACTACATCAACGCGCACGGCTCGGGGACCAAACAGAACGATCGGCACGAGACGGCGGCGTTCAAGCGCAGTCTCGGCGAGCGTGCCTACGAGGTGCCCGTCAGCTCCATCAAGTCGATGGTCGGCCACTCGCTCGGAGCCATCGGCTCGATCGAGGTCGCCGCCTGCGCGCTGGCTCTCGACCGGCAGGTCGTGCCGCCCACGGCCAACCTGGAGAACTCCGACCCCGAATGTGACCTGGACTACGTGCCGAAGGTCGCCAGGGACCACGACATGGACGTCGTGCTCAGCGTCGGCAGCGGTTTCGGCGGCTTCCAGAGCGCCATGCTCCTGGCCCGTCCGGGAGCCGTGGCTTCGCTGTAAGGGCGGAGCCGATCAGCGTCAGGAAAACCTGCACGAGGAAGGCCCAGCGATGCCCGCATCCGTTCGCACGACCGGGACCGTCGTCACCGGCATCGGCGTGGTCGCCCCCACGGGCCTCGGCGTCGAGGCGCACTGGCAGGCGGTGCTGGCCGGGAAGTCCGGGATCAGCCGGATCAGCCGCTTCGACCCGTCGCCCTACCCGGTCAAACTGGCGGGCCAGGTGCCGGGGTTCGTGGCCAAGGAGCACGTCCCCGGCAGGCTGATCCCGCAGACCGACCACTGGACACACCTGGGGCTGGCCGCGGCGCAGGCCGCGCTCGACGACGCGAGAGTGGTGCCCGCCGAGCTGCCCGAGTACGAGATGGCGGTCGTCACGGCGGGCTCCTCCGGCGGCACCGAGTTCGGCCAGCACGAGATGGAACGGCTCTACCAGAACGGCCCGTCCTGGGTCGGCGCCTATCAGTCCATCGCCTGGTTCTACGCCGCGACCACAGGACAGGTCTCCATCCGACACGGGATGCGCGGCTCCTGCGGCGTGGTGTGCAACGAGCAGGCGGGCGGCATCGACGCCGTCGGACAGGCACGCAGGCTGCTGCGCTCCGACGCGAGCCTGGTGGTCAGCGGCGGCACCGACGCCTCCCTGTGCCCGTACGGCCTCGTCGCGCAGCTCGCCACCGGGCGGCTGTCCAGCAGCGAGGACCCGGACCGGGCCTACCTGCCCTTCGACGTCGACGCCGCGGGCTACCTCCCTGGTGAGGGCGGCGCGATCCTGATCATGGAGCGCGCCGAGGCCGCCCGCGGACGCGGCGTCGGCGGCGGATACGGCTCGATCCTCGGCTACGCGGCCGGCTTCGACCCGCCCCCGGACTCGACCCGGCCGCCCGTCCTGCGTCGCACCATCGAGCGGGCGATCGCCGACGCCGGCCTGACGCCCGCCGACGTCGACGTGGTCTTCGCCGACGCCGCAGGCGACCGCGAGGCGGATCTGGCCGAGGCCGCCGCCATCACCGCGGTGTTCGGCGCCAAGGCGGTCCCGGTGACCGCCCCCAAGACGCTGACCGGACGCCTCTACGGCGGCGGCGGATCTCTGGACGTGGCCACCGCCCTGCTCGCCCTGCGCGAAGGGGTCATCCCCTTCACCGCGGGTCCCAGCAGGCTCGCGCCCGGCATCGACATCGACCTGGTCCTGGGGCAGCCCAGGAGCACGCCGCTGCGGGCCGCGCTGGTCCTCGCCAGGGGATACGGCGGATTCAATGCCGCGCTCGTGCTCGGCCGCGGCATGGACGACTGACGCGGGAGCGCACCATCGCGACCGTTTTCGACCAGCACACACGGGAAGGAGACCCGGATGAGCAGGTTCACCCTGGAGGAGCTGCGGGAGATCATGCGCTCCAGCGCGGGCGTCGACGAGGGCGTCGACCTGGACTCCGACATCGGCGACCTCGAGTTCGACGAGCTCGGCTACGACTCGTTGGCCGTCTTGGAGTTCGCCAGCATCGTGCAGCGCCGCTACGGCGTGCCGATCCCGGACGACATCGTCACCGAGTCGGGCACGCCCGCGAAGGCGGTCCACTTCATCAACACGCAGATCGAGAAGGCAGGGGTCTGAAGCCGTGGCCGGTCACACCGACAACGAGATCGTCATCGACGCGCCGATGGACCTGGTCTGGGACATGACCAACGACATCGAATCGTGGACCGGGCTGTTCAGCGAGTACAGCCAGGCCGAGATCATCGAGCGGCGCGAGGGCACCATCATCTTCCGCCTCGCGCTGCACCCGGACGAGAACGGGAAGGTGTGGAGCTGGGTCTCCGCGCGCACCCCCGACGAGGCCACCAGGACGGTGCGGTCGCAGCGCATCGAGACCGGCCCCTTCAAGTACATGTGGATCTACTGGGAGTACCTCCAGACCGACGAGGGCGTGCGGATGCGGTGGGTACAGGACTTCGAGATGCGCCCCCAGGCGCCCGCCACCGACGAGGCGATGACCGAACGCCTCAACCGCAACACGCCGATCCAGATGGCCTTGATCAAGCAGAAGGTCGAGGCCGTCGCGGCCGAGGCCGCCGTCGCGAGATGAGTGGATCGAACCTGAGTGGAGGTACGCGGTGTTACAGGTGCTCCTGCCGCTGGTGCTCTTAGCCAACGGCCTGTCGGCGGGCGTGTTGGTCGGAACACAGCTCGGCGGCTGGCCGTTGCTGGCGGCGCTGCCGCCTGGCCGCTACGTCCACGCGCATGCCTTCTTCTCCACTCGCTACGACCCCTTCATGCCGATATGTCTGGTTCTCACGGTGCTCATCGACGGGGTGCTGCTCGTCGTGGCGCCCACTCCGGTGCTGCGGCTGCTCTGCGCGCTGGCGGCGTTGCTCGCCCTGGGCACCGTGCTCATCTCGCTGATCAAGAACGTCCCCGTCAACAAGTGGATCCAGCGGCTCGACCCGGAGAACCTGCCCGCCGACTTCGACCGGGTCGACCCGCGGCGGACCTGGGGCGGCTGGAACCGCACGCGCAGCACGCTGGCGGTCTCCGCGCTGCTGGTCAACTGCCTTGTCGCCGGGCTGCTCCTCTGACCACGTCGATCTTCGCGTACACCACGAGAGGAACATGATGGACCTCAATCTCAAGGGCAAGAAGGCACTGGTGACCGGTGGCACCCGTGGCGTCGGTCGAGGGGTGGTGCTGGCGCTGGCGAAGGCCGGTGTCGACGTGGTCACCTGCCACCGCCAGGAGAGCGAGGCGGTCGCCTCCCTCGAACGGGAGCTCAAGGAGATCGGCGGCAACCACCGCGTCGTGCTGGCCGACCTCGCCGAGCCCACCCAGATCGCCGAGCTGCTGGACGAGGCGGGCAAGCACCTCGGGCATCTCGACCTGGTCGTGAACAACGCGGGCGCGATCAGCCACGTCCCCTACGGCGACCTGGACCTCGCCGAATGGCGCCGGGTCATCGACACCAACCTCACGGCGTCGCACCTGGTCATCCAGCACGCGCTGCCGCTGCTGAGCGAGGGCGCCTCGGTGATCAGCATCGGCTCGAAGTCCTCCGAGGTGGGCATCCCCCTGCGGGCGCACTACACGGCGACCAAGGCGGCGCTGCGCGGGCTGAGCCGATCGCTGGCCAAGGAGTTCGGCAAGAAGGGCTATCGCTTCAACGTCCTGGCACTCGGCGTCATCGAGACCGAGGCACTGCATGCGATGCCCGCCGAGCAGCGCGAGCTGATGGTGCAGCGGTACAGCGACAAGACCGCCCTCGGCAGGCTCGGCAAGCCCGAGGAGGTCGCGGGGGCAGTCCTCTGGCTGGCAAGCGACCTGTCCCGTTACGTCACCGGCGCCACGATCCACGTCGACGGAGGAATCTCCTGATGTCTGAGTCCACTTTTCGCGTGATGCTTCGGATGCAGATCAAGCCCGGCATGGAGCAGGACTTCGAGCGAGTCTGGCTCGAGGTCGGGGACTCCGTCACCTCGCATCCCGCCAACCTCGGCCAATGGCTGTCGCGCAGCGACGAGGAGGGCGTCTACTACATCGTCAGCGACTGGGTCAGCGAGCCGCGTTTCCGTGAGTTCGAGACCAGCGACCGTCACCTTCAGCACCGGCAGCAACTGCATCCCTACCGGTCCGGAGGCTCCATGACCACCATGCACGTCGTGGCCCACCTGGTGGGCGAGGGCGCCGATGTGACACATCGGGAGTGGGAGGCCGCTCGATGACAGGGGAGGTGCGGGTCCTCGTCTATCACGCAGCCGAGGACCCCGCCGCCATCGAGGAGGCCTATCACCAGGCGAGCAACCGACTTCAGGGCGTTCCCGGACTCCGCGGCAACGAGCTGCTGCGGTCCGTGCACGACCAGAACGGGTTCGTGGTGGCCAGCTCCTGGGAGAGCCTGGAGGCGTTCCAGGCCTGGGAGCAGGGCGCGACGCATCGAGACAGCACCGCGCCGCTGCGGCCCTTCCGCGACACCCGACTGCCGGTGCCCTTCGCGATCTATCAGGTGGCGGCGGCGTACTAGTCCGCTCGATCTTCATCGCTGTAGCTCTTGGGACGGGGGCACGATGACCAGCACCTGGAAGCAGACGACCCGTGCGGCCTCGACGGCCGGGACGGAGTCCGACTGGTTCCACTGCCGAGGCTGTCACACGTTGATCTACCGCAGGCGCTTCGACAGACTGGGCCAGGTCTGCCCGGAGTGCGGGCGACACGGCCCGCTCACCGCCCGGCAACGGATCGACCAGCTCTTCGACGTCGGAACGGTGAAACCCGTCGACCTCCCGGCCACGGTCGACGATCCCCTCACCTTCACCGACCTGGTGCCCTATTCGCAGCGGCTGGCCACCGCGCGGCGAGACACCGGCCTCGACGACGCGGTGACGGTGGTACACGCCAGTCTGCGGGGGCATCAGGTCGTCGCGGCGATCATGGACTTCCGCTTCCTCGGCGGAAGCCTGGGCACGGCGGCGGGTGAGGCGATCACCCGTGCCGCCGAGACCGCCCTCGAACAGGGGTGCCCTCTCCTGCTGATCACCGCCTCCGGCGGCGCCCGCATGCAGGAGGGGGCACTGTCGTTGATGCAGATGGCCAAGACGAGCAACGCCATCGCGGCGCTGGGCGAGGCGGGGCTGCTGACCATCAGCCTGATCACCGACCCGACCTACGGCGGCGTGGCGGCGTCCTTCGCCACCCTCTCGGATCTCATCATCGCCGAGCCGGGCGCGCGGATGGGTTTCGCCGGGCCACGCGTGATCGAGCAGACGATCAGGCAGCGTCTCCCGGAGGGGTTCCAGACGGCCGAGTTCCTCCGATCGCACGGTCTCATCGATGACGTCCGCCCACGCTCCGAACTGCCGCACGTCTTGGACGTGCTGCTCTCGAGCAGCACGCCGGTCGCGGCCGACTGGGGAGCCGAGCACGTCGACCCGGTCACGACCGACGTCGACCGGCTGGCGGGCCGGGAGATCGGCGCGCTCGTCGCCACCGCACGCCACCTGCGGCGGCCGACGACCCTCGATCACATGGCGTACTGGATGGACGGATTCATCGAGCTCCACGGCGATCGGCGGGGCGCGGACTGCCCGGCCGTCGTCGGCGGCATCGGGCTGCTGGAGGGCCTGCCCGTCGTGGTCATCGGACACCAGAAGGGCCACACCACGGCCGAGATGGTGCGCCGAGGCTTCGGGATGCCCTCGCCCGCCGGCTATCGCAAGGCGATCCGGCTCATGCGGCTCGCGGCCAGGATGGGTGTCCCGGTGGTCACGCTCGTGGACACCCCTGGCGCGGACCCCGGCCTGGCGGCCGAGGAGAACAACCAGGCCGGGGCCATCGCCGAGTGCCTCCGGGTGATCGGCGGCCTGCCCGTCCCCGTGGTCAGCGTGATCACGGGAGAGGGCGGCAGCGGCGGTGCGATCGCCCTCGCCGCGGGCGACCGGGTGCTGCTCAGCGAGAACGCCATCTATTCGGTGATCAGCCCCGAAGGCTGCGCCGCGATCCTCTGGAAGAGCCCGGAGGCCGCCTCGACGGCGGCGGCCGCCCTCTGGCTCGACGCCGCGTCGCTGCTGCGTCTCGGCGTCGTCGACGGGGTCGTCCCCGAGCCGCCGGGCGGGGCCCACCACGACCCGGCCGCCGCGGCGGAGACCGTGCGGGACGCGGTGATCTGTGCGGTACGCGAGCTGCGCGGACGGGACGGCGCCGAGCTCGTCGCCGAGCGGCGACGGAGGTTCCGGCGCTTCGGAGTCGCCTCGGCGGCCAACGACGTGAAGGAGATCCGGAAATGACCGGCGTAGAGGTCCACCCGCCGAGGAACGGACAGTCGCTCGGCGACGAGAGCCCGATGGACCGGGCGGTGGCCGCGCTCGGAGCCCAGGACGCGCTGGAGCTCCTGTGCCGCAGCGTGTCCGACGTCGTGCGCACGACCCCGCAGCACCCGATGCGGGTCAACGTCCGCTTCGGCTGTGCCAGTGTCGAGGTCGAGTGGCCGGGCGCGGGCTCGGCTCCCGCCGAGGGCGGCACAGCACCGGCGGCCTCGGCCCCCGTCGCGCCCACGCAGGCCGTCGAGCCCGACGGCGTCGAGCGGCCGGCCGTCTGCGCGCCGCTGGTGGGCACCTTCTATCGAGCCGAGGAGCCCGGCGCCCGACCCTTCGTCGAGGTCGGCGACGTCGTCGAGCCGGGCCAGCAGGTCGGGATCATGGAGGCGATGAAGCTCATGAACCCGATCCTCACCGAACATCGCGGACGGGTCGTCGAGGTGGTCGTCGCCGACGGCCAGCCGGTGGAGTACGGCCAGGCCCTGGTGCTCCTGGAGCACTTGGAGGAGGAGTGAGCAGCATGCCGGACCCGGTTCGAGAGGTCGCGACGCAGGACAGACCGTTCGACACCGTCCTGATCGCGAACCGGGGGGAGATCGCGCTGCGGGTGGTGCGGACCTGCCGCGAGATGGGCATCCGATCGGTGGTGGTGCACTCCACGGCGGATCGGGACTCCGCCGCCGTGCTGGCCGCGGACGAGTCGGTGCAGATCGGGCCTGCCGCGCCCAAGCGGAGCTACCTGTTCGCCCCGGCGATCATCGAGGCGGCGCTGCAGACGGGGGCGCAGGCGGTGCATCCGGGTTACGGGTTTCTTTCCGAGGACCCGGACTTCGCGGAGATCTGTGCGCGTAACGACCTGGTCTTCGTCGGCCCGCGACCCGAGGTCGTGTCCCGACTCGGGGACAAGGCGCTGGCCCGATCCCTGATGTCCGACGCGGGACTGCCGGTGCTGCCCGGCACGATCGAGCCGGTGCGCAGCGCAGGCGAGGTGGTCGAGGAGGCGAACCGGATCGGCCTGCCGCTGATCATCAAGGCGGCGGCGGGCGGCGGCGGCCGCGGCATGGCGGTGGTGCGGGAGTGGGCGGAGCTGCTGCCGACCTACCGGACGACCAGGGCGGCGGCCCGGGCGGTGTTCGGCGACGAGCGGGTCTACCTCGAACGCTTCTGGGAGAAGGCCAGGCACGTCGAGGTGCAGATCATCGCCGACGAGCACGGCAACGTGGTGCATCTGGGGGAGCGGGACTGCTCGGTGCAGCGCAGGCACCAGAAGCTCGTCGAGGAGAGTCCGGCGCCGGGGCTCAGCCGGGATCTGGCTCGCAGGCTCGCCGAGCACGCCGTGCGGGGAGCGCGTGCCGCCGGGTACACCGGCGCCGGGACCTTCGAGTTCCTGGTGGACGGTGACGAGGCGGCTTTCATCGAGGTCAACTGCCGTATCCAGGTCGAACATCCGGTGACAGAGGCGGTGACCGGCATCGACCTCGTCCGCGAGCAGCTGCGGGTGGCCGCGGGGATGCCGTTGTCGTTCGCCCAGGACGACGTGGAGCTGCGCGGCGTCGCGGTGGAGTGCCGGGTCAACGCCGAGGACCCGGCCCGCGACTTCGCCCCCTGTCCCGGTGAGCTGAGCGAGTTCGTCCCGCCGGGCGGCCAGTTCGTCCGGGTCGACACCGGGGCCTACCCGGGGTGGCGCGTTCCGCCGGACTACGACTCGCTGCTCGCGAAGGTGATCGCCTGGGCACCGGATCGGCCGCAGGCGTTGGCCAGGATGGATCGAGCGCTGCAGGAGTTCCGCATCCGGGGTCGCGGGGTGCACACGACCAAGGAGCTGCTCCGTGAGGTCCTGGTCCATCCGAGCTTTCAGCGTGCCGAGCACACGACGTCGTTCCTGGACGAGGAGCAGTCGGCGTCGACGGAGGCCGCGGTGCACGACCGGGCGAGCTGAGCGCCCTCTCCGCTCGCCTGGGCCGTGCGGCGGAGGTGTGGTCACGCCGTGTTCGGGGACGGCTTCGTCACCGGATACGGCGTGCCGCGTGCAGCTCCCGCCATTCCTCCACACCGTCGAGCGACTGGCTGCTGATGTCCTGGAGCAGGCCGCGGACCCACGTCAGCTCGGTCTCCTTCAGGGCGAGCTGGTATTCGTCCTCCACCAGGAAGAGCCGGGGCAGCGGCGCGCGGTCCTTGTCGCCTTCGCTGCTGAGCCGCAGCTCTTCGCGATCGCGCTCGACCTCCTTCTCCAGCCGGTGTGCCCGCAGCGCGAGCTGGGCGGCCACGTCGTCGGGGGAGAGCGCCGTCATGAAGGTGAGGCCCGCCGCGAGCAGCGTGTACTCCTTCATGGGAGTGCTGAGCAGTTCCCGGAGACGCTGTGCCAGTTCTTCGCGACCGTCCTCGGTGATCTCGTAGATCGTCCGTTCCGGCCGGTTGCCCTGCCTGCCGGTGCTCTGCACGTCGATCAGCTGGGACTTGCGCAGCGTCTCCACCGCGTTGTACAGCGAGCCAAAGTTGATCTTCACTGCGGAGTCGTGATGCTGATCCCGCATGGTGGTGGCCATCTCGTAGGGATGCATCGGCCGCTGAGCGAGACAGGCCAACACTGCCAGCGTCAACGGGCTGGACGCCCGTCGCTTCGCCATGGGGGACCTCCTGGTTTATTCGTCTAGGAATATACAGCCATCGTGGTGGTTGTGCACACCCTAAGACATGCCTCCACGGTTCGGCGAACCTCCCGCCGTGTCGTGCGATGACACAACTCTGCCGTCAGAATGACGTCATTGATGACACTATTCGCTGTTGACTGGGCCGAGTGCTTTAATTAAAGTATTTGATATGGCTAGCGAGACGAGTTCTGCGCGTAAGCGGGCTATGATCATCGGTTGCGGTGTCGCGGGTCCGGTATTGGCGATGTTCCTTCAGCGAGCCGGCATCGAGGCCGTCGTCTACGAAGGGCGACCCGAGGCGCGCGACGAGGTCGGCGCTTTCCTGGGAATAGCACCCAACGGTCGAGACGTGCTCGAGACACTGGGAATTCGGGAGGAGGTCGAGGCCGTCGGCATCCCCAGTCCGAGGATCGCCTTCCTGAATCACAAGGCCCGGGTCCTCGGCCGGAATCCCCAGCCGGTGGTCACCCTCAAGAGAGGCATGCTCACCAAGGCCGTCCGGGAGGCGGCCGAGCGTCGAGGCATCCAGATCGAGTGGAACAAGCGGTTGGTGGACCTGTCCGAGACCGATCGGGACACCGTCATCGCGCGGTTCGCCGACGGAAGCTCCGCGGAGGCGGACTTCCTCGTGGGCTGCGACGGAATCCACTCCGAGGTACGGCGGCGGATCCTGCCCGAGGCGCCGCTGCCCACGTTCACCGGCACGGTCGGCACCGGCGCCTACACTCGCGTTCCCGGCCTCGCCTCGACCGAGGGCACCATGTACATGACCTTCTGCCTCAACGGTTTCTTCGGCTACCAGGTGACGGACTCCGGCGAGGTGTGCTGGTTCGAGAACTTCCACCAGAAGACCGAGCCCAGCGCGGCCGAGCTGGCGGGGATCTCCGACGAGTCCTGGCAGCGGAGGCTGCTCGAACTGCATCGGCGCGACCACGACCCGATCCCCGCGATCATCGCGGCGAAGCAGGAGACGATGGTCCGGTACACGGTCTCGGAGATGCCGGTGCTGCCCACCTGGCACCGAGGCCGCGTCTGCCTGCTCGGCGACTCGGCCCATGCGATGGGGCCGCACTCGGGACAGGGCGGCTCGATGGCCCTGGAGGACTGCATCGTGCTGGCCAAGTGCCTGCGCGACATCCCGGACCTCTCCCGGGCCTTCGCGACCTACCAGTCCATCCGCAAGGAGCGGGTGGAGCACGTCGTCAAGGAGACCCGACGCAACGGCGACCGGAAGGCTCCGCCCGGGTTCTTCGGCAGGATCGGCCGCGACCTCGTGCTGCCCTTCTTTCTCAAGAACGGCGTCGACCTGTTCACCGAGATCTACCAGCACCACATCGAGTGGGACGAGAAGGTGCTCGTCAACAGCTGACACGGGCAGTCGCCCCAGAGCCGCCGGTCCTCGCGTCGGGCACGCGGGGCCCGGCGGCTTCGGCGCGGACGAGCCGGTGAGACGCCCGCGAAGCGGGAGCTCCGGCGGTCCCGGGGCGACGGGGCGAGGGACGGGTGTCGGCCTGCGGGGGCGAGGCCGGCGACGAACGGGCCGGGCGAACGCCGACGGACTCCAGGGACGGCGGGGACTCGAGTCCGGCCGGTGAAGTCCGAGCGCGCGAAAGAGGTCGCGGGAATCGTCGAGTCGAGCAGCTGCCGGGCCGAGGACGAGCGGCGGGATCGATCCGGCCGCCTCCGGCCCGCCGGTGCGGCGGTCGGAAGCGGTATGCGCGGCTCCGGGAGACTCAACCTGCGGGCTCTCTCCGCACGGGTGGCCGCGCCGATGGCGATCGGCCCGCGGCGAGGACGGCGCCGGGCACACCGCGACGAGAGCCGTACCGGCTCCGTTCGAAACCGGCCCTGCCAGAAGTCCACCGGGGAGATCGGGCGGCCGCGTCCGGGCATCGGCGGCGACGTCGACCGGCCTGCCGTGCGGTGTGGGCGGGCAGGGTGCGTGCGGACCCGCCGCCGAGGCACGTGCGGCACGACCATCCCCGTTCGAGGGGTGGGGTACCCGCCCGGTCGGTGCTGTCGCGGGCGGCGATCTCGGCGCCGGCGAGGTGTCACCAGCCGCGGCGTCGAGACGTCCGGTACCGGGGCGTCACTCGACGCCACACGAGAATCGTCCCGAGGCCGCGTGTCCGGTATCTCCGACGGGACCCGCCGACACGTGTGGCCTGAACAGGTGTCGGCGGGACGTCGAATGACGGCTATTCGTGGTGCGTGGAGATGTGCACGTAGTTCCCCGCGGGATCGGAGACGAAGCCGCCGCGCTCACCCCACCAGAAGTCCTTCGGCCGCAGCACCGGCCGTCCGCCCGCGCGGACCGCGGCCCGCCAGGTCTTGTCCACGTCCTCCACGAGGACCGTGAGATCGTTGCTTCGCCGCTTGCCCGACAGTGGACCGAATTCGAGCCCGGTGGCGTCGCTCAGCTCGTCGGCGCTGGCCAGCGCGAGGAAGAAGGTGTCGTTCTGGAGAGTCGCGAAGACCGGCGGTCCCTCGCCGTCCTCCGGCATGCGGTACAGCTCCTCGAAACCGAGAGACTCGTAGAAGGTGATCATCGGAACCAGATCGTGGCCGTACAGGGTCGGCTGGCCGTACCGCGCCACCTCCTGCGTCGGCGCGGGTGAATTCGTCGCCGTGTCGGGAGCGGCGGCGCTCGGATCCTGGGGTGCCGCCGTGGCCGTGAGACCGAGGGTCAGTACGGCAGCCGTCGCTAACCCGGAAATCCATTGCGAGGCGACTAAGGTTCTCATTCCGTCACTCCTTGCCTGCTGATTCCGTTCGGATGGTGCGGAATCGATTTCGGTGCCGCATTCATGGGACTCGCTCACGATATCCAGAGCGGTCTCGCGTTTCACTCGAATGCATCTTGCGCACCGAGCGGCACCGGAGTTCTGGCGGAGAGTGACTTCGACGATGAAGAGAGACGGACCGCCCGGCCGTCGACGGCCGCGATGCCGGGCCTGCCCGTCGCTCATTCGACTCGATCAGCCCCAGCTGGGCGGCGGAGTGGTGAGGCCGATGACGTTGCCGTCCGGGTCGGTGATGTCGGCCTGCCTTCCCCAGGGCTGATCGTGCGGACCGTCCACGGGCACGCCCGCCTCCGACAGCCGGGCACAGTCGGCGTCGATGTCCGAGGTCAGCAGCATGAGGCCGCGAACGCTGCCGGGGACCAGGCTCGGATACCAGGTGACCAGCACGATGCTGGTGGCCGAGTCCTTGGGGGCGACCTGAAGCCACCGCCGCCCGCCCAGGTCTTGATCGAGGATCAACTCGAATCCGAGCTTGTCGACGTAGAACTCCAGTGCCTTGTCCTGGTCGGACACTGGAACCGAGAACAGCTGCACACCCGTAATACTCATAGTAGGAATATTACGGACGGTGTGTCAGGGCGTCAACGAATCGCCGTCGACGGGCTTGGCCGAACGGTCGTCGAGACGACGGAGGGATTCCGGCGGCGTCGGCGGCAGCGGCTCCGGTGCCGGACCGCGGTCCTCGGTCGCCCCCGAGGAGCGCCGTGGCGAGACGCGGCGGGCCGCCGGCCCTCGCCCCCTGCCCGCGGCTCGCGCGCCACGCCGACGCCTGCGTGCGTGTGGTGCCGGGGCGCGGCATGGTCAACCGGTAGCCTCACTCGAACTGATGTTCGCGGGGCGGGAGGCGGCGGGTGCGGGTGCTCGGTGTGGACCCGGGGCTGACCCGGTGCGGCCTCGGCGTGGTGGACGGCGGGTCGGGCCGGACGATCACCTGCGTCTCGGTCGGCGTCGTCCGCTCGCCCCCGGACGCCGAGCTGCCCGTGCGCCTGGGACTGATCGCCGATGGAGTCGAGCGATGGCTCGACGAGTTCCGCCCGGACGTCGTCGCCGTCGAGCGGGTCTTCAGCCAGCACAACGTGCGGTCGGCCATGGGCACAGCGCAGGCGGGCGGCGTGGTCGCGCTGCTCGCCGGGCGGCGGGGCCTTCCGGTGCGTTTTCACACGCCCAGCGAGGTCAAGGCCGCCGTGACGGGCTCCGGCCGGGCCGACAAGGCCCAGGTGACCGCCATGGTGACCCGCCTCCTCCGGCTGGCCGAGCCGCCGAAGCCCGCCGACGCCGCCGACGCGCTCGCGCTGGCCGTCTGTCATCTCTGGCGGGCTCCGGTGATGGACCGGATGGCCAGGGCCAAGGCGGAGTCCGAGCGGCTCGCCAAGGCACACCGGGCCCGGCTCAGCGAGGCGGGCGGCCTGCCCGACCGTTCGGCCTCGGCTCCAGGGCGCTCGGCGTCGACGACGTCGGGAGCAGGCGGTCGACCCGCGCGGGCGTCGAGCGCTTCGGCGGCGGGAGGCGCGGCGGGACGGGGCGACCCCCGACGATCCGGCAGTACGTCGAGCGGCCCGACGGCGTCGCATGCCGCCTCGGCGACCCCCGCCGAGGCCGAGGCGGGCGGCGTCCCGGAGCAGGCCGCCGATCCTCCTTCGTCTGTCCGGGCTCCGATGTCCGCCTACGGGAGGAACGTGGACGGAGTCGGGGCCGGGGAGGGAGCCGAGATCGGAGAGCGGGGCGGGTACGCCACCGGGACGCGGCAGCCGACCACGTCGACGATCATGGCGCGAGACCTCGGCGCGGCGATGCGGGCGACCGCGAACGAATCGGTGTCGAAGACGACGAGAGAGGTGCGGGAATGATCGCGTCGGTACGCGGCCGGGTGCAGGCGGTCGCCCTCGACCATGTCGTGGTGGACGTCTCCGGCATCGGGCTGGCGGTGCGCACGACGCCCGCGACGCTGGCCACGCTGCGCCGGGGCGACGAGGCCGAGCTGATGACCAGCCTGGTGATCAGGGAGGACTCCTGGACGCTGTACGGCTTCGTCGACGCCGACGCCCGGACGCTCTTCGAACTGGTGCAGACGGTCTCGGGCATCGGGCCGCGGATCGCGCTGGCCATGCTGGCGGTCCTGGAGCCCGATCAGCTGCGGCACGCGGTGTCCGAGGGCGACCTCACGGCCCTGACCCAGGTGCCGGGGATCGGGAGGAAGGGCGCGGAACGGCTCGTCGTCGAGCTGCGCGACAAGGTCGGCCCGGCCGGGTCCTCGGCCGCGGGCACGGCGGGCTCGGGTGCCTCGCAGGTCCGCCCGAGCGTGGTCGACGCGCTGATCGGACTGGGCTTCACCGGCAAACAGGCCGAGCAGGCGGTGGACGCCGTGCTCGCCGAAGCCGACGGTCCCGACGACATGGCGGGAGTGCTGCGGAGGTCGCTGGCGATACTGGGACGCAAGAGATGACGCCCGCCGCGCGTCGCCGTGCACCGTGCGCGGCGTGACCGCGCCCCGCCCCCGGCGATCCGCCGGAACGCGGTGACGCGGGCGGCGCCACAGGGGCCGAGAGCACGAGAGAACCAGGGAAGGCGGGGAACAGCCGGTGGCCGACGAACGGCACGCTGCCGAGGAGGACTGGGCGGGGCAGGCCGCCCGGGCGCTCGACGCCGTCGAGCTGTCCCCGCACGCCGAGCCCGCGGAGCAGGACGTCGAGTCCACCCTGCGCCCGCGTGACCTACGCGAGTTCATCGGTCAGCCGCGCGTCCGCGAACAGCTCGAACTGGTGCTCTCGGGGGCGCTGCGTCGCGGCAGGCCGCCGGACCACGTCCTGCTCTCCGGGCCGCCGGGCCTCGGCAAGACCAGCCTGTCGATGATCATCGCGGCCGAGCTGGGCTCGGCGCTGCGGGTCACCTCGGGGCCTGCCATGGAACGCGCGGGCGACCTGGCCGCGATGCTGTCCAACCTCGTCGAGGGCGATGTGCTGTTCATCGACGAGATCCACCGCATCGCCCGACCGGCCGAGGAGATGCTGTACCTGGCGATGGAGGATCTCCGCGTCGACGTGGTGGTCGGCAAGGGGCCGGGGGCGACCAGCATCCCGCTGGAGATCGCCCCCTTCACCCTCGTCGGGGCGACCACGCGGGCGGGCTCGCTGACCGGCCCGCTGCGGGACCGGTTCGGCTTCACCGCCCACATGGAGTTCTACAGCCCGGCCGAGCTGGAGCAGGTGCTGCGGCGGTCGGCCGCCATCCTGGGGGTGGCCCTGGACCCGGCGGGCGCGGATGAGATCGCCCGCCGCTCGCGCGGCACACCGCGGATCGCCAACCGGCTGCTGCGTCGGGTCCGGGACTTCGCCGAGGTGCGGGCCGACGGCACGGTGACGCGGTCGGTGGCCAGGGCGGCGTTGGAGGTCTACGAGGTCGACGAGCTGGGGCTGGACCGGCTCGACCTCGCGGTCCTGGGGGCGCTGGTCCGGTCCTTCGGCGGCGGCCCGGTGGGCGTGTCGACCCTGGCGGTGGCGGTCGGTGAGCAGCCGGCCACGGTGGAGGAGGTCTGCGAGCCGTTCCTGGTCCGGGCCGGGATGCTCGCCAGGACTCCCAGGGGTCGGGTCGCCACCGCCGCGGCCTGGTCTCACCTCGGCCTCACACCGCCGCCGGAGGCCGTCGGCGGCACCGGATCACTCTTCGCGGTGGATCAGGACTAGACTCGGTGTCTGACCTGACGTCTCAGTGCGCTCACCGGAGTCGGGGAGTGTCCCGCAGACACGGGTGGTGGGTCATCAGCACAGCAGGCCTGGCACACTGGGCAGTCGATACCCGAACAACCGGACGAACCGTGCGTCGAGCAGGCGTCCGCTGAACGGAGAACGATGGAATCCTTCATCTTTCCGCTGCTCCTGCTCCTGCTGGTGCTGCCGCTGTTCCTGGCCAGCCGTAAGCAGAAGCGCGCGATGCAGGAGATGCAGCAGCTGCAGAGCTCCCTTGCTCCCGGCGACCGCGTGATGACCAGCTCCGGCCTGTACGGAACCGTCACCGAGACCGCCGAGGACACCGTCGACGTCGAGATCGCGCCCGGCGTGAACACGACGTGGGTCCGCGCGGCCATCCGGGAGAAGGTCGTCGTCGCCGACGAGCTTCCGGAGGGCATCGACGAGTCCGACGACGACGCCGCCGAGCGCTCGTTGGAGGCCGACGCCGACACCACGAAGAGCGCCGACTCCGAGACCGTGACCGAGGACACGGCCGACGGCGAGAAGGTCACCTCCGGTGCGGGCGCCAAGTCCGCCGAGGCGAGCAAGAACGCCTGACGACGCCGAGCACGGCCGGTCACGATCGCCCGCCGTTCCGCCTGCTCCCTACAGGGGAGTCGGGTCGAACAGGCGGGCGATCGTCGTCCGCAGGACGATCGCCGGATGAAGCCCGAGCCGGCGGCTTCACCCTGACGGAACACGGCGGTCGGGATCGGCGTTATCCTCGTCATCCGGGTCGCCCGGAGACGGACTCGGGTCGTGCCCCTCGCGGGGCCACGAACAACGCGATGAGTCTGGAGCATGCCGGTGAGTCAGGACGTCGAACACGCCCCGCCGGGACAGGCTGAGACGCCGAGGCAGCCGTCGGCCACTCGTCGCGTCCGTGCCCGGCTCGCCCGCCGCATCACGGCTCAGCGGTCCTCCTCGGTCAAACAGGTCCTCGAACCGCTGGCGGCGGTGCATCGTCAGCTGCATCCCAAGGCCGACCTCGCGCTCCTGCAGGGCGCCTACGACGTCGCCGAAGAGAAACATCGCAGCCAGCGACGCAAGTCCGGCGACCCGTACATCACTCACCCGCTCGCGGTGGCGACCATCCTCGCTGAGCTGGGCATGGACACCACGACGCTGGTCGCGGCCCTGCTCCACGACACGGTCGAGGACACCGACTACTCGCTCGACCGGCTGCGCACCGACTTCAGCGACGAGATCGCCCACCTCGTGGACGGCGTGACCAAGCTCGACAAGGTCAAGCTCGGCGCCGCCGCCGAGGCCGAGACGATCCGCAAGATGGTCATCGCGATGGCCCGCGATCCTCGAGTCCTGGTCATCAAGCTCGCCGACCGGCTGCACAACATGCGCACGATGCGCTTCCTGCCGCCGGAGAAGCAGGCCCGCAAGGCACGCGAGACCCTGGAGGTGCTGGCCCCGCTCGCGCACCGGCTGGGCATGGCGACCGTCAAATGGGAGCTGGAGGACCTGGCCTTCGCGATCCTTCAGCCCAAGAAGTACGACGAGATCGTCCGGCTGGTCGCCAACCGTGCCCCCTCGCGCGACACCTACCTCCGAGGCGTCGTCAGCCAGCTCACCGACAACCTGAACAGCGCTCGGCTGGTCGCCAGGGTCGAGGGCAGGCCGAAGCACTACTACTCGATCCACCAGAAGATGATCGTCCGGGGCCGTGACTTCGACGACATCCACGATCTGGTCGGGGTGCGCATCCTGGTCGACGAGGTGCGGGACTGCTACGCGGCGATGGGCGTCGTCCATGCCCTCTGGCAGCCGATGCCCGGCCGGTTCAAGGACTACATCGCCCAGCCCCGGTTCGGCGTCTACCAGTCCTTGCACACGACGGTGATCGGTCCGGACGGCAAGCCGCTCGAGGTGCAGATCCGGACTCACGAGATGCACCGCACCGCCGAGTACGGCATCGCCGCGCACTGGCGGTACAAGGAGACCAAGGGCCACAACGGCGGCGGCTCCGTGGAGGTCGACGAGATGGCGTGGATGCGCCAGCTTCTCGACTGGCAGCGGGAGGCGGCCGACCCCGGCGACTTCCTGGAGTCGTTGCGGTACGACCTCGCGACCCGTGAGATCTTCGTCTTCACCCCCAAGGGCGATGTGATCACGCTGCCCACGGGGTCGACCCCCGTCGACTTCGCCTACGCCGTGCACACCGAGGTCGGGCACCGGTGCATCGGCGCGCGCGTCAACGGCAGGCTCGTCGCCCTGGAGCGGGAGCTGGAGAACGGCGAGGTCGTCGAGATCTTCACCTCGAAGGCCGAGGGCGCGGGGCCCAGCCGCGACTGGCTGTCCTTCGCCGCCTCGCCTCGGGCGCGGGCCAAGATCAAGCAGTGGTTCGCCAAGGAGCGCCGCGAGGAGGCCATCGAGAGCGGCAAGGAGGCCATCGCCCGCGAGCTGCGCCGCGTCGGCCTGCCGCTCCAGCGGCTCGTCTCGGCGGACTCTCTGGGCGCGGTCGCCCGCGAGCTGCACTACACCGACATCAGCACGCTGTACGCGGCGGTCGGTGAGCACCAGTCCTCGGCCAAGCACGTCGTCACCCGGCTGATGGCGCTGGTCGGCGGCGAGGAGCACGCCGAGGAGGAGCTGGCCGAGCGGTCCACCCCCTCCACGATGCACCATCGCAGGCGGGCGACCGCCGACGCGGGCGTCATCGTGAAGGGCGCGGGCGACGTCTGGATCAAGCTTGCCCGGTGCTGCACCCCCGTGCCCGGCGACGAGATCCTGGGCTTCGTCACCAGGGGCGGCGGGGTCAGCGTGCACCGCACCGACTGCACGAACGCCGACGAGCTGCGGGCCACGCCGGAGCGGCTGCTGCGGGTGGAGTGGGCCCCGTCCTCCTCCTCGGTGTTCCTGGTGGCCATCCAGGTGGAGGCGCTCGACCGGCACCGACTGCTCTCCGATGTCACGAAGATCCTTGCCGACGAGCGGGTGAACATCCTGTCGGCCTCGGTCACCACGACACGGGACCGGGTGGCGGTCAGTCGCTTCTCCTTCGAGATGGGCGACCCGAAGCATCTCGGACACGTCCTGAAGGCCGTCCGCAATATCGAGGGCGTCTACGACGTCTACCGGGTGACCTCCACCGGCTAGGCCTCCGCCGGCCAGGCAGCGGCCGGGGTGGGCTCTGTTCGGGGCGCGGCGCCTGGGAAGGAGAGGCGTCGGCCGACACGCCGGGGTGGTCCGAGCGTTCACCGGGCGTGTCTGTCACGAGTCGACAACCCGGGGGTCTTCGAGCAGGCAACACCCCTGGTGACCAGGGTGGCACCGGCCCCGCGGGGCGAGTGAGGATCGCGACGCCGGCGCGTTGCGGCAGGCCGCTCAGGTGCTGCGGCGTGGCACCGGCCCTGCGGGCGGGTGGGATCGCGACCTGCGGGCGTCGAACGCGAGCCGCACGGTCACGAGGGTGGCCCCGGCCCTGCGGCCGGTGAGGATCCCAACAGGTTCTGGCCCGCACGACCCGACGGCTCGTCAGGAGTGGCACCGGTCCGCCAGGGCCGGTGCGAATCGCGGTCGCCCGCGCTTCGTGGGGGCGTGTCTCCCGCCGCTCCTGCTCATCGCAGGCGACTCTCCGCGCATGACGGCGGGCCGGGCGGCGAGCGGAGCGCGAGCGGTGTCGATCGCCGCGTCTTCGGCTCGCCCGACCATTCGACGCCTGCGAGGAACGACCCCTCAGGTCGCGAAAGCCCCCGAGCGCCCGTGGGCGAGACGTCCGCTCCTCGGACGGCGAGCGGGCGGCACGGCCCGCTGGACGAATCCGGTGGCCGTCCCGCGCCCGGACCCTCGACAGGCGACAGCCCCGGCCCGCCGGAGCGGCGTGACCGGGGCTGTCGTGGTCGTACTGCGGAGGGTCAGCTCGCGATGCCGACGCTCTCGATGATGGTCTCGGTCTCCGGGGGTCCGTCGCCGCCGCCGGTCGCCTCCCCCGCCTCGGCGATCTCGTCGACCACGCCGAGGCCCGCCTCGTCGACGGTGCCGAAGACCGTGTACGACGGCGGCAGCTCGGAGTCGCCGTAGACGATGAAGAACTGTGAGCCGTTGGTGTCCGGGCCCGCGTTGGCCATCGCCAGCGTCCCTCGGCCGTAGGTCTCCTCGCCGGTCAGCTCGTCGGGGATGGCGTAGCCGGGACCGCCGCTGCCGGTGCCCGTCGGGTCGCCGCACTGGAGGACCTCGAGGGAGCCCTCGGAGGTGACCAGCCGGTGGCAGGGGGAGTCGTCGAAGTAGCCGCTCTCGGCGAGGTGCACGAAGCTCTGCACGGTGCACGGCGCCGCCGCGCGGTCCAGGCTCACGCCGATCTCGCCCTGGTTCGTCGCCAGGGTGGTCTCCACGGTGCCCTCGGCGGGCGTGGGGTCGACGTCCTCGGGGACCGCGACCTCCCTGGCGGGCTCCTCGCCGCCGATGATGTAGCCGCAGGGGCCGTCTGTCGTCTCGGTCGCGGGCAGCTCGTCGGAGGCGGGCGGATCGGTCTGCCCGGCGGCCTCGGCGTCGTCGTTCCCGCCCTGGGTGGCGAGGAAGTAGACGAGACCGACGACCAACACCGTGGCGAGCACCGTCACGCTCATCGCGATCGTGCGACGGCGTTTGGCACGTTGGGCACGGCGTTGGAGCTGCCGCTCAAGCTTCCGCTTCGCGGCTGCGCGACGTTGCTCGTTGGTGGGCACCGGCTCCCTCCTCAGGGATGCTGGAGACGGGGATGGCCAGGCGGCAGTCTAGAGCGCCCGGGTGTGGTCGGTGTGTACCGGGATGCCGGCTAGGCTGGCCGGTCTGCGGGACGGGTTCGACGACTCGTCCCGATCACCTGTTCACACAGGAGGCGTCTGGTGTTCGTCGTCGGGTTTCCCAGCGGTCCGTTGCAGGCCAACTGCTATCTGCTCGCGGGCGGAGCGGACGAGTCCCCCACAGACGGGTCGGACAGGCCCTGTGTGATCGTCGACCCGGGTCAGCACGTCATGGAGCCGTTGGCCGCCCGGCTGGCCGAACACCGGTTGACTCCCGTGGCCGTCCTGCTGACTCACGGCCACTTCGACCACGCCTACTCCGCGACCGAGGTGTCCGAGGCCTACGACGTCCCGGTGTGGGTGCATCCCGGCGACCGGCCGCTGCTGTCCGAGCCGCTGCGGGGCGTCGGCTCCGACCTGGCGCGGCTGCTCGGGCCGGAGCTGGCGATGCGGGAGCCCCGGCGGATCGCGGAGCTGACCGACGGGCAGGCGATGGAGCCGGCCGGCCTGCGGATCACGGTGTTGCACACGCCGGGACACACCGAGGGCTCGGTGTGTCTTCGAGTCTCGACCGCCGCGGTCGCCGGCTCGGGGGTGGAACCGGATGTGCTGGTCGCGGGGGACACCCTCTTCGCGGGCGCGGTGGGCCGCACGGACCTGCCCGGCGGCGACCCCGAGGCGATGACCGAGACCCTGCGGAGCCGCATCCTGCCGCTGCCCGACGAGCTGGTGGTGCTGCCCGGCCACGGCCCCGCGACCACCATCGGGCGGGAACGGGTCCGTAATCCCTTCCTGCGCGGCGTGGCGCCGGCTGAGGGCTGATGTCTCTCGCCGGGACCCGAGTTCGCCTGCGACCCGCCTCCTCGGCGGGGGCATCCGCGCCGTCTCGTCGTCCGCGAGGGCGGGCGGTCCGTATCGAGTCCCGGCCTTCCGCCCGGCCCGATGCCTGGACCACCAGGCACTGTTGGATCATGCGGGGGACAGGGCGAGCATGAAGGAGGCATCGATCCGGTGACCGAGAACGAACCTGGTGGGCCCGACCGGCCCGGCGGCGCGGATCGACCAGCCCGGCCCGCGGAGCAGGCGGAGATCTCCTTGAATCTGCTGCCGCCCGAGATCCTGCGCCGTCGAGCGTTGTCGATCGCGCTCGGCGCCCTGATCATCGGTGCCGGGTTCGGCGGTCTGTTCGGCCTCATCGGCGGGCGCGACGCGGGCCTGGTGGCGGCCGGCGTGATCATCGTGCCGTTCCTGCTGCTGGCGTGGTCGGAATCGCGTCGGCGCACTCGCCTGGCCGGTCGGTTGCTCTCCGTCTCGACCTTCGGCACACGGACGGTGGACCTGGGCGAGCTGCGGGAGATCGACCTTCTCGTCTCCGACCAGCGGGGGATGCGCACGGTCGCGCTGCTGATCAGGGCAGGACGTCGGACGGTGACCGTCGCCCTGGCCCTCTACGCGGGGGCGGGCGGCCGTGAGCTGGGCATCCTGGAGCTGCGGCGGCTCGCCGACGTGCTCGCGGGCATCGGGGACACCCGGACGCTGGCGCTGTCGCAGCTGCTCGTCGCCCAGCTGCGTGCCGAGGCACGCGGCGAGCCCGCGGCGAACCGGCCGCTGTATCAGATCGCGTCGGCGGCGCCGGGTGGTCGATTCCCCACCCGGCTCGACTCCGCGGCCGTCGCCCGCTTCGTCGCGACGCTGGACTACTGATCTCGCACTGACCCGGACGCCGCTCGGGCGGCGGGGCGCGGCCGGCCGGACTCGGGCGCGGTGAAGTGCGGTGATGGTTCGGGGCGGCGACCGTCCGGCATCGGCGGGCACGAACCGGGCCGGTCGAGTCGCCGCCCCGCTCCCCGCTCCCCGCTCCCCGGTCCCGCCGTCCACGTGGGCCGGGTCGCCTGGTCCCGCCCGTCCGAGGCCCGACCGCGTCCGCCGCCGCGCCCGCGTGCCCGCGGACTCGCCGAGTCCGTCTCGGTGCTTCTCTCGGCGGTCGAAGTCCGGTCCGCGTGTCCGGTCCGCAGGCGTCGGAGGCGGACACGGGCTCGGAACTCCGCTCCGCCCGTCGTCGGGTCTCGACGGGTCGGTCGAGGACCCGGATCGGTCGAGCCACAGGCCGGTCGAGGAGACCTGACGGGCCGGCCCGGAACACGGATCGGTCGAGGGCACGGGCCGATCCCGCGCGCGGACCGGCCGATCCGGTGGTCACTCCTCCTGCCGTCGCCCGCCGTCGCCCCGCGCTCGCGCGTCTCGTCCTGCGGCGTTCCGTCCCGGTGGGACACGGCGCGGACGATGGCGGGCCGTCCCTCAGGACGACGACACCTCAGGCACGTCGACCCGGCCGATCAGTCGCCCTCGGGCGCCGAAGGGGTCAGATGCGGCCGGCTCGCCGAGCCGACGGAGAGCGTTCGCCGGGCTCGGTCGCCCCGCGTGGTCCTGGAGGTGGTCACCGAGGAGGGTCGCCGTGCCCCGGCCGCCTCGGCCGCTCAGGGCGCCGCGTCGGCCCGCCGCGCGGTTTCGGGGCCGGGTGCCCGGTCGCCTCATCGGATCTCGGCTCCGCCGCGGTCGCCTGTGGCGCGGCCCGCGTGCCGTGATCGGGACGGGCACCATGCTCTCCGGCTGTCTGCTCCGCCGCCGACCCGGTCGCGGGCCGCGGTTCGACGGCGCCGGCGGGCCTCGGCCGGCGCTGTCGGCTGCCGGATGTCCGCGGCGCGCCCGGAGCGCGTTCGGCTCGAACAGCGGTTCTTCCGCTCCGGCCGCCGTCGCGTGTCTGCCGGGCACCGTCCGCCGCCCCCGCCGGTGCCGTCCTTGACCGTGCTGCCTCCGACCGTGCCGCGCGCGGGTCTGCCCCCGCGGTCTCGTCCTCGGCCGCGTCGTCGTCCCGAGGTCGCCCGCCCCCGTCGTCCGGATCGAGGTCGTGATCGGGCCCGCCTGCGCCGCCGGAGGGCGGCTGCCGCGTGACCACCAGGGCGGCCAGCGCCGTCGTGATCGGGACGGCGGCGACCAGGCCGATGCTGCCCACCAGCGTGCGGACGATCTCCTGGGCGACGACCTGCGCGCCGACCAGGGTCGACAGATCGACCCCGGACAGCGAATAGGCCAGCAGCAGCGGCAGCGCCGCGCCCGCGTAGGCCAGGGCGAGGGTGTTCACGGCGGCGGAGATGTGATCGCGGCCGATCCGCACCCCGGCGGCGTACAGCCTTCGCGCGCCCATCGAGGGATCGGCCTTGCGCAGTTCCCAGACGGCGCTGGTCTGGCTGATGGTCATGTCGTCGAGGACGCCGAGCGCGCCGATGATCACCCCGGCGAGCAGCAGGCCGCGGGCGTCGACGTCGCTGCCGAGGATGGTGATGAGGTTGACCGTCTCCTCGTCCAGCCCCGTGAGGTGAGTCAGCTCGCTGAACAGGATGCCGAGTCCGGCGATCAGCGCCAGGCTGAGCAGGGTGCCCAGCACGGCGGCCGACGTCCGCGCCGAGACGCCGTGCGTCAGGTAGAGGACCACGAACATGATCAGCCCGGCGCCCACCACCGCGACGGTCACGGCGTTCTCGCCCGCGAGGATCGCGGGCATGACGAACATCGTCAGCACGCCGAAGCTCACCGTGAGTCCCGCGAGCGCCGTCAAACCCTTCCACCGCGCCAGCAGCAGCACGGCCACGACGAACAGGGCGGCCAGCCACAGCAGGCCGCCGGTCCGCTGGAAGTCGACGATGCGGTAGGAGGTGGGCTCGGTCGGCGCGGCCCCCGTGTACGACAGCACGACCTGATCGCCCTGCGCGAAGGTCGGTGTGCTCGGCTCGAAGGCGATGACCTGCCCGATGGTCTGCCCGGCGGCCTCGCCGTCGTCCAGCCGGACCTCGATGACCTGGCATTCGGAGTCGTCCGGGTTCATGCCGACGTCCGGCGAGGCCTGCTCGGCACCGGACTGGCAGCTGCCCACGGAAGCGGCGACGACCTCGCCGTTCACCGGCTGTTGGAAGAACCCGAGTTCGTTCTCCGCCTGCGGCTCCTGCCCGAAGGGGTAGAGCAGCAGCATGCCCAGCACGGTGGCGAGCGCGAACGGGACAAGCAGCGCGGCGAGCAGTATCCGGACCCGAGAGGACGACGGATCGACCGGACCGTGCCCGTGGCCGTGCCCATGCCCGTGGCCGACGGCGTCCGCGGCTCGCCCGGGACCGCGCCGAGCGGCGGAGGACACGGTGCGGCGGCGCTCGCCCGCGGGGCCGCGCCGCCGAGCAGGCGATTCGCCCTGCTCCGCCGGTGCGGCGGCGTCGACGGCCCTGGGCTCTCGGCGCGTCTCGGTCTCTCGGCGCCGGGCGGGCCGTCGCGCCGGACCGTGGTCCGGCGGGCCGTCGTCGCGGGGCGGGACGGCCGCGCGCGGGTCCGCAGGCTCCGCTCCCCGTCGGGAGTCGCCCGCGCGCCGTCGATCCGCCGGACGGCCCCCCTGCGGTGGCCGCGATCGGGACCGCGCGTCGCCGCCGCTCGGCGCCTCGTACGGATCGCCCACGCGGTTCGGCTGCCGGACCGGCGGCTCCGCGTCACGGGGCGCGCGCGGCGCCGCGGGTTCCGCCCGATCGGGTGGACGCCTGCGGCCGCCCGTCGGAGGTTCACCCGTCTCGCCGTCAGCCGAGCGGCGGCGCCGCGGCGGACGACCGGCCGCACCCTCGGGGGGCGGTCGCCTGTCCCCTGGCGGTCCATCGGGCGGCACCGGCACGTCGGCATCGCCGTGCTCCTCGGGCCTCGAGCGACGATTCGCCCGCTGCGGCGCACCGTCGGCGGGCCTGCCTCGACGGCGCGAGCCCTGATCGGCACCGCCCGGGGGCGACACGTCGCCCGCCCCGCTCGGCGGGACATCGGAGGAGGGCGGATGGCCGAACCAGTCGTCACCCCGGCGTTCGTCGCTCACCTGGCCCTGCCCGCGAGCCTCACGTCGATCATTCCGCGCATCCTATGGGGTGGACCTCGGGGCGGCGCGTTCAGCGCGATCACCCGGTCGCGGAGCCTGCCTCGGGCCCACACGCTGGGCAGACGTAGTCGGCCGGACCCTCTCGCGGCCCTGCGTCACGGGGGACGGGCAGCTGCGGCGGGCGGCGGTGATCGCGGGTCGGGCCCGCGGTCGGCATGCTGTCCTCGCGTGTGAGCAGACGCGAGGCTGGAACCACTCCCCGGTGCACCTCGAGTGGCGGAACCGGAACCGCCGAAGGGTTGAGGCACTCCTGTTCGCCGAATCGAACGCCTCGACTCCCGCTCTGTCGAGCGTCCTCACCATGTCGAGCCGGGCGGCGGAATCGAGGACGGACATGTCTCGGACCTCCCCGATCCGCCGACTCGTCGCGCTGCGCCGGGATTACACCGGTGAGAACGGCGGCGAGGTCGCCCTCGAAGTGGCCGCCGTCGCCCGCCTCTCTCGTGCCCCGCGGGAATCCCTGGTCGACGTCCTGCGCGCGGGACGACGCTCCCGCCGTGCCGCACGTCGACGAGTCGGTTCGCCACGCGCTGCTGCCGATCGTCGAGACGGCGGGGCAGCGCGGACTGGAGACGCCCTGCTGACGGCGGCGACCCGGCGGCCGACCAGCTTCGTCTACGCCCGCCCGTGACCCTGCTGCGACCCGCACACGCCTTTCGCGCCGTGCGCCCGACGGCGACGAATCTCGTGCTCCACCTGCGGCCGGACGCGCTCGGTCCGTTGCTCGTCGAACTCAAGCCAGGCGTCGGAACGGCCGGGTTCGAAGGGCGGCCCGGCCTGCGCCTGCACCGCTCATTCGAGCTGTTTCCGCGCGGCGACGAGACGCCGGGCGGGCGGTGTCGGCGGGCGTGTCCGGGCGGACGTGGCAGGCGGGCGTCGGCTTCGTACGTCGTCCGACGGGCCGAGACCGGCGCCCCGGCGGCTGCTCGCGGCCGAGTCCGCCGAAGGGCTCGATGCGGCGGAGCGACGGCATCGCGTGACGGTCGCGCCGTCGATCCCCGGCCTGCTCGGCAGCGCGCTGCTTCGTCGCGTCGGCCTCCTCGCGGCCGGGCTCCGGCCCACCGCCTGGGAACACCTCCCCGGGGCCCGGCGCAGGCGACGGCGAGTGCTGGTGGTGGGGGTGGGCGGGCGGGCCCGCAGCCGCCGAGATCCGTCGACGGCTGCGACATCCGCTGCTGGTCCTGCCCGACTCGGTCGACGTCCGGCTCGGTGACGGCGGACGGGCCGAGGGCAGGCCGTCCGGCGCCGGGTCGACGCTGTGGCCGTGTACGGTCACGCCCCCGCCGAGGAGAACGAACGGCCGCTGGCCGCTTTCGCCTGGCCTGCGGAGTTCCGCGGCTGGTCGGAGTGGGACGCCCGAGTCGGCTGATCGACGCGGACCGTCATGATCGCCGTCGCGGCGGAGGCGCGGGTGGGACGTCCGGGCGGGCGGCCACGGCATGCCGTCCGCCCCGGCCCGGGCGATCGACGTCAGGCCCCGGCGTCGGGACTCGGTCGTCCGCGCCGGGCCGGGGCGTCGGGGCGACTCATACTCCGCCGCGAAGCGGTCGCGGCGGAGAGGGATCCGGCACGGCGAGCGCCTCGGTCGGCGGCGATCCGGTCGGCGGCGACCCGGCACGGCCTGCGCCGGGCCGGGGTCCCTCGGCCCCGGCGTCGCCGCCCCGGCGGCCGTCGTCTCGTCCTCGTCGCTGCGTAGGCTGGCGGCAGAGCGACGGACGACCCGGCAGGGCCGACCCGTGAGGAAGGACCGGCGCGCACGCGATGAGAAGGTCGACGGCAGGCTCCCCCCTCGGCAGGATCGGCCGCCTCGCGGCACAGGCAGGCGACGATCGCGACCGGGTGGTGGATCTCCTGCGGGCGGCGAGCATCGTGGTGGTGATCCTCTGGCACTGGACGCTCTCGGTCACCCAGCAGCGTGCCGACGGCGTGCTCATCATGCCCAACCCCATCCCGCAGGTGCCCTTCGGCTGGGCCGCCACCTGGCTGCTCCAGGTGATGCCGGTGTTCTTCCTGGTCGGCGGCTATGCCAACCTCGCGGGCTGGCGGTCGGCCCGCCGAGTCGGCGGCGGCACCGGGCTCTTCCTCTCCCGACGGGTGCGTCGACTCCTCACTCCGCTCGTGGTGTTCCTGATCGTGTGGGCCGCCGTCGAGACGGTGTCATGGGCGGTCGGGCTGCCCGGCGCCCGGATCTACGGGCCGGTGCTGGCCTCCCCGCTGTGGTTCATCGCCGTCTACCTGGTCGCGGTGCTGCTCGTGCCGATCACCGCGCGGCTGCACGACCGGGCTCCGCTCCGCACCCTGGCGGTGCTGGGTCTCGCGGTCGCCCTGTTCGACCTGGGACGCTTCGCCCTCGGCCTGTCGGCGCTCGCCTGGATCAACACGGTGCTGGTGTGGATCTTCGTGCACCAGCTCGGCTACCTTCACCGCGACGGCACCATGCCCGGACTCGCCAGGAGCAGGCTGCTCGTGTTGACCGGCGGCGCCTTCCTGGGGCTCGTCCTGCTGACCGGTCCGCTGGGCTATCCGCGGTCGATGGTCGCGCATGAGGGCGTCGAGCTGAGCAACATGTATCCGACGACGGCGGCGATCGCGGTGCTCGGCGTCTTCCAGCTCGGCGTGGTGATGCTGGCGCGGCCCGCGCTGGGCCGATGGCTGGAGCGTCGCCGGGTCTGGACGGCGGTGGTGGCGGCGAACACCGTGATCATGACGATGTTCGTCTGGCACATGACGGCCCTGCTGCTCGCGCTGGGCACCTATCACGCGCTCGGATTCGAACTGCTTCGACAGCCGACGGCCCAATGGTGGGCCCAACGGCCGGTGTGGCTGCTGCTGCCAGCCGTGTTCCTCGCTCTGCTGGTCGTCGTCTTCCACCGGGCCGAGGTCGGTTCACGGCGGTCGAGCCCGAGCCCGGACGCCGCGGCGGACTCCGCGACAGGCTCCGGCACAGGTCGGAGCACGGGCGACTGAGCCTCGGCGCGGCTGCCCTGCCGCAGGCCTTCTCGGTATCGATGATCGCCGGTCCGAGGAGCGAGAACGCCGGAGGCACCCGTGGGCGGGGCCTCGCCCGCCGCCCGTGCCCGCGGGCGTCCTCCCGGTCGCCTGTCGCGGGATCATCAGCGGGTGCGAGTGCGGAGGAAGCACTGCCTCGGCGGTCGTCGTCCCGCCGCCGGTCTCCATCGATCCCCATCTCGCCGGGTCCGCTCGCCGCTTCCGGGTCGCTCACGTCGGCCCTGCTCGCTCCGGTCTCGCGGCGATTCCGCCGACACCTCGCTCGTCCGCAGGCGGCGTGTCGTCCCTGCGGAGTCGCGCGCCGAGGGAGCATCGTGCCGACAGTCGCCGCCCCGGCCGCCGCGACGTCCCATCCAGGCGTACCGCGGGCGCCGAGCATCACCGTCCCGGCGTGTCCCGACGTGTCCCGGTGAGCCGACCGCGTGGCTCCGTTCACCCACCCCCCGCTCCGGACGGTCTCGGGCGCCGTCCGGTCACGCCCCGCCGGGCGAGTGGATCCGCTCCCACCCCCGCAGCAGCGCCCGGAACCGCTCCATCGAGCGGCCCGCGTGCTGCTCCAGTTCGACCAGATCGGCGATGGTCTCGCTCACCTCGTCAGGGTGCACCGGCCGGGCGAGCGCTTCGCGGAACGCCTGCGCCGCGGCCTCCTCCGAACCCGAGGCCGCCAGACAGGTCGCGATGCTCAGTCGTATCCAGTGCCGGGTCTCGTCCGCCGCGAGGTACCGCCGGTCTTGATCGAGGGCGGCGGCGAAGTGCCGTCCGGCCTCTCGTTCGTCGCCGAGCCCGAGGTACGCCACTCCGATCAGGTAGCGGTTCCAGCCGGTCTCACCGTCCGCCTCCTCGGCCTTGACGAAGTCGGCGATCGCCTCGGCATGCCTGCCCAGCGCGAGATACGACCGGCCGCGAGGGGTGTGGACCGAGTCCGTCTCGACGTCGAGTGCGACGGATTGGGTGAATGCGTCGATCGCCGACTCGTGGTCGCCGAGCGCCTGATGCGCCCGGCCGCGTGCCGCCAGCGACCAGGCGTCCTCCGGAGCCGTCTCCGCCGCGCGGTCCAGACAGGACAGCGCCTCCTCGGCGCGTCCCGACAGCCGCAGGCTCCGCGCCGCGTCGAGCCAGGCGTGCCGCTGACCGGGATCGAGGTCGAGCGCGTGCAGGTACTCGGCGGCCGCCCGTCGATGGCCGCCGAGCTCGGCGTGGACGGCCGCGCGCTCGAAGTAGGCGGGCGCGTGGTCCGGATGCTCCTCGATGAGGCGGTCCAGTTCGGCCAGCGCCGTCGGGTGGTCTCCGATCGACCGGCGGGTCCGCGCCCGGTCGACGAGCAGCCAGGGGTCGGGCCGGATCGCCACGGCTCGATCGAGGTCGGCGAGTGCCCTCGGGTGGTCCGCCATCGCCAGGAACAGCCTGCACCGGAGGACGAGGAGCGCGACGTCGTCCGGCTGGTCGTCGACCGCCCGGTCGAGGTCGGCGAGCGCGGCGGCGTACTCGCCCGAGTCCTGGTACGCCCGTGCTCGTTCCAGCCGCACCCAGACGAGGTGGGGGGCGAGGGCGAGCGCGTGACCGAAGTCGTCGATCGACCGGCCTACGTCCCCGAGTTCACGGTGCGACCGCCCGCGGGTCCCCCAGGCCCACGCATGGTCGGGAACGATCCGCAGTGCCTCGTCCAGGTCGGCGAGGGCCTCGGCGGGCCTGCCTGCCTGGTCGTGGACCTCGGCGCGCTTGATCAGCGCCCAGGCGTACTCGCGGTTCAGCGCGATCGCCCGGCCCAGGTCGGCCGCGGCGCGAGTGAGGTCGCCCATCGCATGGTGGGTGGCTCCCCGGCTGGCCAGCGCCCATGCGTAGTCGGGGTCGAGCGCGAGAGCCCGATCGAACTCGACGAGCGCCTCCGCGTGGCGACCCGCCATGCGATGCGCCTCGCCCCGATGCGCGTAGCTCGTCCGAAGTTCCGGCTCCAGCCCGCCTGCCCAGCTCGGGCCGGCCGCCGCCCAGTACTGGTCGCGGTGCTCCGGGGCCGGGACGCCCTGCCACGAGCTGATCTCCGCCGCCAGCCCGGGGGCGAGTCGCTCCGCCGCCGCCAGGTCGGCTGCCGCCCGCGCCGCGTCGCCGAGATCGGCGTGCGCCCGAGCCCGACTGCACGTCGCCCAGGGGTCCGCCGGATCCAAGGCGAGCGCCCGGTCGAGGTCGGCGAGCGCGTGAGCGGGCTCGCCGGCCAGCCGGGACGCCTCGCCCCGACCGGCCAGTGCGGCGACGCAGTCGGGATCGATCTCCAACGCGCGGGTGAAGTCGGCCGTCGCCTCGGCGGTGTCGCCCGCCGCGCGGTGGACGTGGCCGCGGGCCGTGATCGCCGCGAGGAATCGCGGGTTCAGCGCGACGGCCCGATCGAAGTCGGCGAGCGCGAGCACCGGGCTGCCGAGGAGATGATGTGCCTGGCCTCGGGCCGCGAGCGTCCACGGGTAGTCGTCGTCCAGCTCCAGCGAGCGGTCGAAGTCGGCGACGGCGGCGGTGAGGTCCCCGAGCTGTCGATGCAGCAGCCCCCGTTCGTCGAACGCCCAGCCGAGTTCCGGATCCAGTTCCAGCGCCCGATTCAGATCGGCGAGTGCACGATCGGGGCGGCCGAGCGCGCGGTGCACCTGCGCACGGCAGGCGATCGCGAAGGCGTCCTCCGCGTCGAGTTCGACGGCACGGTCGAAGTCGGCGAGTGCGCGATCCAGGTCACCCGCCATGCGATGCGTCTCGCCGCGCCTGCGATACGGTCGCGCGTTCCCGGGGTGGTCCGCGACGGCCCGGTCGTAGTCCGCGAGGGCTCGATCGAAGTCGCCGTCGTCCCGATGCAGCCTGCCCCGCACCTCCCGAGCCCAGGTCAGCTCCGGATCGATCTCCAGCGCCGCGTCGAGGTCGGCCAGCGCCGCCGCGTCCTCGTCCAGCAGCAGCCGGGCCTGGGCGCGGCTGCCGAGGGCCCAGGCGTTGTCGGGCGCCAGTTCGAGCGAGCGGTCGAAGTCGGCCGCCGCCCGCGCACCGTCGCCTGCCAGTCGATGCGCCTCGCCGCGGTCGGCGTAGGCGTCCGCCATGCCGAGCGCGGTTCCCGTCCGGTTCGCCTGATCGACGGCCACGTCGAGATCGCGGATCGCGGCCGAATGATCGCCGAGGGCGAGGTAGGTCTTGCCGCGTTCGGATCGTGCCCAGATCAGGTTCGGCTCCCGCTGGATCACATGATCGAAGTCGGCCAGCGCCGCCGGGTGATCGCCGAGGGCGCGGTGCGTCCGCCCCCGGTTCATCCGCGCCCACAGGTAGTCGGCGTCCAGTTCCAGAGCCCGATCGAAGTCGACGAGCGCCTCCTCGAAGCGCCCGGTCTCCCGACAGGCCTCGCCTCGGCTCGCGTAGGGGGCGTCGAACTCGGGGTCCAGCGCGACGGCGCGATCCAGATCCGCGAACGCCTCGTCGAAGCGGTCGACCATGCGATACAGCTCGCCCCGGTTGTAGGCGGCGCCGGCGTGCTCCGGGTCCAGTTCCAACGCACTGGTGAAGTCGGCCAGGGCGAGATCGATCTCGCCCTGGCGATCGCGCAGCCTGCCGCGTCGGACGAGTACGTCCGGGTGCGGGTCCAGGACGAACAGCCGGTCGAGGTCGGCGAGCTCGGCGTCGGTGTCGACGAGCACACGGTGGATCTCGATGCGTTCGGCGAGCAGCCAGGGCTGATCGGGAGAGAGCGCGATCGCCCGGTCGAGGTCGGCCAGCGCCTCGTCGAGATCGCCGCGTGCCCGGTGCACCTGAGCCCGGCTGCCCAGTGCCCAGGAATAGTCGGGTGCCCCGACCAGCGCCCGATCGAAGTCGGCGAGGGCCCGATCCAGATCGCCCAGCAGGCGGTGGGTCTCGGCGCGGTGTGCCCGCATGGTCGGATTGTCCGGATCGAGCAGCACCGCCCGATCGCCGTCGGCGAGCGCTGCCTGTAGGTCGCCGAGCCGCCGATGCACCCTGGAGCGTTCGACGAGTGCCCAGTCGATGGTCGGGTCGAGCCGCAGCGCCCGATCGAGGTCGCGTAACGCCTCCTCGGGCCTGCCGAGCGCGTGCCGGGCCTGACCTCGCGACGCGAGGACGAAGGCGTGGTCGGGGATGCGTTCGAGCACCAGGTCGAAGTCGAGGACCGCGTCCTCGTTGCGGCCCAGCAGTCGTCGCGCCTCGCCGCGTTCGATGCGGGCGTACAGATAGTCGGGTTCGAGCGTGACCGCCTGATCCAGGTCCGCCAGCGACTCCCGCAGCCGACCGGCCATCCGATGCGACTCGCCGCGCCGGGCATAGGCGACGGCGTATTCCGGGCTCTGCTCGATCGCGGCGCTGAAGTCCGCGCAGGCCGCGTCGAACTCGTGGGTCTCGTGCCGCAGGGCGCCCCGCTCCACCAGCGCCCAGTCCAGATCCGGTGCGAGGTCGAGCGCGCGGTCGAGATCGGCGAAGGCGTCCGCCCGGTTGCCCAGACTTCGGTGCACCTGGCCCCGGCTGGCCAGCCCCCACGGCTCGTCCGGCTCGATGTCCAGCGCCCGATCGAAGTCTCGGATCGCCGCTTCCGGCCGCCCCAGGAGCCGGTGCGTCTCGCCGCGTTGCGTGAGCAGCTCGGCGGAGTCCGGCTCGAACTCCAGTGCCCGGTTCAGGTCGGCCATGGCCGCCTCGTCACGGCCATGGGAGCGGTGCAGCTTGGCTCGCAGGGACAGCGCCATCACCGGCTCGGGCTCGTTGTCGATCGCCCGCTCCAGGTCGGCAGCGAGGTCGTCGAGGTAACTCATGGGACGAGAAGTGTCCTTTCTGGACGGACGGCCGCCGGGCAGCATCCCATGGCAGGCGCATGGCTGCCTCGGGATTTCGAGCTGTGCCGGGAGGGGTCCATTCTGTCGGCAGCCGCCGACAGGGCCGGGGCGGCCCGCGGCGCGAACCGGTGCCGTCGCCGAGGCTCGGCGCGGCGTGGACGTCACGGGGTGCGGTGGCGGACGGGTGTGGCGGCTCGACCGTGCTCGTCGGGGCGGCCGGGGCACGGGCTCCGTCGGCGTCTCGCCCGCTTGCGGCGCGCTGACGTGCCGGAACGAGTCGACCGCGCACGAGGTCATCCCGTCGAGCGTCGGATCGATCTCGGCCGCGTCTCAGGCACGGATAGGCGAGGTCGGCCCGGCCCGCCGAGAGGAGCGCCCGGCCCCGCGGCTCGACCGCGAGCGCGCCGGTCGGATCGGCGGCCGACACTCGGTCGAAGTCGGTGACAGCGGCACCATGGCGCCCCGTCCGCGGCCTGAGTCCTCCCCGGCCGGTCAGCGCACCGGTGTCGTCCGGGTCGATCTCGAGTGCGCGTGCGACGTCGGCGGCGGCACCTCGCGAATCGCCCGACTCCGGCCGCGTGGACGGGTGAAGGTTCAGCGTGCGCGGACGTCCAGCGCGCGGACCTGACACGGCGCGAGTCCGCGGACCCGATCGAGGTCGGTCGAGGCCTCGGCCGACCGGCCCAGCGCGCAGAACAGGGCGGCTCGGTGCTACCGCACCGCGACGTCGCCGGGAGCCGGCCTGACCAGCTCGTGCAGGCCGGGGAGGACCCGTTCCAGCTCCCCGGAGCCCGGTGCGCCCGTGCTCGCGGGTGATGGGCGGCCGCGTGATCGGGTTCCGGGCGGGTCGCCCGGTCCACGTCGGCGAGGGCGGCCGAGGGCTCGCCGCGGTCGTCGTGCGGCAGGGCCCGCGCCACCAGGGCGTACACGTGGTCGAGGTTCGACTCGACGGCGCGGTCGGATCCTGGAGCGCCCGCGTGTGGTCATCCGGTTCGCGATCCGCGACGCCGCGCGGAACCCGGGCCGTCACGTGTTCGGGTTGCGGCGCCACGGTGTGGTCCAGAACGACCGGTGCGCCCGGATGGTCGCCCGCCGCGGCAGGCGCCCGGCCGTGCGGCAGGTATGCGGTGCCGCGCGTGTGCTCGTCCACCGGCGGCCCCTTACGAAGCGAGCCGGCGGTCCCGCGGTCCGGGACGGGCCCCGCGACGTCTGCCGCGGTCGTCCTTCGTCGCTCCGTCGTCCGGTGCTCCTGGCGCGATCACCAAGAGTGATCTGCCACGGTCGGCGGGCGTGTCGGGTGCCGTCCCGCGGTCCGATCGGCACGGGGGAGCGCCGTTCGGCGACGGCTGCGGGCAGCCTGCCGACGCGGCGCGGGTGTCGACGGGCGCGGCCGTCCGGCCCGCCGGGGCCGCTGACCTGCCGTTCCGCCAGGTCACCCGGTGGACGGGCCGGTACGCACGGCGACTGTGATCACGATCCGTGGTCGGTTTACCGTCCCATCGAGTGATCAAGACGGAACTCTCCGTCGGAAGAATGAGGTGGCATTCGTGCGACGTGCGCTGGTGCTCGGCGGCGGCATCGCGGGGCTGACGGCGGCCGTGGTGCTCGCGGACCACGCCGAAGAGGTGATCGTCGTGGAGCGCGACGATCTCGCGACGGACTCCGACCCGCGGCGCCCGAACCCGTCCGCGCCGCACTCCCTCGGCATCCACGAACTCGCCCGCAGGCAGTTCGACCGCTGGCTGCCCGGGCTGACGGAGACGCTCCTCGGCGAGGGCGCGCGGCCGGTGGACTCCGGCTCGCACTGGCACGTCGACGGCGTGCGCAAGGCACCCGTGGCCGGGGAACCACTGATCTGCCTCACCGCGCCGCTGCTCCAGCGGCGCCTGCGGGATCGGGTCGCCGCACTGCCCGCCGTGCACCTCATCCGAGGCAAGGCCACCGGACTCACGCATCACGGCTCCCGAGTGGACGGCGCGCTGGTCGCCGATCCCGGTCGTCGGGGCCCCGGTGACCGAATCGGCGCGGACCTCGTGGTGGACGCGATGGGCCGCTCCAGCAGGCTGGGGGAGTGGCTGGCCCGCGCGGGCTACCCGACGCCGCCCACCCGGCGCGTCGTCCTCGACCTGGGCTACGCCACCAGGCTCTATCGTCGCGACCCCGACGGCCGGCGCGTCGACGATCCGGACAGCGTGTACTCGCTGCGCACCGGCAGGCTCGGCCCGGCGGGCGGCCTGCTGCTCCTCCCGGTGGAGGGCGACCGCTGGAGCGCGACCGTCCTCGGCTACGGCGACGCCCGACCCACCAGGGACGTCGCGGACTTCGAGGCTCGCTGTCGGGCCGAGCCGGTCGCGGCCCTGCACCGGCTGGTGCGGACCAGTGCGCCGGTCTCCGAGGTGGCGGCCGCCCGCCATCGGGACAGCAGGCGGCGGGACTTCCATCGCATGCGGCGGCTGCCCGCCGGGCTGGCGGCCCTCGGCGACTCGGTGGCCTCGCTCAACCCCGTGTACGGGCAGGGATTGAGTGTCGCGCTGCTTCAAGCGGGCGCCCTGCATGCCTGGCTGCGGACTCCGGGGGCGATCGACGAGCCCGCGGCGGGGTACTTCGACCGCAGCCGAGTCGTCGTGGACGCGGCCTGGCGGCTCTCGGCTGCCGGGGATCTGCTCCTGCCCAACGCCGAGGCGCGTCGGGCATGGGGCATGCCGCTGAGCCGAGGCCTGGCGGGTCTGCTGGCGAGGGCCACGATCACCGACGCGGGCGTGCATCGGCGGTACCTCGACGTCGCCGCGATGCGTCGTCATCCCCGCGAGCTCGCCCGCCCCCGATTCGTGTTGAGCACCATGCGTGCCGCGCTGCGCTCCACGACCTGACGTCGGGGCCGGCCCGTCCCCCGGTGTCGGGGGACGGGTGCCGGTTTCCGAGCCGGTGTCGAAGCGCCGACGACCTGGTCGGGGCCGGTCGCACCTCCCATGCTGGTCGCGGATCGGGTCCGCGGCCGCCCGGCCGTCGGCGGCGCGTCGCCCCTGTCCCGTGCCGCGGCGCGTGGAGGCGGGTCCGGCCGACCGGCGTGGTGGTCGGATCGGTGACGTGGTCGGGCCGCGCCGGGTGCGGTCAGTCGTCCCAGTCGTCGTCGTAGTGGTCGTCGTCATCCCGGTCGTCGTCATCGTCGTCGTGGTCCTGTTCGACGTCGCGAACCTCGCCGGTGTGGGCGTCGATCTCGACCTCCCATTCGGTCCGGTCCTGGCGCAGTTCGATCTCCCATTCGAGCCTGCCGTCGTCGGAGTCGAGGTCGACCTCGACGACGGTGGCGCCGGGTGCCTGCTCCTCGGCGATGCGGATCGCCTCGTCGCGGCTGACCGCGGGCTCGGTGCGCGAGACCGGGGAGCCGCCCGCGGCATCGGAGCCGCCGAGACCGTCCCGGTCGTCGACCTGCTGCGTGAAAGAGCTGGGGGTGACCTCGCTCGCGCCGCGGCCGTCCAACGCGATGGCGGTGCCGCCGACGGCCAGTAGTCCGGCGGCGCCGATGACCGCGGCCATGAGCTTCGGGTTGCGCATCGGATGTCCTCTCGTGGTGTGTGTCGCTGACGAGAACGACGATGGCCGAGAACGACCTAGCGGCACGCTGCGTGATCCCTAACGACCGGTTAAGGAATTCACGACCCCCCGACGTACCCCGCGATTCGGCCCGACCAGCAGAGGCAGGCCCCACCGCCACCGGACGGGGACGCCTCGGCGAACGAACCGTTCGACCGGCGGTCGTGCGGACTCCGCGGCCCGCCGCGGCATGCTGCCTGCGCCGCACCGTGCCGGCACCGGCGCCGAAGAGAACGGACCGCACCGGCCTGCCATGGCGGGCTCGACCTGATCGCAGGGCCAGGTACTCGGTCGGTGTGACGAGCAGCCCGCCGAGCACCGCCGAGGGCGGCCCGACTCGTCGGGCCGCCCTTGAGCGTGACGCGCGGGCGGCCGAGATCGAACCCGTCAACGCGGGAGATCGACCGCCGACTCCCGATGCCGCGGCGCGGGCGCCGTCCCGTCGTCCCTGGCGGACGAGGAGCCTCCTGCGGCGGACGACGGGCCACAGGCTCGACGGGGCCTCGCGCGCACCGCCTCCGCCGGGGCGGTGCGGGGTGCGTCGCCGGGTGCAACGCCGGCGGTGCGGGCGTCCTCGCCGGCGGGTGAGACGGCCGACGTCGGCGCCTCGGAACGGACTCCGGCCCCCGAGGTTCCTGGGGCCCCCGAAGTTCCTGGAGCCGTGGAAGGTCCTGGGGCCGAGACCTCCGAAGCTCCCGAGGCCTCCGCGGTCGATCCCGACCACACCGGGGCGGTCCGCCAGGTCGGCTCGCTCGCGGTCTGATCGTCGAGGGGAATCGGGACCTGATGGACCGACAGCAGTCGCAGGCCGAGGGTCTGCACGCGCACGAGCAGCCCGTGCAGCGCGGCATCGTCGAGGACCGTCCCTCGCAGGACCGCCTCCTGCGGGGTCCTTCCCACGCTCATCTCGGGGAACACCTGAGCGACGCGGTGCATCGACCTGCCCGCCACCCGCAGCTCATAGCAGCGGATGGTGCTCGGGGACGGTTCGATGCCGGGGCTGTACTGGGGAGGCGATGCGCCGGCGTTCACCACGGCACACCTCCGTCCTGCCTCGGCCGCGGACGGGCGGGGGCCGTCTCGGGGCGGACGTCGTCGATCACGACGAGGGGAGAGGGAGAACTGGTCATCGTCGACTCCTTCGGCGAACGGGTGACCGGAAGGCGCCCGAGGCGTGCTCGGACGCTGATCCCGACGGTGCCCGAGGGGCAGGACGATGTCTGTGGTTCGTTCGGGAAACCACCCGGACGATGCGCCCTGTCGGCCCGAGATCCACACCCTGGGAGGACCCTCACCCCGCCGGACGGTGGGTCCGCGGCTGCCCGCCCGGCAGGCACGGACCCGGAGTACCCCGCGCGACCTGCGTGGGGCCTGGTGTGACACAGTGGTGACAGGAGGCCGGTCCAGGCCTCGGAATCGCGGCGTGAGCCGACGATCGAGGCGGATCAGGCAGAGTCGACGGCGGACCGACCTCATCACACCACGCAGCTGTAGACGGTGTCATGCCGCGCGCGCCCTTCTCTCGCGGGTGCGCTCGGCCCATGGGCCGTGTTCGGCGACCGGCGTGGTGTAGAATTCGTCGGCGAAGTGTACGAAAGGTGAGGGGTCGTAGGTGCCACCCAAGCAGCGCAAGACGTTCGAGGCGACACTCGAACTTGAGGCTGGCAATGCAGCCATGGTCGATCTCGGAAAGATGCTCGGCCCGACGGGTGTCAACACCCGGAACGTCAAGCTCGAGTACGACGAGAACACCTCCGCTCACCGAGGCGAGATCGTTCCCGTGGTGGTCTCGGTCTTCGAGGACCGGACCTACCAGCTCCGGTACAAGACTCCGCCCACCAGCTTCCTGATTCGTCAGGCCATGGGCGCGAAGTCCGGCTCCGAGCGTCCCGGGCACGTGCCCGGCGGCACCATCACCAAGGAGCAGGTGCAGGCGATCGCCGAGCGCAAGATGCCCGACCTGAACGCGGGCGGCAACCTGGATGCCGCGATCAAGATCGTGGCGGGTTCCGCGCGTTCCATGGGCGTCACCGTCGAGGGCTGAGCCCGCGGTTCCACCCTGAGCGAGGCTGACCGAAGGGGGCCACCCGGATCCGGGTGGCCCCCTTCGGCATGTCCGGATTCCTTCGTCGGTCGGAGAGGGCGTCGGGCGGCCGCCTCGGGCGGACACGTGAGTGGGTGACGCTCTCGGGCACAGCACTCGACGTCCTCTCGCCGACGTGTCCCCGCCGTTTCGAGCCGTCCGGCGTCCTACGGCGTGGTTCGCCGGCGGACGCGGTCCGGTTCGCGCCGAACGTCGTCCGACGGTCGATCGTGGCGACCCGTGAGCCGGCTCGGTCCATGAGCAGGCCTCGTCCGTGGGCCGGCGCGATCCGATGCGGGCGCGCCCGCCGCGCCGGACCCGCCGCACGGGCGGGCGGGCGCGCGACGGGGATCAGACGCCGCCCGCGAGGCTCTCCAACGTCACGTCGGGGTGGCGGCGCAGCAGCAGCCGCAGGGTGATGTCGTCGGTGAACAGTGCCAACTCCGCGCCGTCGCCCCTGGTCAGCACCTCGCTGCTGGTGCCGTCGATCAGTCTGCGCTCCGAGGGGTCGCCCAGCCTGCGGACCACCGTGTACGGCAGGTGATTCAGCAGGATCGTCACGCCGAACTCGTTCTGCAGGCGGTCGGTCGCGACCTCGAACTGCATGGGGCCCACCGCCGCGAGCACCGGAGTGGCCTCGCCCCGACGATCCGAGCGCAGGACCTGTACGACGCCCTCCTGCTCCAGCTGCTCGACGCCGCGTCGGAACTGCTTGGCCCGACTCGGGTCCTTGGCCGAGGCGGTGGCGAAGTGACGGGGCGCGAAACTCGGGAGCCCGGGGAAGGTGACCTTCGGCTTCCCGGAGTAGAGCGTGTCGCCGACCCGCAGGTTGGATGCGTTGACCAGGCCGATGACGTCGCCGGGATAGGCCACGTCCAGGGTGCTGCGCTGCTGGCCGAACACCTGCTGCGCGTACTTGGTGGCGAAGGGTCGTCCGCTCGCCGCGTGGGTGACGACCATGCCGCGGTCGAAGCGGCCGGAGCACACTCGGGCGAAGGCGACCTGATCGCGGTGGGCGCGGTCCATGCCGGTCTGCACCTTGAACACGAATGCCGAGAACGGCGCTTCCAGCGGCCGGGCTCCGCCGTCGACGTCCGGACGGGGCGCGGGGCGGGGGGCCAGCTCCACGAGCAGGTCCAGCAGGTGCTTGACGCCGAAGTTGAGCACCGCCGAGCCGAAGAGCACCGGAGTGGCCCGCGCCTGGAGGAACTCCTCGTAGTCGAAGTCGCCCCCGGAGACGGACAGCAGTTCCGACTCCTCGCCTGCCTGTGTCCAGTCGTCGCCGACGGTCTCGGCGGCCTCGGCCGGCGGCATCCGCACCACGCCCGCCCGGCCCGCGCCCGAGGCGTTGCGGGTGAAGCCGATGAAGTCGCCCTCGGCGCGGTCCAGGACGCCGTGGAAGCGGCCCGCCTCGCCGACCGGCCAGGTCAGCGGCATGGGCCGGAGGGAGATGCGTTCGGAGATCTCGTCGCACAGCTCCAGCGCGGCGCGGCCCGGGCGGTCCCACTTGTTCACGAAGGTGATCACCGGGATGTTCCGGTGCCTGCACACGTCGAAGAGCTTGAGGGTCTGCGGCTCGAGGCCCTTGGCGGCGTCGAGGAGCATCACCGCGCAGTCGACGGCGGCGAGCACCCGGTAGGTGTCCTCGGAGAAGTCGGAGTGGCCCGGCGTGTCCAGCAGGTTGATCACCGAGTCGCCGTAGGCGAACTGGAGCGCGGCCGAGGTGATGGAGATTCCTCGGGCCTTCTCCATCTCGAGCCAGTCGGAGACGACGCCCTTGCGCCCGGCCTTGCCGTGGACCGCGCCCGCCTCCGAGATGACCTGGGCGTGCAGGGCGAGCGCCTCGGTGAGGGTCGACTTCCCGGCGTCGGGGTGGCTGATGACCGCGAAGGTCCTCCGGCGGGCGGCCTCACGTCTCACCAGCGACTCGTCGCTCTTGGTCTGTCGCCCGAGGGCCGGATCGTTGCCCGCCACTGTCCGCTCCCTGCTCTGTTCCGTCGGTGCCCGCGGTGCCGTCATGTCGCACACCGCGCGCCGGGACACTCTACCGGCCCGGTGCGGTCCGTCCGACGCGCCGCAGGTCAGCGGCGGCGCGGCCGGGTGGGGTGCCGGGCCGGACGGCCGTCCGTCGCCTCGTCGGCCCGATGAGTCCCGGCGCCGGCGTCGCGTCCTGGGCCCCAGGTGTCCGCAGGGACGGGAGTCGTCTCGGGTGGCCGGGTTCTCATTCGATGCATTGCTTCTGGACGAGGTCGCGGTTAACGTAGGTTTTGCGGCGCTTGGATGGATCTAGAGGAAAAAATCCTGGAAGGAGTCGGAATGACTCAGGGCAGCACGACGGCGTTCGACGCGGCGATCGCACCGAAGGATGTGCATCGGCTGCTGGGCAGGCACCTGCTCGTGGACGGCTTCCCGTTCGTCCTGGACACCAAGGCCAGCACGGGCTCGTGGCTCGTCGACGCCCGTAACGGCGACCGGTACCTGGACCTCTACTCGTTCTTCGCCTCCGCGCCGCTGGGGTTCAACCCGGCGGGGATCGTGGACGACCCCGAGTTCATGGCGGTGCTCTCCGAGGTCGCGGCGAACAAGCCTGCGAACTCCGACGTCTACACCACTCACTACGCCGCCTTCGTCGAGACCTTCGCCAGGGTGCTCGGCGACCCCGAGCTGCCGCACCTGTTCTTCGTCGAGGGCGGCGCGCTCGCCGTGGAGAACGCCCTCAAGTGCGCCTTCGACTGGAAGAGCAGGCACAACGAGCAGCAGGGCCGGTCCCCGGAGCTGGGCACCCGGATCATGCACCTCACCCGCGCCTTCCACGGCCGCAGCGGCTACACGATGTCGTTGACCAACACCGATCCCGGCAAGACGGCTCGCTACCCGGCCTTCGACTGGCCCCGGATCGAGTCCCCCGCCCTGCGCTTTCCGGTGGCCGAGCACCTCGACGACGTCGTCGCCGCCGAGCAGCGGGCGCTGGCCGCCGCCGAGGCCGCCTTCGCCGCCCACCCCCACGACATCGCCGCCTTCATCGTCGAGCCCATCCAGGGCGAGGGCGGCGACAACCACCTGCGCCCGGAGTTCCTTCAGGCCGTGCAGCAGCTCTGTCACGCCAACGACGCGCTGTTCATCGTCGACGAGGTGCAGACCGGCGTGGGCGTCACCGGGACCGCCTGGGCCTATCAGCAGCTCGGCCTCCAGCCGGACATCGTGGCCTTCTCGAAGAAGACCCAGGTCGGCGGTGTGATGGCGGGCCGTCGGGTGGACGAGGTCGCCGACAACGTCTTCGCCGTCGGCGGGCGCATCAACTCGACCTGGGGCGGCGGCCTCGTCGACATGGTCCGTTCCCGCCGATACCTGGAGATCATCGAGCGGGACGGCCTGTTCGAGAAGGTCGCGGAGAACGGCGCCTGGCTGCTCGAGCGGCTCACCGAGCTGGCGGGCAGGCATCCCGGCCGCGTCGACAACATCCGGGGCCGCGGCCTGATGGTCGCCCTCGACCTCCCTGACACCGCCACCCGCAACGCCGTGCTCGGCAGGCTCCTGGAACAGGAACGGGTGCTGGCCCTGCCCAGCGGCGAGCGGTCGATTCGCTTCCGGCCCGCGTTGACGATCACCCGGGACGAACTCGGCGTGGCGCTGACCGCGTTGGACACCGTGCTCGGCGCGACCGGCTGATCCGAGGCGACCGGCACGGCGAGTGCCGCGGCAGGGGCGTGGGAGGGAGCCGGCCCTGCCTGCCTCGGCGGCCACCGGCAGACCGGCCCGATGAACCACTCGGATTGTCGTGGCATGCCAGGAGAACGGCGGTCCTCGGCCGACCGCGCACCGGTGCGGCCCGGCGCTCCGCCCGACGTCGACACCTCGCGGCCGGGCCGAGGGGAGGGCCTGCGGCCGACGACCGCGAGTGGGCGGGACGAGGGCCCGCCGAGGCCTGACCGTCGAGGGCCTGACCGATCGACTCCCGTCCGCCCGTACCGCGCCGCCGCGCGCGGCGGCGCGGTGCGTGGCGACTCTCTCGGAATGGTGGGCCTGTCCGCAGACGTCCGCCCGACCGTCGCCGAGGCCGCATGGTTCCGGCGGCGGCTCGGGCGGGACGCCGGATTCCGGTCGCGACACGGGCGCGCCCTGACGTGTCGCGATCTCCGACGGTCGCCTTCGCCGATTCACCGCCGGTCGGTGATTCACCGTCTGTCGCGGAATCTGGTCTCTCAATATCGAGAAAGCTTTCGCGTTCGCTGTCCGATTCGGGACCTGATTCCTGCAATCGGGTGCATTTTCGGCAGCTGAAAGTCACGGAATCGTGGGTGGGATCCCCGTCTGCGTATGCGCATGTTTCCGATCGGTTAAGGATTGTCGCCGAACGAACTGATATCCACCTCTCCCGGCTCAGGCGTCGCGTATTCGGTTTCCGCCGAATGGTCTCTTGTGGCAGATCAGAACGGCGAGGTTAGGTCGAAGACGGTTCTCGTTCGCGACCGCCTTGGATTGTCGCGACGATGCCTCGGTGTCCGGCCTAAAAGGAGGCTTGGTGTCTAGAACACTCGTCTCGGCGCGCCCGAGAGGACGCTCCACAACCCCGATCGGGTCCCGTGGGGCAATAGGTCTGGTATTCACGGTGGTGGCCGCGTTGGTCACGGCGACCGCCGCACCGTCGGTCGCGCGGTCGGCGGACGGGCACAGCGCGGAACCGGCTTCGATCGATGCCGACGTGGTGGAGACATTGGCGGAGAAGGGCGCCGCCGACGTCTGGATCGTCCTGGAGCAGCAGGCCGACCTGTCGGCGGCGGCGGACACCGCCGACTGGGCGGAGCGTGGTCAGGCGGTGGTCGACACGCTGCGGGGCCATGCCGAGCGGACTCAGGCCGACGCCGTCGCGTTGCTGACCGACGCGGAGGCGGACTTCACGCCGTACTGGATCTCCAACCGCATCCTCGTCCACGACGCCTCCGAGTCGTTGGCGAACTCGATCACCACGGTGCCGGGCGTCGAGCGGATCTCGCTGCCCTCCGTGCTGGAGGTCCCGGAGCCGACGGAGGCTGAGCGGGACGGCTCGTCCGTCGACGCCGTCGAGTGGGGCATCGAGTCGATCAACGCCGATGACGTGTGGGCCGATCACGGCGTCACCGGGGAGGGCATCGTGGTGGGCAGCGTCGACACCGGCGCGCAGTTCGACCACCCGGCGCTGGTCGGCTCCTACCGGGGCAACCTCGGCAACGGCGGCTTCGACCACGACCACAACTGGTTCGACCCCTCCAACGCCTGCGGCTCGCCGTCCGTGGTCCCCTGCGACAACAACCGCCACGGCAGCCATGTCACCGGCACGATGACCGGCGACGACGGTGCGGGCAACCAGATCGGCGTCGCCCCCGGCGCCCGGTGGATCGCCGCGAAGGGCTGCGAGAGCACCGGCTGTTCGGACGCCTCGCTGCTGGCCTCCGGCCAGTGGATGCTGGCCCCCACCGACGTCGCGGGCCAGAACCCGAGGGCCGACCTTCGGCCCCACGTGGTGAACAACTCCTGGGGCGCGGCCAACGGCTCGATCATCGACCCGTGGTACGACGAGATCGTCGGAGCCTGGACCGCCTCGGGAATCTTCGGCCTCTTCTCCAACGGCAATTCCGGACCCGGCTGCAACACGACGGGCTCCCCGGCCGACTCGGCGTTGTCGTACGGGGTGGGCGCCTACGCGGTGAACAACACCATCGCCTCGTTCTCCAGCCGGGGCCCCGGAGCCGAGGGCGACATCCGCCCGAGCATCTCCGCCCCCGGCGTCGCCATCCGCTCCTCGGTTCCCGGCGGCGGCTACGCGCTGCTCAACGGCACCTCGATGGCCGCCCCGCACGTGGCGGGCGCGGTCGCCCTGCTGTGGTCGGCCGCCCCGAGCCTGATCGGCGACATCGAGGGGACCAGGGCGCTGCTGGACACCACGGCCGTCGACGTCGACGACACGACCTGCGGCGGCACCGCCGCCGACAACAACGTGTGGGGCGAGGGCAGGCTCGACGTCCTGGCCGCCGTCGACGCTGCCCCGCGTGGCGATACGGGCCTCCTGCACGGCTCCGTCACCGACGCGAACACCGGGGCGGCCGTCGCCGGTGCCAGGGTGACCGTCGCCGGTCCCCTGGATCGCACCGTCACCGCCGGTTCGGACGGCACCTTCACCCTGACGCTGTCGGCGGGCGACTACACCGTCACCGGCTCGGCGTTCGGCTACGGCGAGGCGAGCGGCACGGCCGCCGTCCTGGCCGACGAGACGACGACGATCGAGCTGGCGCTGACGGCCGTCCCCACCCGCACGGTGCTCGGCCAGGTGTCGGACTCCCGCGGTTCCGGGCTGGGTGGGATCGAGGTCGGCTTCGGCGGCGTGCTGCCGTCGACGACCACCGACGCGGGAGGCGGATTCGTCGTCGAGTCGGTTCCGGAGGGCACCTACCAGCTCTCCGCCACCGGGTCCGGCTGTGTCGGCTCCGTGACCAGGGAGGTGGTGGTCGCGGGCAGCACGGCGGTCGTGAACGTCACGCTGCCCGACGTGACGGACGCCCACGGCCACTTCTGCCGCGATGAGGGCGACGTCTTCATCGCGGGCGACACGAGGGTGTCGCTCAGCGGCGACGACGCCTCGACGACCGTGCCGCTGCCCTTCCCGGTCGGCTTCTACGGACAGCAGTACCGCGAGGCCTTCGTCTCCACCAACGGCTTCCTCACCTTCACCGCCCCGTCGACCGCCTTCTCCAACGGCAGGCTCCCCAGCACGGGCGCGCCGAACGGTGCCGTCTACCCGTTCTGGGACGACCTGACCGTCGACGCGTCGGCGGGCGTCTACACCGGAGTATCCGGCGCTGACGGCGAGCGGGTCTTCGTCGTGGAATGGCGCGACGTCCGTCCGCTCAGCTCGCAGACGAGACTGACGTTCGCGGCTCAGTTCCACGAGGACGGCGGCATCGTCTTCGCCTACGACAGCCTGCCCGCCGAGGTGCCCGCCGCACTGGGCTCCTCCGCCACGGTCGGGATCGAGAACGCCGAGGGCACCGACGCGCTGGAGTACTCCTACAACACGCCCGTCCTGTCGTCGGGAACGTCGATCCGCTTCGGTGAACCCGACTACGGCTACGTGACCGGCACGGTGATCGATGCGAACGACGGCCTGCCGGTCGAGTACGCCTCGGTGTCGGTGTCCCAGCGAGGTTCGACGCTGAGCACGGTGACGACCGCCGCCGACGGCACCTACACCACCCAGCAGCTTCTCGGCTACTACACGGTCACCATCGCCAGGAAGAACTACTCGGAGCACGTCACCACGGCCTACCTCGGCGACCGTCGGGAGACGGTGACCGTCGACGCCGAGCTGACCAGCGCACGCGGCGAGGCCACGCCCGGCGAGGTGTCGTGGGTCCTCCCGCAGGACGCCGTCCGCGACACCTCGGTGACCCTGAGCAACACCGGCGACCACGACCTGACCTGGGAGATCTCCGAACGCGGCGGCGACCGGGTGACGCAGGCGCCCGCACAGGCCGAGCTGCTGTCCGAGGTGCGGTCCGCGGCGGAGGACACCGCCGTCGACACGCGGGACAACTACTCCGAGGAGGAGATCGAGGACCTCACCCAGGCCGCCCCGCTCGCGGCGGGCGACGTGCTGTCCTCCTGGTCGGTCGGACAGGTCGACACCGCCTGGGGCGTCGGCGTCGACGACAACCTGTGGATCTCCGACGCGGTCGGCATCACCAACACCGAGTTCGGCACGGACGGCGGTCCCACCGGTCGATCCCATGACGCCGACTGGGCGACCACCTGGAACGCCGACCTGGCCTATGACACCCGCAACGGCCTGTTCTGCCAGGTCAACGTGGGCGGTGACAACGGAGTCCACTGCTGGGACGAGTCGAACGGCCACGTCGGTTACCACATCACCGGCTCGCCGTGGAGCGCGATCTCGCAGCGGGGCCTCGCCTACCGGGCCGACGACGACTCGTTCTACATCGGCGGCTGGAACGAGGGCGTGATCTACCACGTCGCGGGCTCCTCGCACGCCGAGCCGGGAACGACGCTCGGTCGGTGCACCGCGCCGGAGACGGGCGTGGCGGGTCTGGCGTATCACCCGGAGGCCGGGACGCTGTGGGTCACCACCAACAGCCCCGCCAACACCATCTATCAGCTCGACCCCGCCACCTGCGCGGTCGTCTCGACGGTCGGCTTCCCGGAGGCCGAGCCGTTCGCGGGCGCCGGTCTGGAGCTGGACTCCTCGGGAGCGCTCTGGGCGACCTCGCAGGTCTCCAACACCGCCTATCTGATCGACAGCGGCGTGCCGACGTCCACGGACGTGCCGTGGCTGCGGCAGAAGGTCTCCACCGGCACGCTGGCACCCGGCGACTCGATCGATGTGGAGGTGGAGATCGACACGACCGGCCTGGCGGCGGGCGTCCATCGGGCGGTCCTGCTCTTCGACACCAACGCGGGCAGGCAGCCCGTCGTCCAGGTGCCGGTGGAGGTCGTCGTCTCCGGCTACTGGCAGGGCGTCGCGGTCGGCGGGACCGAGGAGCACGTCGCGGCGGACGAGATCGCCTTCGCCCCGGACCAGCCCTACAGCGAGGGGTCGTGGGGCTGGATCGGCGAGGACTCGACCACCGGGAGCGTCGGGGCGAACGTCGACATCGCCAACACCAGGGAGGACGCCCTCTATCGCAACCAGCGGACGAACCTTGAGGCCTACCGGTTCGACGATCTGCCCGCGGGCACCTATGAGGTCACGCTCGGCTTCGCCGAACTCCAGCGCTCACCCAAGGTGGACTGGCGCCGATTCGACGTCACCCTCAACGAGCGGGTGGTGCTGCTCGGCTACGACATCGCCCAGACCGTGGGCGGCCGGGCGGCCGACACCAGGGTGTACCGGGTGACGATCGCCGAGGGCGAGTCGCTGGACGTCGAGTTCTTCAATCGGCGCAGTTACCGGCCCGCCGCGATCAACAACATCGAGGTGGTCCACCGGCCCGACTGGTGACCTGTCGAGGCGGCGGGTGCGTCACGACTCGTCGCGATTCGGAGTGTGCGGGCGTCGGACGGAGGCATTCGTCCGGCGCCCGCGCCGCTCCGGGGCCGAAGGGATCGACGTGTCCTCGTCGGCGATCCGCTTCTCCCGTCGATCCGCCGTCCGGCACGGCGGGCCGATCCACGACGGCGAGTCGGCACCGCCCCGTCCCGGCGCCCCGAGCCGTTCTCCGGCGGGCGGGTTCCCGTCGCCGCTCGTTCGATTCCGTTGTCCGCCCCGGCGCGGGGTGTGCGCCGAATTCGGCGGTGCGTCCCGGCCGAACAGGAAGAACCCTCCGAATACCTCGGCAATGAGGTCGTCGATGATGCGACCCGCGTTCGGCGTGTTCCGCCGAATGGACTCTTGTCGGCGCGAGACGCGGCAAGTCGAATCGAAGGCGGTCGCCGTTCACCTCGGCTGCACGTCGAGACGCCGGCCCCGCCGTCGCAGCCGGCAAGGAGGAATCGGTGTCTGGAATTCTCACCTCGGCACGAAGATCACGGCGTCTCCCGGCGGGATCTCGCGGCGCCCCCGGCCTGGTGCTCGGCGCGGTGGCCGCGTTGTTCATGGCCGGTGCCGCGCCGTCGGTCGCACAGCAGTCCTCAGCTGACGACGATCGTGCGCCGATCGACGCCGACGTGCTCCGCGTCCTGCGAGAGGAGGGCGCGGGCGATGTCTGGATCGTCCTGGAAGATCGGGCGGACCTGTCCGAGGCCTCGGCGACGGCCGACTGGGCCGAGCGCGGCCACGCCGTCGTCGACGCCCTGCGCGGCACCGCCGAACAGAGCCAGGCCGAGGCGGTCGCGCTGCTCACGGACGCAGGCGCCGACTTCACGCCGTACTGGATCTCCAACCGCGTCCTCGTCCGATCCGCGTCCGAGTCGTTGGCCGACTCGATCAGCCGAGTGCCCGGCGTCGACCGGATCTCGTTGCCGACCACGCTGGAGATCCCGGGGCCGATCGACCAGCCCGCGGCGGAGAAGGCCGTCGACGGAATCGAATGGGGCATCGACTCGATCAACGCCGACGACGTCTGGGCGGACTACGGCTTCACCGGCGAGGGCATCGTGATCGGCGCCGTCGACACCGGCGTCGAGTTCGACCATCCGGCGCTGGTCGACGCCTATCGGGGCAACCTCGGCAACGGCGGCTTCGACCACGACCACAACTGGTTCGACCCCACGAGCACCTGCGGTTCGCCTGCCGCCGTCCCGTGCGACAACCACGGCCACGGCACCCATGTCACTGGCACCATGATCGGCGACGACGGCGCGGGCAACCAGATCGGCGTGGCACCCGGCGCGCGGTGGATCTCCGCCAAGGGCTGTGAGGGCGGCACGGGCTGTTCGGAGAGCGCGTTGCTCGGCGCCACCCAGTGGATGCTGGCCCCGACCGACACCGAAGGCCGGAATCCGCGCCCCGATCTCCGGCCGCACATCGTCAACAACTCCTGGGGAGTGCCCAACGGGCCTGCCGTCGACCCCACCTTCGACGAGGTCATCGCCGCCTGGAACGCCTCCGGGATCTTCGCCCTGTTCTCCAACGGCAACTCCGGCCCCGGCTGCGACACCATCGACTCACCGGCCGATTCGGTGCTGGCCTACGGCGTCGGCGCGCACTCGGTGAACAACACCATCGCGAACTCCTCCGGCCGAGGGCCCGGTGCGGACGGCACGATCCGGCCGAGCATCACCGCGCCCGGTGTGAGCGTCCGGTCCGCCCTGCCCGGCGCGCTCTACGGCGCCGCCAGCGGCACCTCGATGGCCGCCCCGCACGTCGCGGGCTCGGTGGCCCTGCTCTGGTCGGCCGCGCCGAGCCTGATCGGCGACGTCGAGGCGACCCGAGCCCTGCTGGACACCACCGCCGTCCCCGTCGACGACACCAGCTGCGGCGGGACCCCGGCGGACAACAACGTGTGGGGCAAGGGCAGGCTCGACGTCCTGGCCGCCGTGGACGCCGCGCCGCGCGGTGACGCGGGCATCCTGACCGGCACCGTCACCGACTCGACCACCGGGGAACCTGTCGCCGCCGCCAGGGTCGCGGTGTCCGGCCCGCAGAACCGGGCCGTGGTCGCCGCGGCGGACGGCACCTTCACATTGATGCTGCCGGTCGGCGAGTACGCGGTGACCGGCAACGTCTTCGGCTACGCCGAGCACGGGGCGTCGGCCGCCGTCCTCGCCGACGAGACGGCGACGGTCACCCTGGCACTGACGGCCCTGCCGACCCACGCCGTGTCCGGCCGGATCTCCGACGCGGGGGGCACCGGGCTGGCCGGCGTCGAGGTGGTCTTCGGCGATGGCGAGCTGCCCTCGTCGACCACCGACGCAGGGGGCGACTTCGTGTTCGACGCCGTCCCGGTGGGCACGCATCGGCTTGCGGCCCAGGGCTCCGGCTGCGCCGAGCCGCAGGTCGGGGACGCGGTGGTCGCGAACGGCGACACGATCGTCGACTTCGCCCTCGCCGATGTCACCGACGCCTACGGCAACTTCTGCCGCGTCCAGGACGGCGCCTTCCTCGCCGGGGACACCCGCCTGGCGTTGAGCGGCGACGACGCCTCGGAGACGGTCGCCCTGCCCTTCCCGATCACCTTCTACGGGCAGCACTACGAGCAGGGGTTCGTCGCGACCAACGGCTTCCTCAGCTTCGTCTCGGCCGCCACCGAGTCGCAGAACACCGCGCTGCCCAGCGCGCTGCTGCCCAACGGCGCCGTCTACCCGTTCTGGGACGACCTGATCGTCGACGAGACGGGCGGAATTCTCACCGGGGTGTCCGGTGTAGAGGGCGAGCGGGTGTTCGTGGTGGAGTGGCGAGACGTCCTCCTGGCCGATTCGGCGGCGCGGATCACCTTCTCCGTCGCCTTCCACGAGGCAGGCGGCCTGACGTTCGGCTACGCGGACCTGCCCGCCGACGAGCCCGGCGCGCTCGGCGGCTCGGCCACGGTGGGCATCGAGAACTTCCGGGGCGGCGACGCCTTGCAGTACTCCTTCGACCGGCCGGTGCTCGCGGCCGGGACGTCGATCCGGTTCCACGAGCCCGGCGGCGCCGCTCCCGAACCGAGGGCGGCCGGCCAGGGGTGAGGTGGGCCGGTGGGCTGAGGTGGATCGGGTGGGCTGAGAGGAAGTGAGTGAGCTGAGCTGCGGCGAGTGGACCGAGAGTGAGCGCGCTGCGGGGCGCATCGGCGGGGCCAGTCTCGCCGGGGCGCCAGGCGGTCCCGGTGGCGGACCGCCTCCGACGCGGTGACCCGCCCGACGCGGTGGAGTCCGAGGCGGTGAGCAGCGGCGGACAGACCGTGGAGAGATGCCGGCTCGGCCTCATGCTCATGCGGCTGCGCGAACGCGCGGGCCGCTCGCGGACCGAGGCCGCCCGCGCCATCGGCAAGGATCAGGCCGCCTGAGCCGTGTCGAGCTGGGAACCGGTTCGCCCAGTCCTGACCAGATCGCCGCGTTGCTGGAGTTCATCGAGTTCGATGCGGAAGAGCGGGCGACGGTGCTCTCGCTCGGCGCCGAGACCGCAAGCGCCAGCGGCGGCGCGGTTATACAGACCTGCTGCCCGGCGATTTCGCTCGGCCGGCCGATCTGGAGGCTGATGCAGGCGAGATTCGCGGCTATGATGCCGGTGCCGTTCCGGGTCCTTTTCGCCATTCTGTGGGCGGAGATCGAGGCGGATCCGTTGTGGGTGGTGTTCGCCGATGAGCCGGCTATGCGGATTCCACTGGAGACGAGGAATTCCGGGAGTATCCGCCGATCTCTGCCGGGCTAGCCGAGGAGATCACCGCCTGGGATCGAGAGTTGACCGCGACCTGTCGGGCGGATGACCCGGCGCGGTCGGAGTTCGGCTCTCCGGCCGAGGCTCGGGCCTGGGGTGAGCACGGTCGGGCGCTCGCTGAGCGATCGGCAGCCGAACTTCCCGGCGACCTGACCGTCGGCTTCGTCGGCACCCAGGCGATCCGCCAGGGAAACTTCGTCCCGCCGTGGCAGGGTTCCGACGAGTGGAGAAGGACGAAACAGTCCTGCCGGGGAGGTTCGTGCACCGGCGGTGACGGGCCATCGGAGCAGTCATGATCACGGCTGGTGAACGACTGGCGTCCGTTGCCCTCTCCGCCGAGTGGGTGCTGATCCCCTCTGGGTGGTGACGACGACGAACTCGGTCCGCACACCGTGTCCGATCGACGCCTTCCGCGCGAGACACGGGATCTCGGTGGGCCTCGCGGACGAGCCGGCGGGCTGGGATCAGGCCTTCCGGGACACCTGCCGTCCGGGTGATCCGCTCGAATCGGGGTTCGACACCGAGGCCGAGGCGGTGGCGTGGGATGAGACCGGTCGGAGGCTGGCGATCAGGCTAGCCGGAGAGCTGCCGGATTCGGTTCGGGTGATCTACCGCTCGGACACCGATGAGGTGATATCCGGCTCGCCGGGCTGAGACCGACGTCGGTATCGAGATTCGCGGAATGGTGCTCCGTCGACTGTGGCGAATCCGCTTTCCGGGCAGCGTTGCCTTGCACGAAAGTCTCGTCTTCGTCGGCTGCGACGTCGTTTCCCGTGCCCGCTGTCAGCCGTGCGTTACGTTGCCCTGGCTGCGTTCCGCAGCGTCTCTCATCGTGCCGATGTCCGTCGCTCCAGCTGGATCGCGTCGAGAATGCTACTCGCCGAGCTCATCTGGGCGATGGCGTTTCACGATCAATACCGAGACGAGCCTGTCTCCGGTGCCGTAGGGCGATCCGGTCGGCGGCGTCGGCGGCTGCTTGACAAAGGAGGACCGGTGCCCAGAGAAGTCGTCTCGGCCCGCCCGAGCAGACGGGTCACCCCCCGAATCGGGGCGCGGCGGTCGGTGGCTCTCGCGCTCCCCGTGGTGATCGCGTTGACGGCCGCCGCGGCCGCGCCGTCGATCGCGCAACCGGAGCACGAAGACCGCTCCGGCCCCGCCTCGGTCGATGCCGACGTGGCCGCGACGTTGGCGGCCGACGGCGCGGCCGACGTCTGGATCGTGCTGGACGAACAAGCCGACCTGTCGGCTGCGGCCGCCGTCGCCGACTGGGACGAACGAGGCCAGGCGGTGGTCGACACGCTGCGCGGCCACGCCGAACGCACGCAGGCCGACGCCGTGGCGCTGCTGAGCGAGTGGGACGCGGACTTCACGCCGTACTGGATCGCCAACCGCATCCTGGTCCGCGACGCCTCCGCGGAGCTGACCGACTCGATCACCACGGTGTCGGGCGTCGAGCGGATCACGCTGCCCGCCGAGCTGGCGGTGCCCGAGCCGACGGAGGCCGTCGACGCCGCCCCGGCCGCCGCCGTCGAATGGGGCATCGAGTCGATCAACGCCGACGACGTGTGGTCCGAGTACGGCGTCACCGGCGAGGGCATCGTGGTGGCGTCCATCGACAGCGGCGCCGAGTTCGACCACCCGGCGCTCGTCGACTCCTACCGGGGCAACCTCGGCGACGGTGTCTTCGACCACGATCACAGCTGGTTCGACGCCACCACCGACTGCGGCTCCCCGTCGCTGGTGCCCTGTGACAACCACCGCCACGGCACCCACGTCACGGGCACCATGATCGGCGACGACGGTGCGGGCAATCAGATCGGCGTCGCCCCCGGCGCGCAGTGGATCGCCGCGAAGGGCTGCCGATTCCTCGGCTGCGCGGAGCCCGAGCTGCTCGCCGCCGGTCAGTGGATGCTCGCGCCCACCGCCGTCGACGGCGAGAACCCTCGCGCCGACCTGCGGCCGCATGTGGTGAACAATTCCTGGGGCTCGGTGGACGGCGCGATCATCGACCCGTGGTACGACGAGGTCCTGGCGGCCTGGACCGCCTCGGGCATCTTCGGCGTGTTCGCCAACGGCAACTCCGGGCCCGACTGCGGCACGGCGGCTTCCCCCGCGAACTCGCCGTTCTCCTACGGCGTCGGCGCCTACGCGGCGGACGGCACCATCGCGAGCTTCTCCAGCCGGGGCCCCGGACCCGAGGGTGCCGTCCATCCGAACATCGCCGCTCCCGGCGTCGCCGTCCGCTCCTCGGTCCGCAACGGCGCCTACGCGAGCCTCAACGGCACCTCGATGGCGGCCCCGCACGTCGTCGGCGCGGTGGCGCTGGTGTGGTCGGCGGCACCGAGCCTCGTCGGCGACGTCGAGGCCACCAGGGCACTGTTCGACACCACCGCCATCGACGTCGACGACACGAGCTGCGGCGGCACCGCCGCCGACAACAACGTGTGGGGCGAGGGCAGGCTCGACGTCCTGGCCGCCGTCGCCGCGGCCCCGCGTGCCGAGACGGGCGAGCTCACCGGCACCGTCACCGACGCGGCCACCGGCGAACCCGTCGCGGGCGCGCGGGTGACGATAGCGGGCCCGCAGGACCGGGACATCGTCCTGGGCGCGGACGGCGCCTTCACCCGAAGGCTGGCGGTGGGCGACTACACCGTCACCACCTCGGCGTTCGGCTACGGCGCGGAGAGCGCCACCGCGACCGTCCGCACCGACGAGGCCACCACGATCGAGCAGGCCCTCACGATCCTGTCCACCCAGGCCGTGCGAGGCACGGTGACGGACTCCCACGGTGCGGCGCTCGACGGCATCGAGATCACGATCGGCCGCGGCGTGCTGCCCGCGGAGACCACCGACCAGGACGGCGGATTCGTCTTCGAGTCGGTCCCGGAGGGCGCCTACGCGCTGTCCGCCGCGGGCTCGGCCTGCCTCGCCCCCGAGACGAGGGACGTGGTCGTCGCGGGCGACACCGTGATCGTCGAGGTCACCCTGCCCGACGTGACCGACGCGTACGGCTACTCCTGTCGCGACGGCGGGGACGTCTTCCTCGCGGGGGAGGACCGGCTCCGGCTGAGCGGCTGGGACCAGGCGACGAGCGTGGCGCTGCCGTTCCCCGTCGAATTCTTCGGCGAGCAGTACAGCCGGGCCTTCGTCGGCACCAACGGCATCCTCAACTTCCTGACGCCGTCACCGGGCCTCAGCACCCCGCCTGGGCTGCCCGACCCGGCCCTGCCGAACGCGGTGGTGGCGCCCTTCTGGACCACGATCAACGTCACGCAGCCCGCAGGCGTCTACACCGGTCTCCACGGCGGGCCCGGCGAGCGGGTGTTCGTCATCGAGTGGCGTGACGTCCGCCCTGTGGGCTTCCAGCCCGAACTGACCTTCGCCGTACAGCTCCACGAGACGGGCGAGATCGTCTTCGCCTACGACGACCTGCCCGCCGACGACCCGGTCGCGCTGGGCTCGCGCTCCACGGTCGGCATCGAGAACGCCGACGGCGCCGACGGACTGCAGTACTCCCACCACGCGCCGATCCTGTCGTCGGGCACCTCGATCCGCTTCGACACGCTCGACGACGCAGGCACGGGATGACCGGCCGGACACACCGGACGACGCCCGCCGGTGTGGCGCGCGGGCCGAGCACGGAGGTCGGGCGAGGCGGGTCTCGGTGGCGCCGTCATCGGTGATCGACGCCCGCGTCATCGGGTAGGAGCCGCGCGGCGGACATCGGCGGCGAGGCGACACGAGGACATCGAGATTCGGGCTCCGCGGCGAAACCCGCTCGACGTCGATCCCGCCCGCTCGGGACCGGATTCGGTGACGGTGGCACGCGAGTCGGATAACGCGGACCACGGCGGGGAATGCCGCCTCGCCTCCTGTTCGGCGACATCGTCTCGCGCGCCGATCCGATGGTGTTCACGGTGTTCGATCGAATGAGCGGATCGCCTCCGCGCCCTTCTCGACAATCGACGTGCACCGCTGTCGTCACAGGTGCTGGGCTGCTCGCCGGGCCGGGCGGGGGAGCGCGGATATCGCGATCGGCGCTGGTGGCAGGGTGCGGAAGACGGCGCTGCGGCGCCGAGCCCATTATACCGGGAGATGATCTCCCCGGCGAGTTGACGAAGATCATGCCGGTGGTGCGTATTCGGCGGCCCGCGGCGCGAGCGGCCGCGGCGATCGAGGGCTAGGGTTGTCGACGGACATACACCTCGACGGTATTCGTATCCGGCGTGGTCCCCTGGGGAGCGACGCCGAATAAGGCGCGCGCCTCCGGCGACGATCGTCGATCGATTCGTCGCCATTCCACCTGTCTCGCCGATGCCTGGTGCTCTCGCGCGGGTGTCGGCCGCCTCGTACCGAACTGTTCTCCTTCGTGAGGAAGGCACCGTTTTCATGGAGCTCGGCTTTCATCTCCCGATCTTCGACATCGACGGCGGCACCACCGCCATCGCGGGCGAACTGGCCAGGGTGGGTACGGCGGCGGAGGCCTCCGGCGCCACCTGGCTGTCCTTCATGGACCACTTCTTCCAGATCGAGGCCACCGGGCTTCCGGCGTCCTCGCCCATGCTGGAGGGCTACACCGCGCTGGGCTTCCTGGCCGCGCACACCTCGACGATCGAACTCGGCCTGCTGGTCACCGGGGTGACCTATCGGCATCCCGGCGTGCTCGCCAAGATCGTCACCACCCTCGACGTCCTCTCCGGCGGTCGGGCCGCGCTGGGGATCGGCGCCGCGTGGTTCGAGCGCGAGCATCACGCGCTCGGCGTGCCGTATCCGCCGGTCGCCGAACGGTTCGAGCGGCTGGAGGAGACGCTGCGCATCTGCGGCCAGATGTGGGACGCGGAGAACGACGGCCCGTTCGAGGGCAGGCATTATCAGCTGGCGGAGACGCTCTGCTCACCGCAGCCGATCGCGCGGCCGAAGGTGCTCATCGGCGGTGGCGGCGAGCGCAAGACGCTGCGGCTCGTCGCCCAGTACGGCGATGCCTGCAACCTGTTCTCCTCCTCGACCGACGAGGTTCGCCACAAGCTCGACGTGCTGCGACGGCACTGCGACGACGTGGGACGGGACTACGACGAGATCCGCAAGACGATCCTGGCCTCGGGCCTGGAGCCGGACCCGGCCACCCACGACGACTTCCTTCGTCAGATGGCGGCCTACGCCGACCTCGGCGTGCACACCGTCATGGTGATGCCGACGACCGGATCGCCCGCCTCCTGGATCGACGGCGTCGCCCCCGTGGTGCCGAGGCTCGCCGAACTGGGCGAGCGCGCCTCCTGACGCGCGGCGGGCACGCGGCGGTGGGCGTGGGTCACGGGCCGCCCGGTGTGTTCGGGCGCCCCGGCCGTCGGCTCCCGGCGTCGACGCGTGCCCGATCCGGCGTCGCTCCGCCGTCGCGCGTCCGATCCGCCCACCCCGGACAGCGGCATCCTCCGGGGCCGATCGGCACGCTGCACACCGCCCTCGGCGCGGCCTGCGTCACCGGGTGACGGGGTGCGGCGGGGCCTGATCGTGGTCCGCGAGGGATCGTGGTCGGCCGCGCCGAGCAACCGGCGCGGCGGGCGTGCCGATCCCCGCCACCGGGGAGACGACGGCGGCGGGCAGGAGGAGGGGCCTGCCCGCCGCCGAAGCATGCGGGTTGATCAGGAGGCGATCCGAGCCTCGAGGTCGGCCGCGTAGGCGCCGACTCTGGTGTAGACGCCGGGATAGCCCGCCTCGGCGCAGCCTCGGCCGAAGGACGTCAGCCCGACCAGCACCCCGTCCACCACCAGCGGCCCGCCGGAGTCGCCCTGACAGGCGTCGATGCCGCCCTCCGGGTAGCCCGCACAGATCATCGAGGCGCTGTCGTAGGAGATGCCGTAGCCCGCGGCGCAGGTGGCGTCGCTGGTCAGCGGGGCCTCGGCCTGGAGCAGATACCGCGACGACGATCCGGTCTCGGTGACACCCCAGCCCAGGATCGTCGCCGGGTTTCCCTCGGCGTAGACGGCGTCGTCGGCCGCCGCCGCGAATTCGACGGTCGCGTAGGACAGATCCGTCTCCAGCGTCAGCACGGCGATGTCGTCGCCCGAGGTCACCGTGACGTAGTCCGGGTGGACCCAGATGTCGGTGACGCCGACGACCTCGCCCGCCGTGCCCTGCTTGTCCTCGCGGCCCGCGACCACGGCCACCGAGGACGGGCTGTCGTCCTCGACGCAGTGCGCGGCGGTGGCGACCTTGTCCGGGGCGACGAGCGCGCCACCGCAGAACTGGATCCCACTCGGCGTCGTGAGGTAGACGGTGTACGGGTGATCCTCGATCGACGCCCGCTCGCCGCCGATCACCCGCGTCTCCACGGGATCGTCGGCCGCCGTCGCGACGCCGAAGCCGGTGACGCTGAGTGACACCGCCGCCAGTGATGCTCCGAGCAGCGTCCGCAGGCGAGGCAGGGGAATCGCCATGGGGTTCTCCTTCGTCTCAGGTTCTCGGTCGAGCGCTCTCACATCAACAGAGGCAGTGAATCACTGACAAGCGTCCGTTCGGGTTAGCTGTCACCGATCGGGGGTCTCGGAGGTGGAACCAGTGACGAACATTTCACCGGAAGTGACCGCGTTGATCACCGATCTGTGGCCGGTGACGATCTCGACGCGGAGCGTGATCTCCGAGGGAGGTGTGCCGGGCGGGCCCGTCCAGACGGACCGGAGCGTTCTCGTCGGCGCCCGACCGTCACGCGGCGCGATCATTCGGCCGACGTCTCCGCGCGACACCGACGCGACCGAGGGGGGCTCGCCGCGGCCCGGCCCGCGTTCGACGCGAGCCAGGCGGGCGGACGTGGCACCGTGCGAGATCGGTCACGAAGATCAGCCGTGCTTGCCCGACGCCGACGCGGCCGGTATTCAGTGACGATGGTCTCGATGACGGACACCGATGTCGCCAGAGCACGCGCGCTCACCCTCGGCTGTGGCGAGGTCGTCCACCTCAACAACGCGGGCGCCGCGCTGCCGCCCGCCCCCGTCACCGACACCGTCGTGGCGCACCTGCGGGCCGAGGCGATGCGCGGCGGCTACGAGGCGGCCGACGAGGCCGCGCCCCGCGCCGAGGCCGTGTACCGGTCGATCGCCGCCCTGATCGGCGCCGAACCCGAGGACATCTCGATCACCGACAGTGCGACCCGCGCCTGGCAGTCGGTGTTCTACTCGATCCCCTTCGCACCCGGCGATCGCATTCTGACCTGCAAGGCCGACTACGCCAGCAACGCCGTCGCGCTGTTGCAGACGGCGCGACGCACGGGCGCCGAGATCGAGGTCGTCGGCGACGACGCGAGCGGCCAGCTCGACGTCGCCGACCTCCGCCGCCGGATCGACGGTCGGGTCCGGCTGATCTCGCTGACCCACGTCCCGACCCAGGGCGGCCTGGTCAACCCGGCCGAGGAGGTCGGCGCGATCGCCGAGGAGGCGGGCATCCCCTTCCTGCTCGACGCCTGTCAGTCCGCGGGCCAGCTCGACCTCGACGTCACCCGGCTGCGCTGCGACGCGCTCAGCGCCACCGGACGCAAGTACCTGCGGGGTCCGCGCGGGACCGGCTTCCTCTACACCCACCCTCGCCTGCGGGCGAAACTCGAACCGACGATGCTCGACCTGCGGTCCGCGACCTGGACCGCGCCCGACAGCTACCAGGTGCACGAGGACGGCAGGCGGTTCGAGAACTGGGAGCGGAACCTCGCCGCCGTGCTCGGCCTCGGGGCGGCGGTGGATCACGCACTGTCCTGGGGCCTGCCCGCCATCGAGGAACGGGTGAGCGGGCTCGCCGCGGGCCTGCGCACCGAGCTGGCGGCGATTCCCGGCGTCACCGTCCACGATCAGGGGGTGCGTCGCTGCGGGATCGTCACCTTCAGCCTCGCGGGAACACCCTCGGCTCGACTGCGCAGGCTGCTCGGCTCGGAGAACATCAACACGAGTCTGTCGCGGCGCGAGTCCGCGCAACACGACTTCACCGCGCGCGACCTGCCGGAGATGGTGCGGGCCTCCGTGCACTACTACAACACCGAGGACGAACTGGGCAGGCTCGTCGACGCGGTGGCGCGGTCGTCGAGGCGCCGGGCGGGCTGAGGCCGACGTCCCGATGCCGGACGTCCCTCCGGCGTCCGGCATCGGTTCGTGCGGACGGAGCGAACAGGCGGGGCGGTGGGCCGCCTGTGAGACGGACGTCCCGGCCGAACAGGCCGCCGGCCGGCTGCCATCAGCGCCTCAGTCCCAGTCCTGCGCCCCGCTGGTCTGGTACCGGTTCACCCCGCGTCTGGGAGAAGTTCTTCTCTTCTCGCGGACACCCGGAGTATCCGTACGTACATCGTCGTACACGTGCGCGGAACTGCGAAGACTCCGCATGACCTGTCTCCTCCTGTCCACTCTCGTTCGCAGGATCTCGCACAGATAGCCCGAGGAGAGTGCAGACATGATCAAGGCTTCGTCCACGGTAGATCAGCAGGGCGGCCGACTCCGGTCGAGCGCGGACGTCGACCAATCCAGGCGCGGCGTGCCGAGGCAGCCCCGGCCTTGTCGAGAGATCGAACACGGCGCCACAGGGTGTATTCGTCGACGCGCAGCTCCTCGGCGACCTCAGCCGCCGCACCGCTCCACTCCATCGCGTTCCGCAGGTCGGGCAAGGTGATGAGTCGACCAGCGGCGACCTGGTGCACTGTCCGCTCGACGTGGATGAGCGAGGCCGGGGCGATCGTTCCGTCGCCGCGCTCGTGGTGGACGAGTTCGTGTGCCGGAGTCGCACGCCCCGACCGCGCTGAGCCGCCGAATCAGCCGAATGAGGCCGCTCGCAAGAGCGTGATCCCCCAGGTTTCGATGTGGCCGCCGTCGTCGACGGTGATGCCGAGAACCTCGGCGTGTCTCCACGGGTCATAGGTAGTGGTGCTCTGCACTCGCAGCCTCCGCAGCCGCCGGGGTGACGTTGCTGAGCCCCCATACTCAGGTGTCGTCCCCGTCTTCCATGGCTCGCACGGATCGTCCTCGGCTCGTCCCGGCCGCCGATCTACGGCGACGGGTAGGTAGTCGTGAAGCCGAAACGAGGGCCTCGACCGGATGTCGGCCGAGGCGCTTCGTGGGTGCGGGTGTCAGAAGATGCAGGCGCCGCGCGGCACACTGCCGTTGGCACGGTAGTTCACGCTGGACACGACTGGGGATTCCTGCTTGATACGGGCGGCGAGGCCCCGCCCAGGCCCGTTCCTCCTCCGGGCTCGGGAACCTGGAGTCCCTTGGATCGCGTGAGTCGTAGATGGCCTGGTACTCCTCGTCCCAGGCAGCGAGGTCGCGTGCGAGCTCGTCACTGAGGGAGAGCCGCTGGGCGGCCTCCTCGATCGGTCGCTGCAGCAGTGGGTCGTCTGGGACGCTGAACCAGATGCATTCCTCGTCCCAGCCGGCGTAGAGCGTGACGTCATACATTTCTGCCCCGTTCCTTGTGAGGTCGGAGGATACGGTGAAACGGGATCGGGTTCGCACCGACGATGTAGCCGTTGTCGCCGACGGTGATCGCGACCCGGCGTGGGCCGTCGCCGATGTCCGCCTCGTACACCGTTCGGTCCTTCCCGCTGTATCCGACCACCCCGGCCGCGCTCCAACGCTGCGAAGATCAGCTCCGGAATCTGATCGCGTCGGGTGCCCAAGGCTTCGAACTCGTCGGGCCTTCCTTCGCTCTGGATGTGGTCGAGCCCGGAGCCGCCGTTGCCGCGTTCCATCCAGACGATGCGACCGCCACGTAGTCGGGTCATGCGGACGATCTTCTTCGGGCTGATCTTCGTCCCGCCTCGGCGGAGTTCCGCGATCCAACCCGCGTATCGCGCCGCTGGATCAGCATTCCCCCCGGTCGGCGCCGAATCTTCGGGCGGTGCAGCTTGGCGATCGTCATCGTCGATTCGGGTCGGCGGCGTGACGTGGGCGTCGTCGCCGATGCCGTGTCCCGCGATGTCGTGGCAGTAGCCGTCGATGACACCCTGCGCTTCGATGAACCGATCGCGGGCAGCACGGACCTCCTCGCCCGAGGCACGTGCCAGACGGTTGGTTCGTTCGACCTCTGGTTGTGTAGAGCCTGCGGTGGCATCGGCGAAGATGGTGGCGCCGTCCGTGATCGCGGTATCGGCTTCGGTTGCTGCCCTTCGTGCGTCGGCCAGGAGGGCGTGAGCCCGACGAAGTCGTGCCACCATCTCGGTGACAGACACGCGACTCCTCAGGCTCGTGGTCGTCTGTGTGGATCGGGCGACCTCGACTCTGCGAGGGGCTGCTGTCCACCCCGGCATACGGCGTGAACCCGCAGAGCGGCTCGTCAGAGTGAGTATGTCGCGATGCGACCATGCTTGCCCTCGTCAGCGTGGTAGGACAAGCGTTCCACCGTGGTTCAGCCTATGGAGTGACGGGCGATGTCGTACCGACCAGGGATCTCCTGAAAGGCGACCAGACGGTGGATGGTGGCGTCGTCGATGCCGGCGTCGTGGTCGTCGATGACGACGAGCTTGTCATCGTCGTCGTGGTGGCGGTGGATGACGGCCACCACGATGCCGTCGGCGTGGTCGGCCGGGGTCGTGGTGAGGTAGTAGGCGTCTAGGTCGTCGCCGTCAGGGGCCGGGACACCGGGCAGGTAGCCGTAGTTCACCGGGTAGCGGTAGCCGTGCCGCGGGTGGAGGCTTCCTGCGGGACGGTCGATGCGCACACTGACCCGCTGGTGCAGGTAGGCCGTGGCCAAGCGCAGCGACGCCGAAGGCACGATCACCCTGCCATCGTTGCACCGGTGCCGCCTGCTGGCCGTGCTTGAGTTCTAACGGTCATCGCGACACCCGACCTCCGGGGGGCACTTTGTCGTTCAGCTGATCCGGTCCCACCCGAGCAGGCCGAATCCGACGCCGTCACGGTAGGCCCGGATGCCTGCGAGCGGGTACGGGATGACATCGTCAGGCAGGAAGTCGAGTGGGAACCACGCGACGCCGGAGCACTTGTCTGGTTCGCCGTTGACCGGTTCGCCGATCCACCGCCGCGTCTCGAAGAACATGCCTAGTCGGGGTGCGGGCCCGGAACCAGCCACGTGCACAGTGTGCGCGTGGCGCAGATTCGCCGGCTCGATCAGCACGCCGACCTCTTCCGCCGCCTCCCGAGCCGCAGCGTCGAGTACGGACTCGCCTGGATCGAGCTTGCCTGACGGCAGGTGCCACATGCCGTCCCAGTCTCCGCGTCGCCGGCGGGTGAGCAGCACGGTGTCGTCACGCACAAGCAACACGTGAACGTCGATGACGGTCGGTCGGGCGGGCGACGACTGGTTTTCCGCAGGACTCGTCACGTCACCGGCGGGTTGCAGCACCATGCCGGAAGGCTACGTGCCCTCTACCAGCTCGATGATCCGGATCTTGAGGTGGTCCCCGACCTCGACCGGCGACGAACCTGAGGTGTCTGAGCCGAGCACGCGGTGCCCGCGCCGGGAGAGCGGTGCTGCGGCTTCCTCATGCAGCGGTCTGCGTGAATCGTGCTTCGGTCGCCGCCGAGCGAGAGGGACGGGGGAGGTGCTCGCCGAAGATCGTCTTGTCGAACGAGAGTCCGGAAGAAGACAGCGAGTGAAGCGCCGGCCTGCTCTCGAACACCTCCCCCTGATGCCTACGTGATCAGTCCCAGTCCAGCGCCCCGCCGGTCTGGTACTCGTTCACCCGCGTCTCGAAGAAGTTCTTCTCCTTCTTCAGGTCGATCATCTCCGACATCCACGGGAAGGGGTTCTCCGTCGCGGGGAACACCGGCTCCAGCCCGAGCTGCCCACAGCGCCGGTTGGTGATGAAGTGCATGTACTGCTCGCAGGCGTCGGCGTTGATGCCGAGCACGCCCCTGGGCATCGTGTCGTGCCCGTAGGCGACCTCCAGCTCGCAGGCCTCGACGAGCATCCGCCGGACCTCCTCCTGGAACTCCTCGGTCCAGAGCCTCGGATTCTCGATCTTGATCTGGTTGATGGCGTCGATGCCGAAGTTCAGATGGATCGACTCGTCACGCAGGATGTACTGGTACTGCTCGGCGATGCCGACCATCTTGTGGCGCCTGCCCAGCGAGAGGATCTGGGCGAAGCCGGTGTAGAACCACATGCCCTCGAAGATCACGTAGAAGGCGACCAGATCACGCAGGAAGGCCTGGTCGGCCTCGAACGTCCCGGTGCGGAACTCCGGGTTCTCCAGGTTGCGGGTGTACTCCAGCGCCCACGCCGCCTTCGCGGTGATCGAGGGCACCTCCCGGTACATGTTGAACAGCTCGCCCTCGTCCAGACCCAGGCTCTCGCAGATGTACTGGAAGGTGTGCGTGTGCACGGCCTCCTCGAACGCCTGACGGAGCAGGTACTGCCTGCACTCCGGGTTGGTGAGCTGCCGATAGACCGCCAGCACGATGTTGTTGGCGACCAGCGACTCCGAGGTGGCGAAGAAGCCCAGATTGCGCTTGATCATCCGCCGTTCGTCGTCGGTGAGGCCGTCGACGGACTTCCACAGCGCGATGTCGGCCTGCATGGAGACCTCGGTGGGCATCCAGTGGTTGTTGCAGCCCGCGAGGTACTTCTCCCACGCCCAGTGGTACTTCAGCGGCAGCAGCTGATTGACGTCCGCCCTGGCGTTGATCATCGCCTTGTCGTCGACGTCGACCCGGCCGCCCTGCCGGTCGATCTCGCCGAGGCCGCTGCCCTCGACGGGGGCGCTGTGCTGCGTCTCGACTCCGGTCATCGGTCTGCTCCGTTGCTCTGGTGTTCGGCGGTGGTCGGATGGCTCGTCTCGGTGCTCGGCGCGCTCACTGGCAGGCCTCGCACTCCGGGTCGTCGATCGCGCAGGCCGCCGCCGAGACCGCGACCGGGATCTCGGGTGCCGGGGCGGGCGTCGGCGTGGGGCCGCCCGCCTGGACGGCGTTGAGCCTGCCGTCGGTGCCCTGCAACGTGCTCTTCTCCACGTGGGTGGCGCTCTGAGCCCGCAGGTAGTACGTGGTCTTGAGCCCGGAACGCCAGGCCAGCCGGTAGAGGGTGTCGAGCTTGCGGCCGCTGGGCTCGGCGAGATAGAGGTTCAGCGACTGGGCCTGGTCGATCCACTTCTGCCTGCGGGAGGCGGCCAGCACCAGCCACTTCGGGTCGATCTCGAAGGCCGTGGCGTAGAGCGACCGCAGCTCGGCGGGCACCCGGTCGATCGAGCCCAGCCTGCCGTCGTGCCGCTTCAGGTCGGCGATCATCCGCTCGTCCCACAGGCCGCGCTCCTTCAGCGCGGCCACCAGATGCGGGTTGACCACGGTGAAGTCGCCGGACATGTTCGACTTGACGAACAGGTTCTGATACTGCGGCTCGATGGACTGGCTCACGCCGGAGATGTTGGCGATGGTGGCGGTCGGCGCGATGGCCATCACGTTCGAGTTGCGCATCCCGACGGTGCGCACGCGCTCCCGCAGGGCGTCCCAGTCCATCGTGGACGTCGTGTCCATCGCCAGGTCGCCGCTCTGCCGCTGCTCGGCCAGCAGGGCGATGGAGTCGATCGGCAGCACGCCTCGGCTCCACAGCGAGCCCGCGTAGGACTCGTAGCTGCCGCGCTGCGCCGCCAGGTCGCTGGACGCCGCGATGGCGTGGTAGCTGATCTCCTCCATGCTGCGGTCGGCGAAGGCGACCGCCTCGTCGGAGGCGATCGGCAGGCCGAGCCGGAACAGGGCGTCCTGGTAGCCCATCATGCCCAGGCCCACCGGACGGTGCCGCAGATTCGAACGCCGGGCCTCGGGGATCGTGTAGAAGTTCACGTCCACGACGTTGTCCAGCATCCGCACGGCGGTGGTGACGGTGGCGGCCAGCCGCTCCCGGTCCAGCTCCAGCCGTCCGTCCGGTCCGGGGCGCAGGTGCTCGGCCAGGTTGACCGAGCCGAGGTTGCAGACGGCGACCTCGTCGGCGGAGGTGTTCAGCGTGATCTCGGTGCACAGGTTGGAGGAGTGCACCACGCCGACGTGCTGCTGCGGCGAGCGCAGGTTGCACGGGTCCTTGAAGGTGATCCACGGGTGACCCGTCTCGAACAGCATGGTCAGCATCCGCCGCCACAGCTCGACGGCGCGTACCCGGCGGAAGACCCGGATCTCGCCCCGGTCGGCGGCCCGCTCGTACTCCCGGTAGCGCTCGGCGAACGCGGTGCCGTAGAGGTCATGCAGGTCGGGAACCTCGTCCGGCGAGAACAGCGTCCACTGGTCGTCGGCCTCGACGCGGCGGAGGAACTCGTCGGGAACCCAGTTGGCCGTGTTCATGTCGTGCGTGCGGCGTCGGTCGTCGCCGGTGTTCTTGCGCAGATCGAGGAACTCCTCGACGTCGACGTGCCAGGTCTCCAGGTAGGCGCAGACCGCCCCGAGGCGCTTGCCGCCCTGGTTCACGGCCACCGCCGTGTCGTTGGCGATCTTCAGGAACGGCACGACGCCCTGGGAGCTGCCGTTGGTGCCCTTGATGTGCGCGCCGAGACCGCGGACCGGGGTCCAGTCGTTGCCGAGGCCCCCCGCGTACTTCGACAGCATCGCGTTGTTGCGGATGCCGTGGAAGATCCCGCTCAGGTCGTCCTCGACGGTGGTGAGGAAGCAGGACGACAGCTGCGGCCGGGTGGTGCCCGAGTTGAACAGCGTCGGGGTGGAGCACATGAAGGCGAAGGTGGACAGCAGCTCGTAGAACTCGATCGCCCGCGCCTCGCGCTCCTCCTCGCGCAGGGCCAGGCCCATCGCGACGCGCATGAAGAACATCTGCGGCAGCTCGAAGCGCACGCCGTCGCTGTGCTGGAGGTAGCGGTCATAGAGGGTCTGGAGGCCGAGGAACTGGAAGTCCCGGTCGCGCTCCGGACGCAGGGCGGCGGCGATCCGGTCGAGGTCGAAGTCGGCGAGGGTCGGATCGAGCAGATCCAGGGCGATGCCGCGCCGCACGAAGGCCTCGAAGGCGGCCGGGTAGCTCGCCGCGACGGCCTCGGGGCTCGCGTCGGGCACGGGACGACCCAGGAAGGTCAACGCCTCGGCACGCAGCTTCTCCAGCAGCAGCCGGGCGGCCACCTGCGAGTAGTGCGGCTCGATCTCGACCATGCTGCGTGCGGCCATGATCTGGGCCAGCGCCAGCTCCTCGGCGCCGATGCCGTCGTAGAGGTTGCGCAGCGTCTCGTCGAGGACGGTCTGCGCGGTGACCCCGGACAATCCGGCACAGGCCTCGTGCACGGTCGTGGCGAGCCGTTCGACGTCGAGTGGAGCGAGATCGCCCTGCGCGTCCTTGACCCGGACCACCCGCTCGGGAAGATCGAGCGGGGCGGGAGCGACGGGGGCGGGAGTCCCCTCGGCGATCGCGCGGCGATCGGCCGGGACGGGGCGTGCTGGTCGGAGTGACTCGACGGTCACGGTGGTCTCCTCGTAGCCGGGGCGGCATTCGGTTCACCCGAGGAGGAGCGCGCGGCAGCATGCGGACCCGCGACACGGCAGGGTCCGGCGCTGTCCGCACGGCCCACCCTCGAGGCCTTCGGACGACGTGCTCGGTGGCACGCGCCGATGGCAGGTCTTCGGACTTACGGGCGTCCGGCGAGGTGGTGCTCGCCGGTCCTACGGCCGTCACTTCCCGAGAGACCGAGGTCTCCTAGTGTGTGCACCGTCCGGTGTGGACGGCGACGGCCTTCGTTCCCGTTCACCGCTGCGGGGCAGTCCCGGAATCACACCGGGTTCCCTGTCTCCTCGTCGGGACGCCGCCTGGCGCCCTGACGAACCATCAGCGGGGGAGAGACTACATGTTGGGGTCGCTGCTTTGTCTCACCCCAATATCCTGGCGTGTTCCCGGTTGCGGTCGGTTAGGGTGGCTCGCCGAGAACCGGGCGAGCGGCGGATGACCACAGGGTGACCACGCCGATCGGAAAGGTGACGAAAGCTCGTCCTTAGTGAAAACTGGTCTCATCAGTTCGGGCCATCCGGCCGAGAGGCAGCCGTGGACGGGATAGTGCAGGCAGAGTCGGGCAGACACCGTGCCAGGGCGCGCCGCAGACGACGTGTCGTGCTGGGGATCAGCGCTGCGCTGGTGGTCGTCCTCGCCGCCTCGGCCTGGGCGGTGCGTCAGGACGGCGAGGGCTCCGTCGAGGCCGGGAGCAGGCTTCGCGTCGTGACCACCACCAACTTCCTCACCGACGCCGTCGGCGAGATCGGCGGCGACGACATCGAGCTCACCGGGCTGATGGGCAACGGCGTCGACCCACACCTCTACCAGGCTCAGGCCGGTGATCTGCGACTTCTGCGGGAGGCCGACCTGATCGTCGCCGTCGGCCTGCACCTGGAGGCGGGCCTCCGTCCGGTGCTCGACGACCTGGCACGCCACACCGCGGTCCTGTTCGTGGGCGAGACCGTGCCGACCGACGCCCTCCTGCTCGCCGAGGAGGCGGGCACGGCGACCGAGTACGACCCGCACATCTGGTTCGACGTGGCACTGTGGAGCGACGCGCTGGCCTCGGTCGGCAGCACGCTCGCCGCACTCGACCCCGACCGGGCCGACGGCTTCGACGCCCGGTGGGAACGCCATCGCGCCGAGCTGGACGAACTCCATGACGAGGTAGGCGCACGGCTCGCCGAGATCCCCGAGCCCCGTCGCATCCTGATCACCTCGCACGACGCCTTCCGATACCTCGGTCGCGCCTATGACATCCGCGTCGAGGCGGTGCAGGGCGTGTCCACCGTCGACGAGGCCACCATCGGCGACATCGATCGGGTGGCCGGGATCATCGCCGAGCACGGCGTCCGGGCGGTGTTCGTCGAGTCCAGCGTGTCCGGTCAGACCGCCGCCGCCGTCCTCGACGCCGCGGCCGCCCTCGGGGCCACGGCGACGCTCGGAGGCAGCCTGTACTCCGACGCCGCGGGCCCGGCGGGCACGCCGGAGGGCACCTATCTCGGCATGGTCCGCGCGGACGTCGAGCTGCTCGTGGCGGGCCTGCGGTGATCGGCCGTGCCGCCGCGCCGGAGCCTCCGACGTCCCCCGAGAGGTCCGGCCCGCGCCCTGCCCTCGCCGTCACCGGACTCGCGGTCGGCTATCGCGGGCGCACCGTCCTGACGGTGCCGGAGCTGACCGTGCCCGCCGGTCGACTCACCGCCGTGGTCGGGCCCAACGGCGCGGGGAAGTCCACCCTGGTCAAGGCCGCGCTCGGCCTGCTCCCGTCCGGCGGGGGCGTCGTCCGGCTGCTCGGCGGGCCGCTGGCCGACGTGCGGCGCCGGGTGGCCTACGTCCCGCAGCGCGACGCCGTCGCCCAGGACTTCCCGATCACGGCCGTGCAGGTCGTGGAGATGGGCCGCTACCCGCATCGCGGCTGGTTCCGTCGACTCACCCGACAGGATGATCTCGCCGTCAGCGAGGCGCTGCACCGCACGGGCGCCGCCGACTTCGCCGACACGCCGTTGGACGAGCTGTCCGGCGGCCAGCGGCAGCGGGTGTTCCTCGCCAGAGCGCTGGCCCAGCAGGCCGACCTGCTGGTGCTCGACGAGCCCTTCGCCGCCGTCGACACGAGCACCGAGGCACGGCTGCTGGCGCTGCTCGCCGAACTGTGCGAGCGGGAGGGCCGTTCGGTGCTGCTGGTGCACCACGACCTGCGCACGGTGCGGGACCACTTCGATCACGCCGTGCTGCTGGCGGGCCGGGTGATCGCCGACGGGCCGGTGAGCCGCGTGCTGCGGCCCGAGCACCTGGAGACGGCCTACGGCATCCCGATGCCGGGCCGTGCCCCGGCGTCGGACTCGGACCCCGCTGTGGACCGCGCCGCGCGAGCCGCCGACGGCTCGGCGGCCGGCCATGCCGCCGACGCCGCGCCTGGTGGAGACCGGGACACGGCACGTCTCGCCGGGGGAGCACCGCGTCCGGCCGGGACGGATCGGGCGGACTCCGAGACCGCCGACCGGCGCCCGGCGACGACGAACCCGCCCGCGCCGGACCCGGGTCCGGCGGGGCCGGAGCGGCGGGCATGACCGGCGGCGTCCTCGGCCTGTCCTATGCCGCCTCCGTCGTGATCGGCGGTTCCGCGCTGCTGGGCGCGGTGGCCGGGTTCCTCGGGCCCTTCGCCGTGCTCCGGGGGCGGAGCATGTTCGGCGACGCGATGAGCCACGGAACCCTGCCCGGCGTCGTGCTCGCCTTCATGGTCGCCGGAGTCAAGGACGCCCCGATCCTGTTGATCGGAGCCGCCCTCTCGGCGATCCTCGCCGCGCTGGCCATGATCGGCCTGGAACGGGCGGGCCGGGTCGGCCCGGACGTCGCGATCGGCGTGGTGCTCTCCGCCGCCTTCGCCCTCGGCATCGTCCTGCTCACCAGGCTCTCCGCCGAAGGCGCGGGCGGGCGGAGCGGAATGGAGGAGTACCTCTTCGGACAGGCCGCGGGCCTCGTGGTCGGCGATCTGGTCGTCGCCGCGATCGTCGGGGCCCTCGCGTTCGGCGCGGTGCTGGTCTGGTTCCGGCTGCTGCGGACGGCGATCTTCGATCCCGGCTTCGCCGCCGTGGCGGGGGCGCCTAGCTGGGCGGTGGACGTCCTGACGACCACGCTGCTGGTCGTCGGGATCGTCTTGGGCGTGCGCACCGTGGGGGCGATCCTGATGGTCGCCCTGCTCGTCGCGCCCACCGTGGCCGCGCGCCAGCTCACGACCAGGCTGTCCACGCTGGTGCCCGCGGCCGGCCTGATCGGTGCGGCGGCGGGCGGGCTCGGCGCCTTCGTCTCCGGCACCGCCGACCTGCCGACCGGGCCGGTCATCGTGCTGTTGGCGACCGCCGCCGCGCTCGCCTCGGTGCTGTTCGCGCCGCGTCGCGGGGTGCTGCCGCGGGCCCTCTCCTCGCGACGGCGACGTCCGACGAATTCGGGTCCGGACCCGCTCTACGCGGCAGCCGCACGTCCGGCCGCCCCTCGCGCCGCCGGACCGCCGTCGGACGAGGTTCCGTCGAGTGGGGCCGTGCCCCGGTCCGGGGAAGACGGACGATGAGCGCCGACGACGTCGTGATCGTCCTCACCGCCGGTCTGCTCGGCACCGCCTGCGCCCTGCTCGGCTGCTTCCTCGTGCTGCGCGGACAGGCTCTGCTGTCCGATGCGATGAGCCACGCCGCGTTGCCGGGGATCGTCCTGGTGTATCTCGTCACCGGCGGGCGGGCCCCGTTGACGATGATCCTGGGCGCCGCCGCGTTCGGCGTGGTGTGCGTGCTCGGCTACACGGCACTGCGTCGCAGCGGCCTGCTGGGATCGGACGCCGCGATCGCCCTGGTGTTCCCCGCGTTGTTCTCCCTCGGAGTCGTCGGGGTGAGCGGATACGCCTCCGGCGCACACCTCGACCTCGACGCCGCCGTCTACGGGGAGATCACCTTCGCGCCGCTGCGCACCGTGGCGGTCCTGGGCGTCGACGTGCCTCGATCGCTGCTGATCACCGGCCTGGCGGCGGTGTCGGTGCTGGTGGTGATCCTGCTGCTCTGGCGACCCCTCCAGACGGCCACGTTCGACCCGGACTTCGCCCGCGTCGCCGGACTCGGCCCTCGGATCGTCGATCGCACGGTGCTGGTGGCGACGGCGCTCGTGGCGGTGACGGCCTTCGAGAGCGTCGGCGCGATCCTGGTGGTCACCTTCTTCATCGTCCCCGCGGCGACGGGCGGACTGCTCGCGGTGCGGCTCGACGGGATGCTGGCCATCGCGGTGGCCTCGGCCTGGATCGCGGCCGTCGTCGGACAACGGCTGGCCGTGAGTCTGAACGCCTCGATCGCGGGCACCGTCGGACTCAGCGCCGTCGGGCTCTTCGTCCTGGCCCTGCTCTTCGGCGGACGGCGCGGGCTGCTGCGCGTCTCCCGACGAGCCGCGGGCGCGGCGCGGAGCCGACCCGGCCGCCCCCTTGGGCCCGTGGACCGCGGTTGACAGGACGTCGCAGCGCCGGCCGTCGTCCACCTACGTGGCGAACGACCACGAATCGCCGCGCCGACCTGGGCACTCCGCTGCGTGGAGAGCACGGGACCGGCCCCGAGAAGGGGCCGCGTCCGTCATGACCACACCCGCCTCCGTGGACAGCGCCCTCCTCGCCGGTCTCAGCGAGGCGGCCGACTGTTCTCACGGCAGACGAGAGGCCTGGCCCGCATCCGCACAGACGGTCCGAGGGGTGCCCGGACGACGGCGAGTCGGGGCGAGATCCGACGCGTCCGGCGTCGTGGGGAGGTGCGGGCGCGGGCCGGGCACGACGGCCGCACCGCGCCGGGCGCGAGGCAGGTCCGTCCCGAGACAGGCCGCGGCGGTGGACCGGCCCGAACGGCGACCGCGGGTACCGGCCGATCGGGTGTGGTGGACGCGACGCCGACCGACACCGCGCGACGCACCCGGGTCGACTTCGGAACGTGGTAGAACGATCACGCTGTGCGTCGGATCGCTCCGGTGGCGAGCAGGCGTCGCCGCTCAGCCTGATCGGAACTCTGGAGGACCTGGGCATGACGCTCACTCGTAGGACCATGCTGCGACTCCTCGGCGGCGCGGTCGTGGCGGCGCCGTTGCTGTCGGCCTGCGCGGCCGAGGGCAGCACCGGGATACTGGTGCCCAGCGGTGCCCCGCTCCCGGATCCCTTCGGTGTGCCGCTGCCCGTCCCGCCGGTGCTGACGCCCACCAGGACGGACGACACCACCGACTACTACGAGATCACCCAGCGCGCGGCGGACGTCGAGATCCTGCCGGGGCTGACCACGGAGGTCTGGGGCTACAACGGCGTCTTCCCCGGTCCGACCCTCGAGACGCGCCTGGGCAGACGAGTGGTCGTGCGACAGCGCAACGAGCTGCCGGTGCCGGTCGCGGTGCACCTGCACGGCGGGGTCAACCCGGCCGAGCACGACGGATATCCGACGGATCTGATCCTGCCGGTCGGCGGCTGGGAGCCCGATCCCGAGCACGTCGCGCACTATCCGGCAGGCGACACCAGCCAGGACGAGCGGGAGTACGTCTATCCGCTGGAGCAGCGCGCGTGCACGCTCTGGTACCACGACCACCGGATGGACTTCACCGGCCCGCAGGTCTACCGAGGACTCGCGGGCTTCCACATCCTCCGCGACGGCGCCGAGGACGCCCTGGGGCTGCCCGGCGGCGAACGGGACATCCCGTTGATGATCTGCGATCGCAGCTTCGCCGAGGACGGCTCGTTCGACTATCCCTCCCTCGACCCTTCGCTCGGGGGCGTCCCCGGGGTGGGCGAGGAGATGATGGAGGGCGTGCTCGGCGACGTCATCCTGGTCAACGGGGCGCCGTGGCCGTATCTGGAGGTCTCCGACACGAGGTACCGCTTCCGCGTCCTGAACGCCTCCAACGCACGGCGCTACCAGTTGCTCCTGGATCCGCCGCCAGCGTCCGGGCCGTCCTTCGTGCAGATCGGCAGCGACGTCGGGCTCCTGGGCGCGCCGATCGAACACGACCAGATCGAGATCGCCTCGGCGGAGCGTTTCGACGTGGTGATCGACTTCTCCGCGTACCCGGTCGGCACCGAGGTGACGCTGGTCAACGCCTACGGCACCGAGACGACCCGCCCGGTGATGCGGTTCCACGTCGTTCGGGAGGAGACCGACGACTCCGTCATCCCGGATCGACTCGTCGAGTTCGAGACCCTCGACCCCGCCACGGCCGTCGTCGAACGCGACTTCCGCTTCGCCAGAGACCGGATCGACGGCGCGCGGATGTGGACGATCAACGGCCGCCCCTTCGACCCCGAGCGCATCGACGCCGATCCGGTGCTCGGCTCGGTCGAGATCTGGCGACTGCGGACGAACGTCCACCATCCGGTGCACCTGCACATGGCCCACTTCCAGGTGCTGACCCGCAACGACCGGACGCCGGGGCCCTACGACGCGGGCTGGAAGGACACCATCGACCTGGCGGGCGGGGAGGAGGCGGAGATCATCATCCGGTTCTCCGGACATACCGGCCGATACGTGTTCCACTGCCACAACCTGGAGCACGAGGACATGATGATGATGGCGAACTTCCAGGTCCACTGACCGCCCCGCGGCGGGACGCGCCGTCGGCTCAGCCGGGTGGGGTGCGCTTCTCGACGAGCGCGGCGACGCCGTTCAGGATGAGCTCGAAGCCGAACGTGAAGGCCTCCGCCAGGTAGTCGTCGGGCTGGAGCGGCCCGGTGGGTTCGTCCTCGAACACGCCCGCGGCGAGCGCGGCGGACAGCGCGGGATGGGTCGCCGGGTCGACGAGCCGGGCCACGGTCTGCGCGTAGGGGCCGCTGCTGCCCTGCTGCGGGTCCGGACGAGACAGATCCCGGGCGAAGGCGGCCTCGTGGCGGACGTAGCCGGTGAGCGTCGCGATGACGCTGAGCTTCTCGATCTCGCTCAGCCCCGTCTCCCGCATGGTGGCGAGCCCACGCTCCATCCAGGCCAGGGAGGTCGGAGTCAACGGCGGTCCGGTGATCTTCATGTCGGCCAGCCACGGATGGCGGAGGTACATCGCGAGCTGGTCGCGGGTCCAGGCCTCCAGACCGGCGCGCCAGCCCTGCGGCGGCGACTCCGGTGCGGTGTCGGGCACCGCCGTCGCCTCGTTGTGCATGAGGACCAGCAGGACGTCCTTGCTGCTCACATAGCGGTACAGCGACATCGTCGTGAAGCCGAGGCGGTGGGCGACCGCCGCCATGGAGAGCCCGGCCAGTCCGTCCGCGTCGGCGACCTCGATGGCCGCCGAGACGATGGCCGCCAGGCTCAGTCCCGGCCGGGTGTGTCGTCGGGGCGCCTCGTCCGCTGCCGCGTCCTTCCACAGCATCGTCAGGGCCTGGGACAGCCCTGCTGTCGCGTCGGTGTCCATCGTCTCCCACGTCCCGTCGTCGGTTGACCGGCATCCTAGGTCTGTGTATAAGATACACCGGAACGTACGGCATAAACACGTCCGTTTATCGCATATATGAGTCTTCCGATCCGGTGTCGTTCTCCGGCCTCGGCGGTACGACGACGTCCGGAACTCGGAACAGATGAGGGGGAAGAGGGGATGACAGTGGACCCGATCATTCGGGCTGTCGGACTCACCAAGTCCTATGGCGAGAACAAGGTGTTACGCGGAGTGGACCTCCGGGTGGCGCCTGGCACGATCTTCGCGTTGCTCGGCCCCAACGGCGCGGGCAAGACGACGATGGTGCGCATTCTGTCGACGCTGATCCCGCCGGACGGCGGACGGGCCGTCATCGCAGGCCACGACGTGGTGCGCACGCCCAAGGCGGTGCGGGGCGTGATCAGTCTGACCGGGCAGTACGCGGCCGTGGACGAGGTGCTGACCGGCCGCGAGAACATGGTGATGATGGCGCGGCTGAATCACCTCGGCAGGTTGGCGGCCCGCAGGCGATCGGCGGAGCTGCTGCGCCGATTCGACCTCGAACACGCCCAGGACCGCCTGGTGGGCCGGTATTCCGGCGGAATGCGCCGCAGGCTCGATCTCGCGATCAGTCTCATAACCGCGCCGCCGGTGATCTTCCTCGACGAGCCGACGACCGGCCTGGACCCCCGCAGTCGACAGACGATGTGGTCGGTCATCCGGGAACTGGTCGCCGACGGCGTCACCATCCTGCTCACGACACAGTATCTGGAGGAGGCCGACCAGCTCGCCGATCGGATCGCCGTCCTGAACGGCGGACGGATCGTCGCCGAGGGCACCGCCGCGGAACTCAAGCGCGGTCTGTCGGCGGGCGCCGTCGAGCTGACCTTCGCCGACGTCCCCACGCTCGAACGAGCCGCCTGGCACCTCGGCGCCGAGACGCTGCACCGCGACGAGACGAACCTGTGCCTGCGCGTCGCCTTCGACGGCAGCGCCGAGCAGGTCCGCGTCCTGCTCGATCGGCTGCGCCGGGCGGAGGCGCCCGCGGCCGGCCTCGAACTGCGCACCCCGACCCTCGACGACGTGTTCCTATCCCTCACCGACACCCCCCGCGTACCTCAGGAGACGGCAGCCCGATGAACACCGCGACCACTCCGACGAGCCGTTCGAGCCTGCGCTGGGCCGTCTCGGACGTCATGACCATGATCGGCAGGCGGATTCGGCACGTCCTGCGCACTCCCGACGACCTGATCGTGTCGTTGATCCTGCCGATCACGATGATGCTGCTCTTCGTGTTCGTCTTGGGCGGGGCGATCGACCGCAGCGGCGGCTACGTCGACTACGCCGTTCCGGGCGTGCTGATCCTGTCGGCGGGCTTCAGCGCGGCCCAGACGGGAACGGGACTGACCGCCGACCTCGTCACCGGCGTCATCGATCGGTTCCGATCGCTGCCGATCGTCGGCAGCGCGGTGCTCACCGGCCATGTGATCACGAGCCTGCTGCGGAACATCGTCTCCACCACGCTGGTGATCCTCGTGGCGTTGCTGATCGGCTTTCGGCCCCAGGCCGACCTGCTCGCCTGGGTGGGGGTCTTCGGCGTGGTGGCGCTGTACGTGCTGATGATCAGCTGGCTGTCGATGATCTTCGGCGTCGTGTCCAAGACGGTCGAGGGCGCGGGGCAGTTCTCCTTCGTCATCCTCTTCCTGCCCTACCTGAGCAGTGCGTTCGTCCCGACGGAGACGATGCCCGCCGCCCTGCGTGTCATCGCGGACCACCAGCCCGCCACGCCGGTCATCGAGACGGTCCGCGCGCTGCTGTCCGGAACGCCCGTCGGGAGCAGCGCCGCGTGGGCGGTCGGCTGGTGCGTCACGCTGGGCACGCTGGCGTTCGTGATCTCCAGCGTGCTGTTCGTCCGGCGCACCGCCCGTTGAGGCGACGCCTCGAGGACCGCGCCCTGCGGGAGCACACCGGACGGCCACCGTCGACATCGGACGGTCCGGCGATCACCCGAGACGGGGAGCGGACTCCCCCGATCGGGCGGTCGCCGAGTACCGGGGGTGTGCTCGCCGAATCC